>CAMDTN010000094.1 GCA_945907755.1 Singulisphaera sp. GP187 | reverse complement strand
ATCACCACATCATGCCCCGGCGCCACGCGAGCGCGCTCGCACAACATGTGATGCGCCGTCAGAGCGGCCAGCGGAATTGCCGCCGCGTCGGTGAAGCTCATGCCTGCTGGCATGGGCAGCAGATTGCGCGCGGGCACCGTTATGTATTCAGCGCAGGTTCCATCGCGCGTCTCGCCGAAAATGCCGTAATCATGCGCCAAATTGTGCTGGCCATTCAGCGCCTCGGTGGAAAAGCGCGGCACAAAGCCGGGGCTTAGGGCCACGCGGTCTCCGGGCTTCACATCGGTCACCAATGCACCCACGGCCTCTACTGTGCCGGCGCCATCGCACCCGGGCACTAATGGCAGCGGGAATTTGTGCCCCGGCACGCCCTTGCGCACCCACAAATCCAAATGATTCAGCCCCGCCGCCGCCACCCGCACCAAGGCTTCGTCGGCCTGCGGCACAGGCTTCGCCCGCTCTTCAAAGCCCAACACTTCCGGACCGCCGTGAGCTTTGATGACCAGCGCTTTCATGGGCGGCACTCTACGCCCGGCGCTGATCACGCTCAACGCGATGCAAGCCCTGAACGCATCGCCAGCGGCGATGGAGGATGCTCTACGCTATTGCCCGTGGCCACTGTCCATTTCACTGCCAATTTGCAGCGGCACATCGAGGCCGCAAGCATGCCCGCCTCAGGTGCCACTGTTGGCGAAGTGCTGGCCAGCATTTTTGCGCAACGCCCCGAATTGCGCCCTTTCATCGTGGATGAGCAAGGCGCGTTGCGCGCGCACATGGTCGTCTTCATTGACGGGCGCACGCTGACCGACCGCGCGGGCCTGAGCGATGCAGTGCCCCGCGACGCTTCCGTGCATGTGATGCAAGCATTATCCGGCGGTTGAGGGCGTGGTACGGTCGCGGCCCTGTTGGAGCAGCAGCCATGTCGGATCGCATTCTCGTCGCCACACGCAAAGGGCTGTTTGATATTCGCAAAGGGGCCCAGGGTTGGCGCATTGAACGCACCAGCTTCTTGGGCGACCCGATCACCGCGGTGTTGCGCGACCCGCGCACGGGGTTTGTCTATGCGGCACAGAAGCATGAGCAATTCGGGGCGCGGCTCTTTCGCTCGATGGATGACGGCTCCGGCTTCGAAGCCTGCGGCACTCCGGCCTATCCGCCCAAGCCTGAAGGCGAGCCCGATAACGAGCAGATGGGCCAACGCCCGGTGCCATGGAGTTTGAAGACCATGTGGGCATTAGAGCCTGGGCACGCCGACCAGCCCGGCCTGCTTTGGTGCGGCACCATTCCGGGGGGCCTGTTCCGCTCGCTGGATAACGGCGCCACTTGGGAATTGGTGCGCTCGCTGTGGGACCACCCCCTACGCAAACAGTGGTTTGGCGGCGGGGCCGAGTTCCCCGGGATCCATTCCATTTGCATTCACCCGCAGGATCCGCGCCGTTTGGCCATCGCCATTTCTTGCGGGGGCGTGTGGCACAGCGCAGACCTGGGCGAAAGCTGGGAACTGCATGGGCAAGGCCTGCGCGCCGCCTATGTGCCCCCGGAGAAGGCAATGGAGACCATCGTCCAAGACCCGCATTTGATGGTGCAGTGCCCCGCTCAGCCGGAACGCGTCTGGATTCAGCATCACAATGGCATTTTCCGCAGCGATGACAGCGGCAAGACCTTCTCCGAAATCAAGGAACTGGGCGCTTCGACCTTTGGTTTCGCAGTGGCGGTGCACCCGACGAAGCCGGACACCGCGTGGTTTGTGCCCGCCACCAAGGACGAGATCCGCATTCCCGTGGGCGGGCGGCTGAGCGTCACTCGAACGCAGGATGCCGGGCGAACCGCAACGCAACTCACCTGTGGTTTTCCGGCCGAGCACACCTACGACCTCGTCTATCGCCACGCCCTCGCCATCGACAGCACCGGCACGCGCCTCGCTTTTGGCAGCACCACCGGCGGCCTATGGATTACCGAAGACGGCGGCGACCGATGGAGCGAACTCAGCAGCCACTTGCCGCCTGTGTACGCGGTGCGTTTCGTCTGACTGCGCTGTTGCGCGTTGCGCTGACGCAATCGCTGCATACGATGCAGGGCGCTGCGGTGGTCTCGGCGCATAGTGCGCTGCAGGCCGGACCGCCACAACTTTCCGGGGAGTCATCAATCATGGTTGCAAAGAGTAAGAAGGCCGCAACGAAAGCTGCGAAGCCCGCGAAGAAGGCAATGAAGAAGAGCGCCACGAAGGCTGTTGTGAAGGCCGTCAAGGGCGCGAAGAAAACTTCGAAGCCTGCGAAGAAGGCCGCGAAGCCCGTCGCGAAGAAAACCGCGAAGCCTGCCAAGGCCCCAGCGAAGAAGGCCGCGAAGCCTGCGACCAAGGCTGTGAAGCCTGTTGCGAAGAAGGCCATCAAGGCTGCGAAGAAAACCGCGAAGCCTGTCGCCGTTGCGGCAACTGGCACCACTGCACCCGCAGCGGTTGCCACCAGCGCCTTCTGACGCTCGCTCCGCACAGCGGGGTGCTGACTTGGTGAGGCGAAGCGGTACGTTGGAGTGCATCCGACCGTGAGCGCGTAGCCCACCAAGTCAGCGCGCAGCTCGGGCGACGCCCCCGCTGCAATGCGCGATAGCGGTATGATCCGCCGCCATGACAGACACGCTGCTGCTGCTTGAAGACGGAATACGGCCGGAAGATTTGCCCGGCTTAGATGTGCTTGCGCTGTTTATCACCAATCTCGGGCTCGCCATCTGGATGGGCTCGGCATTCTTCGGCAGCTTCATGGTGGCGCCGGTGGTGAATCGCAAACTGAATCCGTCGCACGCGCGCGAGATGATGAGCCAATTAGCGCCGCGCCAACATTTGCTGGCCTTCGTGTGCGCCGCGCTGATGATGATTGGCGCCGGCGGCATTCTGTGGATTGAACGCTTGCGCACTCCTGCCATCGCATTCTTCGGCTTCACCGGCGTCGCCCTATCACTGGAACTCTTCTTGGGGTTGGTGCTGTCACCACGCGCCGCGAAATTGCGCGAGCGCATGCAAACATCTGCCGGCACCGAATGGAATTTCGCCGCCCGCGACAGCTACGACCACGCCGTGCGCTGGAGCGGCTTCTTGACCGTGCTGATTCTGCTGTTGTTGGTGGGCGCATGCGCTGCCCTTGCCAGCATCTTGGCGTGGGGCCACGGCACCAACTAAAGCGCGCAGCACTGGACACAGCGCCAGAGACACCAATGGCGAATGAACTGTTTCCCGGAGTCGGCGGCGCTCACTGAAAATCGTGCTTCAGCCCTTTAGAACCCAAGATAGTTGACGAGCTTTTGTGCCGCCGCTTGGGAGAGGTTTTGGGGCTTCACGCATTCGTGTGGGTCGCAAAGGCTGAATTGGGACAGAGATCAAGGCCGCCGAGGTGGAAGTAGATGGCATTGCGAAAGCGCTCGCGGTTGCGGAAGCAGCGTTGGTGGCGCGCAGCACGATCGCGTTGACAATCCCCTTGAGATGATCGCGGACCATCG
>CAMDTN010000093.1 GCA_945907755.1 Singulisphaera sp. GP187 | reverse complement strand
GGCACCACGGGGAAACCCAAGTGCATCGTGCACGGCCACGGCGGCACGCTCCTGCAACACATGAAAGAGCATGTATTGCACTGCGACATCAGCAGCAGCGATCGCGTGTTCTATTTCAGCACTTGCGGCTGGATGATGTGGAATTGGTTGATGAGCGCGTTGGCCACCGGTGCTTGCATCGTGCTGTACGACGGCAGCCCGTTTTTCCCACGCCCCAAGACACTGTGGGACATGGCCGCTGCAGAGCGCTTGACCTTCTTTGGCACTTCCGCCAAGTACATCGACGCGCTGAAGAAGGTTGGCTACGAACCCGCAAAGCACCACGACTTGTCGGCGCTGCGCACAGTGGCATCTACCGGTTCGCCGCTCGCGCCCGAAGCCTTCGACTTCATCCACGATTCCATCGGCACACATTTGCAGATTGCTTCAATCTCGGGCGGCACCGACATCCTCTCGTGCTTCGTGCTGGCGCATCCGTTGCTGCCCGTGCGCCGTGGCGAAATCCAATGCCGTGGCCTTGGCATGGATGTGGCCGTGTTCGACGATCAAGCGCGAGCATTGATCGATGTGCCCGGCGAGTTGGTGTGCCGCAACGCTTTCCCCTCCATGCCGGTGGGTTTCTGGAACGACCCCGACGGCTTGCTGTATCACAAGGCTTATTTCAAACGCTTCCCCGGCGTGTGGTGCCACGGCGACTGGGTGCGCTTGACCACCGACGGCGGCATGGTGATCCACGGGCGCAGCGACGCGGTGCTGAACCCCGGCGGCGTGCGCATCGGCACCGCCGAGATTTATCGCCAAGTGGAAAAGCTGCCCGAAGTGGAAGAGAGCATTTGCATCGGGCAAGACTATGAAGGCGATGTGCGCGTGGTGCTATTTGTGCGTTTGCGCGCCGATCTGCGCTTGGACGACGCGCTGTGCGACCGCATCCGCAAGACCATCCGCAGCAACACCACGCCGCGGCATGTGCCGGCAGTGATCCTGCAAGTGCCAGACATCCCCCGCACCAAGAGCGGCAAGATCACAGAACTCGCGGTGCGCGATGTGGTGCACGGCCGCGAGGTGAAGAACCAGCAGGCGCTGGCCAACCCCGAAGCACTAGCGCATTTCGCAGGCCGCCCGGAGTTGCAGGCCTGAGAAAGCCTGTGCTTGGGCTGCGGCCGTGTGCGCGGAGAATGGCCCCATGAACGCAGAACAGGGCTTCTTCAGCCGTCACCCGTGGGGCGGTGCAGCAGTTTTTTTCGGCATCATCGTCGCGGTGGGCTTGGTGCTGGTCTTCACCGTTGGCGAACGGCCGCATTACCGCAACAGCACATGGCAGCTGGTCACCCAGCGCCCGGCGCAAGGCAGCATGCCTGTTGGCAGTGAATGGGCCAACGACCCTGTGCGCGTTCAAATATTAGTGCGCGTTCAATCCGCTGCGGGGGCACCTATTGTCGGGGTAGAAGCTGCGCTGGCGCACCTCGGCGACACGCAGCGCATTTCTGGTGGCGTGAGCGGCGAACCCGGCGGGCATGTGCAACTGCCAGTGCCTGGCCGCGTCGATGAAGATCTTTTCGCAACGCGACTCGGTGTGGTGCTGCTGCTACCCGGTGGCGCGCTTGAACAGGCCATTATCCCGCCAGACAAAGGCGAGTGGATCGCGCACTTCTCTCTGGAAGGCCGCAGCAGCATTGTTTTCCGCGTGCTGGAAATGGATGGCAGCCCTTGCGCTGCGGACGCATTCGCCTTCCCCCACGCGGTGGTTGGCAGGCCAGACCCACGCGCTGTCGGATTGCAGGTGACGCAGGGTGCCGTCAGCATTGGTGGCTGCGAGCAAGGCAAGCCATTTGGCATCACGGTCATTGCTGCCGACGGTCGCAGCGCGACACACACGGTGAACCCGCAAGACGCAAGCACGCATGAAGTGCGTTTGCCCCCTGCGAACTCCTGCGCTTCTGGCACCGCGGTAGATATCGAAGGACGCCCCGTGCAAATGGCCTTTGTTGGCGCTGCTCCGCTGGATGGCAGCCCGCAAACCTCACAGCAACAAATGCGCAGTGCCGATGGGCGCTTCGCTGTGGTGGCGCCTGCATGCCGTTATCGCGTCGAGATCGTGAGTGAAGGTGGCAGCGCGCGCAGCGCAGCGTTGTCTGGCCCGCAACAGAACTTGCAATTGCGTTTGCTGCCAACGGGCACCATTTCGGGCCGCGTCGCCGAAATGAAGCAAGGCACCATCGTGGCGTTGTTCGACCCTGAAATGCAACCGGCCAAAGCAAGTATCCAATCGCAGGTGTTTTCTGATGGCCAGTTCAGCATCTCCGGCATTCCCTCTGGCACTTGGGATTTAGAAGTGCGCCGCCCCAACTTCGCCCACATTCGCGTGACCAACCTCCAAGTACCACCCGGCGGCCTCTGCTCCGACCCGCGCTTGCAATCCGTGCGCTAGTTGCAGCCCATCGGTCGCGCGACAAACACTCGCCGCGCGCTGTGAGAGGCGATACGCCGCGCGCTTCCCCTGCGCGCCGCTATGCATACCTGGCTGAGCCTGCCCTATCGCTATTCCCCATTACCAAACCCCTCACCCGACGACCCGACAGCTATGGCGCTCGTCTTAAAGGGAGTGCAACATCGCACTGATGAAAACTTGGTAGCGCCTATTCATGCGGGGCGATTCTGCGGCCAACGCTCGGCATTAGCAGCTGCGCGGCTCAGTGCCGCCAGCGGGTACGCCCAACGGCAATCAAGCTGCGCCGCCAGACGGCAATCCGCCACGATTGGAGCGGCGCTGGGCCGCGTCATCGGCATACGCTTGTTGCACTCATGAGCGTGGCACAACCCGCGACAACCTTGCGATATCCGTCAGTGGGCCCAGACGTAAATGGATGAAGCCACGAGTCTGTTGCCGCTTGAGTGGAGACCACATGAACCGATACTCGCGCTGGTAGGCAAACTTGAAATCCTTGCGGACTGCCGCGTCGAGGCACGAATCGGGGAGCGACACATAGGGATCGAAGTATTCAAGCGGATTGAGATAGAAGTACCAGTCGGGAAGGTCCCGAATTGCGGCCCGCTCAAGGCGGCGCGCAGCGCTGTACGCTGCATGCTGTTGTTGGGCGCCCCTCTCACGCGGCCGCCCATTCGCCGGATAGCAACGCCGCCTGCTCCAGCACGGTCTGCGTCGCTTTCTCCTGCTTGTCCGGCGGATAACCGTGCTTGCGCAGGATGCGCTTGATCAGGACGCGCAGTTGCGCCCGCACATTCTCGCGCATCGTCCAGTCGATGGTGACGTTCTTCTTCACGGTTTCAACGAGTTCGCGGGCGATCTTGACCAACGTCGGCTCGCCGAGCACCTTCACGGCGCTGTCGTTGATTTCGAGCGCGTCGTAGAACGCGAGCTCGTCTTCACTCAAACCGAGCGCGTCGCCGCGCGCGCTGGCTTCGCGCATGTCCTTCGCCAGGTGGATCAACTCGTCGAGCACCTGCGCCGCTTCGATCGCGCGGTTCTGATAGCGGCGGATCGTCTGCTCCAGCATCTCTGCGAATGAACGCGCCTGGACGACGTTCTTGCGCCGGCGCTTGCTGAGCTCGCCCCTGAGCAGCTTCTGAAGCAGCTCCACCGCGAGATTGCGCTGCGGCATGCCACGCACCTCGGCCAGGAAGTCATCGGAGAGGATCGAGATGTCGGGCTTGGCGAGGCCGGCCGCGGCGAAAATGTCCATCACTCCTTCGGGAGCAACCGCCCGCGAGATGATCTGCCGCACCGCGTGCTCGATGTCCTCCTCGGGCCGCGCATCGCCTGGCCCGCGCTTGGCGAGCACCGCCTGCACGGCCTGAAAGAACGCCACGTCGTCGCGGATGCGCAGCGCCTCGGCATGCGGGACTGCCAGCGCGAACGCCTGCGACAGCTCGCGCACGGCGGCCACGCAGCGCTCCTTGCCACTCTCCTGCGCAAGAATGTGTTCCTGCGCGAGCGGCAGAAG
>CAMDTN010000092.1 GCA_945907755.1 Singulisphaera sp. GP187 | reverse complement strand
ATCCGATCAGTTGGTCTGCACAAACGCGCACATCGCTGAGCGTGAGTTCGTTGGTGGTGCTGCCGCGCTGGCCCATCTTGTGCTCATCGCGGCCGACGCTCAGGCCTTCGGCGTGCGCATCCAGTGCAAAGGCTGTAATCCCCGCACTGGTGCGCGCATACAGAATCATGACGCCGGCGATGGAAGCGTTGGTGATCCACATCTTGGAGCCATTCACAATCCAATGACGCCACACGTCCTTGCCGTCTACGCTGGCGACGCGCCCGAGGTCGTGCATCGGCACACGCACACCATCGATGAGCACGCTGCGTTCTGGCCCACCGGGTGCGCCACGATCAATCCATTGAACGAGCAGCTCTGAGCCATCGGGCCTGCGCCAAAAAATGCCATCCGGCGTGCAGTGCAGCGCGTCGCGCGCAAAGAGATTGCGCCGGGCCGTGCCACCTTCGGGCATGAATGTCCAGAAGCCGCGTGGGTCGCTTTGCACTGCAACACTCGCGCTTGTGGCCTTCGTGCGGACGCGCGCCGTGTCGCTGCCTGCTGATGGCTCGGTCAACGCAAATGCGGAAATGCGCCCGGCAGCGATGAGCGCGAGATAACTCTTGTGAGCCGCTGCGCGGTGCTCGATGCTGGAGCGCTCCGTCTCCGCCGCCAGCAAGGCGGCACGCAGCGCCTTCCCTACCGTCCCTTTGGGCTGGCTCTTCGATAGCGGCACCGCACTCAGCTCATTTTCTAACGGCCCGAGCACGCCGCGCAGCAAGCGCTCGCGTGGCATCAATTGCGCGATGGCCTCAATGATTGGCCCAAGTTCCGCTGCTGGCGCTTCGCATTGCTCCGCCAACTTCTCCAGCGCCTCGCGCTTGGCGAGCCAGTTATCCAACGCCGTTTGCAGGCGTGGCAAGTCTTCCTTCAGACCGATGAGCAGCGGCAAGCAGCCGATGGACATAGAACCCATGACCACGATGGGCTGCGCGATGTCGCCGTAGCGCGCCATGCGTGCGCACGAGCGGTAGTACGCCAGCTTGCTCAGACCCAGCCCGCCTTCGGCCACAGGCACCACCATGCGGAAGGCGCCGCGGTCGCGCAGCAAGGCGAGGTCGTCCAGCGACAACTGATGTGCCCTTTCAACGCCACGCTGCCACCGCGCGCCACAACGCGCGCGCCAAATGTCGCTGTCCACAACGCGTTCGGCCAACGCCGTGTCGGCGGCGGCGCGCTCTGGCGTCATGGGTTCGCGCGCTGCCAGCAGTAGATCGCCACTCTGATGAGCCGCGTCACTGGCCAACCACTGCGCGTAAGTTGCGCCACGCCATGCCTGCACAGGTGTGTCCAAGCCGTCCTGCAAAGCGTGGCGTCCGAGGTGCACAAGATCTTCCGCATCGGAGCAGCGCTGCGTCAGAAGTTTTGCGCGGCGTTGCACGCGCTGCATCAAAATAGTCAATGCCGTGTGCGCCATGGCGCCGCTTGCGCCTTCGTCGTGCAGCGCATCGACACGCTGTTGGAGCGCAACCGCTGCATCCACCAGACCTGCGAGACGCGCCACATCGTGCTGCAGCGCAGCACGCGTTGTGGCTGAGCCTTGCGCCAAGGTCGTATCGAGTGCGGTCAAAACCGCCATGCATGTTTGAAATTCCGCGCTGAGGCGTGGCGAACTCGATGACGCACAAGTGCGCAGTGGCGCCGCAAGGCCCTCGCGAAGCGCGTACTCGGCGCGAGCGTGCGTGCGCGAGCGCAGGTCCAACGCGACGCGCCCGAACGCCGCTGCATCGCGGAAGAAGCGGCACACATCGTCTTCCTCGGAATAGGCCGTGCCGCCTAAGACCTGCCCCGCCAAATACGACACGCCGCGCGGGCCCGGCCCAAGCAATTCCAACGCAGCTCCAACCGCGAGCAACCCTGTGCTCTGCGCCGCCACTTCGGATGGTGGTGCCTGCGTGGCAGCAGATGCGGTGGCAAGCGCCGTGAGGACTTCGGTGGCCGCAGCCGCGCCACCGAGAAGCTCACGCACGGCACCAAACTTGGCGATGCCATCGCGCCCGCGCAAATCCCGGAACAGCCCGGGGAATTGGACGCGCGATTGCGCATGTTCGGTGGCGCGTTGCAACAACAACTGCGCGATGCCCTCGGCCACCACCGCCACCAATTGCTCACGCCGCAACGAAGTCCTTGCGCCGGACAGCACGAACTGCTCCGTGCTCGCGGTGAATGACAGTTCGGTGGGTGCGGCGGCACGCAGGCCCAGCGCCCCGCTCGCAGTTTCACGCTCGCCTGCTGACGACGCGGCGCCGCCATCGCGCTGCGGGTGCGCATGCAACGCCATGCGCTCGCCGCACACCAGTAAAAACCGCTCGCAGGAACCCAGTGCAAGCACATGACCAACAACCCCGCTGCCTTCAATGCGAAGCTCGCCTTCGGGCACGGCCACGAGCCAGTCTTGATTGAGCACATGACCGGCCGCAGCGCAGAGCTCGCGTGCAAGAACTGTCTCCGCAGCCATCCACGCCAGTGCTGGGCTCAAGCCAGACAAAGCCGCGAGCAACTCGTGCGTGCGCGATGCTCCGCCATCAATATGCCCGCGCAGGTGCGCGACCAGCTTCGCCCGAAGTGCTTGCGGCAACACAGCGGCATCATCCACCGCGTGCAATTCGTCGCGAGGAAACTGCAGTGCAAGTTGCGCGCGCAATGCTGCGACCCGCGCCGTGCGCGATGACAGTGGATAGCCGAGCGCCCGCTGCGCCACCGCAGAGTTTGTTCTCTTGAGCCAGCGCGGCAGATAAACATCGCGCACCAACAGCGCATCAGCTTCCGCCTGAAAGAACCGCTTCGAGGCGATGTGCGCGCGCAGTGGGCCAGCAAGTGACGCAGCTCCAGCAAACTCTGTCGCATCAAGCGCCACAGCGAGGGCCAGCGCATAATCCGCCAGCCGCGCCTGTTGTGCGCCTGTCAACACGGATGGCGATTCTTGCATCAATGCGAGGAATGCTGCGGCGCGCCGCGCCACCGCTTGCAACGCGGCTGCATTCTTCGCAACAGTGGTGGCGCGCTGCTCGGCAGATTCGTCGGCACGATGCGCAGGGCCGACCACGAGCGCTGCGGCATTCGTGGGAAACACACGCGGCAAGGCCTGCGCCAACGCTGCGGCCTCTAAGTCTTCGCGCAGCCATGCGGCGGCGGGGCTATTGCAGGCAAACTCAACGCGTTGTGCGCGCGTGCGGCCCCAATCCACATGAGCATCTTCGGCTCGCCAACAGCTTTCGCAGCGAATGCAGTTTTCGTGCTGCACACTGATGGCTGTGTTCTTCGCGAGGTCTTGCTCGGCCACATACACCTGCGCGGGGCACACATGCAGCAGGCTCGACGACGCATTCACGGGGCGGCCTGCAGCATCGCGTTGCGCATGAAAGTGGATGTGCGTGGCGTGCTCGCCGCGGTAGTCCAACAGCGCCAGCTTGTCGTCGGTGCGCTGCGTCGGCACCACCGCCATGTAGTCCGGCGCACCAACCGGCGCAGCGCTGGATGCGGTGCTCAGAGATGCACGCGGTGCATCGTCGATTGCGCGCGCTGCCAGCCACGCTGCAAACGGCAAACGCAAGACATCTCCAAGTGTGCAACAGCGCAGCACTGCACTCCGCGCCATCTGCAATTTCTGCGAGAGCGGAGTGGCGTCGTTGCGGTACAGCTCGAACATGGCCGCGGCAATGCCAGCGCGCCAGCGCGCTGCGCGTGGGGCCAACAAGGGTGGTAACGCGCGCGGAGAATCTGTCGCTTCCCAAAACAGCGGGATCAGTTTCTCGTCATGCTGCGGCAGCGTCGCACGCTGTGGCCTGAAACTATTCGCCACCATGCTGGGCACTGCGGCAAGCACCGCGCCCACAAGACCCTTGCGCGCACCGAGTGCATCGGCGGCGCGCTCGGCTTCGGCACGCAGCCCTGAAAACCCGGCCTCGCCCGCTGCGCTTGCAGCCTGCGCGATGGCGGCGCGCAGCGACCCGCCGGGGCGCGTCAACGCATCGGCGGCGCGCACCGTGGCTTCCGCCTGTGCACCAAAAAACACGCGAGAGCTGGCCACAAACTCGGGCCAGTGCCGCAAGTGCACTTCGTCCTTCCAGTAGCGGCTCTCACGCAAGCGTTGCACATAGGCCTGTTCCAGGCGCGCCTGATTGAAAAGTGCGTCGTTGCTGCGGCCACCGCC
>CAMDTN010000091.1 GCA_945907755.1 Singulisphaera sp. GP187 | reverse complement strand
GATTCCACTGCGTGCACCTTCGCGAAGCGCCGCGCCAACGGCAGCGCCATGGCCCCCACCCCGGCATACAAATCCAACGCGATTGCACCGCTGCCGGCGACCTCCAACGCGCAGGCAAACATCGCTTCTGCGGCCGGCGGATTCACCTGAAAGAAATCCATGGCGGAAATGGCGTGGCTTTCGCCGAGCAAGTCTTCGCGCAGAGTTTCTTCACCGGATGCCCACGCACTGGTGCCTGCCAACAGCGTGTTGCTGTCGCCGACTTGTTGCAACACGCGCACCCCCGCAAGGTTGGCGTCCGCCGCGAGGGCATGTTCCGCCAAGTGAATGGCTTCGACCGGATCTGCTGCGCTGGTGACCAGCACCAACAAGCTGCGCGCTTCAGTGCGCGAATGCCGTGCGATGGCGTAGCGCAATCCTTCGCGCCCCGCGCCGTCATGCACGCGCAGGCGCAGGCGGCGCGTGAGATCCACCACACCATCAAGGCTGCGTTGCAGCGCTTGCACATGCACGGGGCACGCGCTGTTGTCGGTCACCTCGTGGGTGCCCGCGACATAGGAACCTAAGACCGCGCGCCCGCCGACGAATGCAAAGATTTGTTTGGCATAGTGGCGGTAGTGGAACGGCAGCGTTGGGGCCAGCAGCGGGCGCAAGATCTCTGTCAACGATGGATCAATGCGCTCAACGATGCCGCGCAGGCGTTCTTGCTTCCACTCCAGTTCAAAGTTGCGCTGCGCTGCGAGCAAGGTGCAACCCGTGCAGTGGAACTCATGCGCGCAGGGATGCTGCACCCGCAGCGGGCTTGGTTTGAGAAGTCGTGCGACGCGCCCTTGGACAGTACCCCGCGTGGCGAAGTCCGGGTGCACGACGACGCGGTCCCCCGGCAATGATTGCGCCACCAAGACGGCCTTGTTGCCCAAGTGCCCGCGCCCGCGACCGTCGTCGTTCAAGTCTTCAATGTCCAGTTCCACAGGCGAGCATACCCATCACTTCATGCCAAGCGCAGGGGTGATACAACCCGCGCATGAATGCCAGACGAACAGTGGCCGTGATGACCGGCGGTGGCGATGCACCTGGGTTGAATGCAGTCATCCGCGCCATTGTGAAGCAAGGCGTGACGCAACTGGGTTGGCGCGTCATTGGTTTAGAAGACTCGTTCGACGGCTTGTTGGAATCGCCGCTGCGCATCATCGACTTCGACCGCGACCAAGTGCGCGGCATCCTCACTCTTGGCGGCACCATCCTTGGCACCACCAATCACGGCGACCCGTTCAAGTTCCGCGAAACCGATGGCAGCGTTTCCGATCGCAGCACCGATGTGGCCGATCGCCTAAAGCTCTTGGGCGTTGAAGGGCTCATCGCTATCGGCGGCGACGGCAGCATGGGCATTTGTGCGCGCCTAATGAAGGAGCGCGGCGTGCAGGTCATCGGCGTTCCGAAGACCATCGACAACGACATCCCCGGCACGGAAATCACCTTTGGTTTCGACACGGCCACAGCCTTCGCAACAGAATCAGTCGATCGATTGCACTCCACAGCTGAAGCTCATGAGCGTGTCATGGTGTTGGAGGTGATGGGTCGCGATGCGGGGCACCTTGCATTGCACGCTGGCCTTGGTGGCGGCGCAGATGTGATTCTGATCCCCGAGATTCCGTTCACATGGGAAGCGGTGTTGGGCAAGCTCATGCGCCGTCGCGCGCACAAGCGCCACTTCAGCATCGTGGTGGTGGCGGAAGGCGCCAAGCCTGAAGGCGGCCAAGTGTTGGAGCGCACCAACGCTGATGGGCGCAAGTCCCACGGCGGCATGGGCCAGTATGTGGCCGACGAGATTTCGCGCCGCACCGGACTGGATAGTCGTTGCACAGTGCTCGGGCACTTGCAACGCGGTGGCACGCCGACGCCGCACGACCGCGTCTTAGCCAGTCGCATGGGACACCACGCCATGGAACTCGCCCGCCGCAACGAATGGGGCCGCATGGTGGCCGTGCGCGGCAACCGCATGGACTCCGTGGAACTCACTTGGCTGCTCACCCAGCCCTGCCGGCAATTACCCTTGAACGACGACGCCATCTCCACCGCCCGCGCCCTCGGCATCGTCTTCGGGGACGAGGCTGTGTGAGAGTTGGGGCTTGAGCGAGATGTTTAGGCCGAGTGCTGTGCACGAGGCCCGCTAACTCCGGGCCCGCCGCTGGATATGTGCCCCAAGGCGCACGATTAGCCGCCGGCACATGTGCAGAGTCAGCGAATCAAGTGGCGCTGGGTGCTATGACGATGCCCACGAGCGGCGCGTCGGGCTGAAGCAGCCACGGCACGCTCGAACGCCGCGAACACACATTTCGAAAGGCTCCCTGTGAAAAGCATGACCAACGTTCAAGACTTCAAAGTTAGAGACCTCTCCCTTGCAGAGTTTGGTCGCAAGGAAATCGAACTCGCTGAAGTGGAAATGCCAGGCCTCATGTCGCTGCGCCGCGAATTCGCCAAGTCGCAGCCGCTGAAGGGCGCGCGTATTACTGGCTCGCTGCACATGACCATTCAGACCGCGGTGCTCATCGAGACACTGCTGGATCTTGGCGCCGAAGTGCGTTGGTGTTCGTGCAACATTTTCTCCACGCAAGACCACGCCGCCGCCGCTGTCGCTGTTGGGCGCAAGGGCACTGGCACCAACCCGCGCGGCATGGCCGTCTTCGCTTGGAAGGGCGAGAGCCTCGAAGAGTATTGGTGGTGCACGGAACAAGCACTGCTGTGGCCTGATGGCGGCGGGCCCAACATGATTCTCGACGACGGTGGCGACGCCACCATGCTCGTTCACTTGGGTGTCGAGTATGAAAAGTCTGGCAAGGTGCCCAGCCCCGCGTCGCAAGACAACGAAGACTCCATGGAGCTGATGAAGCTCTTGCAGCGTTCGCTCAAGGCCGACAAGCGCCGCTGGACCACGCGCGCGAAGGCCATTCGCGGCGTTTCGGAAGAGACCACCACGGGTGTGCATCGCCTGTACCAAATGGTGGAAGCCAAGCGCTTGCTCTTCCCCGCCATGAATGTCAACGACTCGGTGACCAAGAGCAAGTTCGACAACCTCTACGGCTGTCGCCACTCACTGGTTGATGGCATCTGCCGCGCCACCGATGTGATGCTCGCGGGCAAGCTCGTTGTTGTCTGCGGTTTCGGCGATGTGGGCAAGGGCTGCGCGCAAGCGCTGCGCGGGCAAGGCGCTCGCGTGGTGGTGACTGAAATCGACCCCATCTGCGCGCTGCAAGCGGCGATGGAGGGCTACCAAGTGGCCACGCTCGAAGATGTGCTGGAAGATTTGGACATGGTCATCACCACCACGGGCAACTGTGGTGTGGTTACCGCCAAGCACATGCAAAGCATGAAGAACAACGCCATCGTGGGCAACATTGGCCACTTCGACACCGAGATCGACATGGCCGGCCTCGCCAAAGTGAAGGGCGTGCGCCGCGACAACATCAAGCCGCAAGTCGATCGTTGGATCTTCTCTGATGGGCACGCTGTGATCGTGTTGGCAGAAGGCCGCTTGCTGAATCTCGGCTGCGCAACTGGGCACCCGTCGTTCGTCATGTCCAACAGTTTCTGCAACCAAGTCATGGCGCAGATGGATCTGTTTGCGAACTTCAAGAAGTACGAACGCCGCGTGTACACCTTGCCCAAGACGCTGGACGAGAAGGTCGCGCGCTTGCACCTCGACAAGATCGGCGTGAGGCTGACGGTGCTCACCGACAAGCAAGCCGCTTATCTCGGCATTCCGAAGAGCGGGCCCTACAAGCCCGAGCACTACCGCTACTAAGCCGTGAACCTTGGCGAGGCCACGCTTCCCCCGGTTGCTTCCTGCGCCGCGCCTCTCGGGGCGCGGATCCACGGGAGCCCACAGCGCGGGCCGTGCGTCGTGTTGGTGTCAGGCATCGCGCAATTAGCGGCCTCGTGGACTCCGGTGGTTCATGCTTTGGCCGCGCAGGGCGAAGTGTGCGTCGTGCTGCCGGATAATCCCGGCATCGGGCGCAGCGCGAGCGTGCCAGTACCGCGCACTTGCGAGGACCACGCGGCGCTGATCGAACAAACTCTCGACAGCATCGGCTGCACGGGCCCGGTGCATGTCGTGGGCCTGTCTCTCGGCAGCATGATTGCCGCGGCACTGGCTGCTCGGCTCGGGCAGCGCGCCGTGTCGCTGAGCATGCTCGCAGGCTCATGTCGCGAAAGTGGCCGGTTGCGCCTGTCCCCCGCTTCGGTGGCGCGCATGGGTTTTCGCGCATTGATCGGTCGCACCGGGTTGCGCGGACGCATGCCTGAATTGATAAGCCCGCAAGCACTCGCGGCCAATCCGGGCGTTGTCGACGCGCTGTTGCAACTGCGACGCATTGAAGGTGGCTACGCGGCGGGTGCGCTGCGGCGCCAGCTCTTCGCAGCAGGTCGCTTCTCGTTGGCTGCGCACCTCAAGCATTTGCCCAAGCAACGCGCCGTGATCGTTGGCAGTCTCGATCGCTTGGTGAATCCGCAACACAGCGAACGCATGGCGCAGATGCTGGGCGTGCCGGTGCTCACCATCCAAGGCTGCGGGCACTACCTCGCCATGGAT
>CAMDTN010000090.1 GCA_945907755.1 Singulisphaera sp. GP187 | reverse complement strand
CGTGAATGGCACCTGCACCGTGCTGCCGCTGGTGGGAATGTCTCGAATGTAGATGCGATTAGAGATGTCGTAGATGGAAACGCTGTTGCTGACGGCGTTGCCACACGCGCCAATGGTGCCCGATGAATTAGCAGAAGCTCCCAGAGGCATGATGCCTGCAGGCAGCGTCGCTAACTCGGTCAGGCTGGCTGCGTCGACAATGCTGAAGCTGTTGTCCATGGAATTGGAAGACACCAACAGGCCGTTGGCATACCAAACGCCATGCGGGCCGTAGCCGCTAACCACAGCGCGCGGCGTCACCAGCGTAAAGCCGCCAAGGCCGTAAATGCCAGGGGCTTGAGTGAAGCTCTGAATATAGTGCGAGCCTTCCATGGACACATACCAATTGGTGCCCGCGTAGTCGCTGGTGACATGGGCAGGTGCAGCGCCTGCAATGTACTCGCCCGTGACGAGCTTCGTTGCGCTATCGACAGTATTCACAGAAACGCCGAACCAGTTGGTTATTAGTGCTTCGTTGTTGCCTTGACCGAACCAGATGTTGTGCGGGTTGTTGCCCACGGGGATTTGGTTCGTCACCGTGAAAGTCGCGGCATCGATCACTTGCGCAACGCCGTCAGTGGCTTTGCCAGGCCAATTCTGGAATTGCGCCATTACCCAGATTTCGCCGACTCCTGCCACTGGAGGTAGCGGTTGCGGCGCTGCTGGCACCCAAGTTGGCGGCACAGGGGCAGTTCCGGTACCTACATGCACTTCGCCGCGCATGTAGGGGTGCATGCCGCACAGCAAGGTGAATACGCCTGTGGTATCGAAGGTGTGGTAGTACTCGCCGTTCGCTCCCAAGTTGCCAGAGAATATGCCGTCCATGCCGTGGCTGGTGACAAAAGCGATATCGGCCACGGGGTGATAAGTGCGCCCAAGATTGACGAAGCGCACGGTCTGCCCGGGTTGAATCGACACCTGCATTGGGCTGAACCACGGGTCTTCGTCCAATACAAACATGGTGGTGTCGTAGGCAGGCGCGGGCACGGCATTCGCCGGAAGCCCAGCAATGTAGGCGGCCAGCGCAGTCAATTCGGTCTCGCTCACTTCGTGTTCGGGAATCATTGGCATCGCTGGCGGGCGCCCCATGCGCACCATGGTCTTCACCACGGCTTCGGTGGCCCCCGCTAGCTCCGGCGCGAACCATGTCGGATCAACCCACGAATAGCCACCTTGGCCTTCGACGCCGTGGCAAGTGCCGCAGTTGGCGCGCATGATTTCGACGGCTGTGTGTTCGGTGGCCGGCATCTGCTCTGGCGCTGTGCCGCGCTGGTAGCAACCAGTGCAGGCGCAGATGAGGGCCATGGCGATAACTTGAATGAGTCGCGGCAGCGGGCGTGGCATGAGGATGTCTCCTTGTCTGGAATGCGAGCGACGCGCAGGAAATGCAGCGCTTCGCGCCCAGCACAGGTGCCTGCATGTTAGGGATGTGGGCTGTTCCTCGGAAGCTCTTTGTGCGCATGGACTTGCGTGCAATCAAGCGCGTCACGGCGGTGCCTCTGTCCGTGCGCAGCGAATTTCTTCGAGAAAACCCACGCTTACGGCAACGCCATCGATAGGGCAGAATGGCAGCACTCCGATGTTGATGGCTGCACCAGGCGCTTCTCAGTTTGGCCAGCGCGCGTTCTTAGACGGCGCGAAGCGGCCCATCGTTTCCGGAGCAAGGGGTTCGCGCCGCGCACCCCCCGATCGCAAGCGAAGCCGGGTTCAGTCCCGCATCCACCCAGCGGGTGGTTTTTTCGTCCCGCCGCAAGCAACGCGCGCAGTAATGACTGCGGCGATGTTGCGGCACCAAGTCAGGACGCCCCTTCGCCAAAGGAAGCTATGGACAAGATCATCAAGGCTCGCGGAGCATTCCTCGCCATGGCGGTGGGGGAAGCGCGCGGAGCTCCGCTGTCGGGGCTAACTCAAGGCGAGATCGAAGCGGAGGGCGGCGTGCCCGAGGGGCTTGCAGACCCGCGTTTGTTCCAAGCCAAGGTGCACGCGCGGCGCATCCAGCGCGGCGCCTACGAAGACGAAACGCAAGCAGCGCTGTGCGTGGCCGATGTGTTGCTGCGCGAGAAGCGCATGAACCCGGACAGCCTATGTTCGCGCTTCGCAGACTTGGCGCAGCCTGTCCCGGGGCACCTTTTTGGCTGCTGGCGTCGGCCGCACCGCAACTTCCGCGTTGCAGTGCGCCTCATGATGAACGGCACTCCGTGGCAGGAATGTGCCCAACCAAGTGCGGGCATGGGTGCGGCCAGCCGTGGCGTGCCACTGGCGCTGTATTTCGCGGAAGACGCGCAGTTGGCTGAAGCGTGCATCCTGGCGGGGATAGTCACCCACAACGATCCGCGCGCGTTGGCCGCCGTGGCCGCTGTTGCCGGCTTGGTGCGCGGCGCCATGAACACCACCAGCGAAGACTTGGATGAAGACGCATTGCTGGAAGATGTGTTGCGTTTGGTGCGTTGCACCGAAGCGTTGATGCGCGACCGTTACGCCGCGCAGTTGTCAGAGAATGCCTCCGGGTGCACCACGCAGATGGGCGACGCTATCGAGCATGTGGCCACGCTGCTCAACGAGCCGCTGAGCGCGGCCTTTGCCGCCATCGTTGAACGCAGTGCGCCCTTTGGTGCCCGCGCCATCACGAGCGTGGGCGGTGGCTTCGCCATCGCAGCCGTGCCCGCGCTGATCTACTTGCTGCTCACCGACCACGATGAGTTCACCGACGCGCTGGACGGCGTGTTGGCGGAAGGCGGAGCCACCGACACATTTGGATGTCTCGGCGGGGCGTTCCTTGGCGCGTTGCACGGTGCAGGTTCCATACCGCGCGACTGGACCAAGCACTTGCCCAATATCCAGCAGTTGGAAATGCGCGCGGCGACACTGGTGGGCGCGCCGCCCGGCATCATGACGCCGTTGATTGTGTTGGAAGCGCAAGTCACCAAGCCGGTGAAGTCTGATGCCGCGAAAAACACGGCGCGTCGATTCCGCGGCAAGCTCGGGCATCGTTCGCGGACCCAAGCGCGTAACGCGAAAGCGAAGCGCGGGTTTCGGAGCCATCCGCGCCGCGACGATCGTGGCCAAGACTATGGCCCCGGCGCTGGCTCGGGCCCCGGCGGAGGCGATTCAGGGCCACAGAACTACTCATGAGTCCGAACGAAACACAGCCGACATGAGCACCACGCCAGCGTTGCCGATTGCGGAGTTCTGCGCGTTGACGGACACAGGCCGCCAGCGTGCAGAAAACCAAGATTGCGCGGTGGCGGAAGACTTGGGCGTCGAACGCGGTTGCTTGCTGTTGGTGTGCGACGGCATGGGCGGCCACGCTGGCGGCGCCATCGCCAGCCACTTGGCGACAGAAGCTGTGCAAAACTCGGTGCGCGGCGGGCCGCCACGCGCGGAAACGCTGTTGCTGCGCGCGGCGTTGCAAACGGCCAATGACGCGGTTCGGAATGCGAGCCGTCTTGATCCCAGTTTGAGCAGCATGGGCACAACTTGCGTGGCCGCGTTGGTGCAAGACGCCGATGCGTGGATCGCCAATGTGGGCGACAGCCGCGCTTATCGGATCACGCCGCACAAGTGCGAGCAGTTGACGCAAGACCACACATTGTTGTACGAGCTGGTGCGCAGTGGCCATAACATCCCCAACATCGAAACGCACCCCGACCGCAACATCATCACGCGCTGCATTGGCGTGGATCATTCTGTGGCGATAGACATGTTTCAGTGCCACCTGGAACCGGGCGATGTGCTGCTGCTGTGCTCCGATGGGCTGACCGCGCATGTGGACAACCACGAGTTTGCCCGCGCCTTTGACGCGCAGACGGTGCGCGAAGCCGTGCATGTGTTGGTGGGCTTGGCGAATTTGCGCGGAGGCAGCGACAACATTTCCATTGCTGCCTTGCGCCGCACCATCCCGGGCACATGTGTGCCACACGCCGTTGCAGACAGCGCTGCAACGCCGGCGTTCCTTATGGCGGGGCTGACGCCGCAACCCGGCCATGGCGGAAGCGTTGGCAGCGCTGAGGGCGACACGGTCGTGCGCGAGCGCCAAGAATATCGCTGGGATTCATCCGCGGCGCACAGCGCAGATGGCGACAGCACGCCGGCACCCCACAATGCGGTCTCGCGCTCGTTGAAGCGTTTGGGGATCGCAGCGCTGATCATCTTGGCGCTTGTCTTCTCGTGGCTCTACTTTTTTTCTCCATGCTGACGCCGCAGTGGTTGTGTCGCGTGCCGCCCGGGCTTTCGCGCGGACTGATGCTGGGGCTGTTGCCTGCGCTGGCAGCCTTGAGCGTGGTCTTGCCGTGGTTTGCGCATTCCGACGCGGTGAACTGGCGTGGCGATTTCGCGCAGTACGCCGCGCGCCACGAACATTTCCGCCAAGCCGTTTTGGAGCACGGCGAATTCCCCGAGCGCAGCCACTTGCTGGGCGGCGGTTACCCAATCATTGGCGACCCCGAAGACCCTTCCATGAGCCCGCTAGTGTTGCTCACAGTCATCTGCGGCACGCTGACGGGTTTGAAACTGATCGTGTTGGTGTGCATGTTGGCCAGCGCGCTGGGCACGACGATCTTGTTGCGCTGCGTGCTGCACACGCGTGCGCCGCCTGCGGTGTTCGCGGGCATGCTGGCG
>CAMDTN010000089.1 GCA_945907755.1 Singulisphaera sp. GP187 | reverse complement strand
CGCGTCGGTTAGGCGGCGGCTGTCATTCAGCACAACTTGCCAAGCATGCTGCAAGCCCGTGCCGTCGAGCAGCAACTTGTCCAGTCGCTGCTCAAGATCACGCAGTGCGTCGGTGCCCGCACATTCCAAGCGCAAGCGTTCCACAGCCTGGTCCAGCACTTCAAGGTCTTCGCGCACGCCGCGCAGTTTCGCCAGCACCTTGCCGTGTTCTTCGGCGGCGCTGCGGTTGCGGTCCTGCCACGCGAGGCGCGCGTGTTGGCGCTCAGCATTGGTCCTTGTCTCGCGCAGCGTGCGGGCGTCGAAGTCGTCTGAGGCAATGGTCGCCAGCAGCTTGATGGCTTCTTGCGTCGAGCGCACAGAGCCTTCTTCCATGAGGCGTTCTGCCGCCGCAAAGGTTTGTCGTGCACGCTCTTTGTGTGTCGAGCTCTCGTTATGTGTCAACAACAATGCGCCGACGCCCAGCAACAGCAGTGCAGACACCAGCATCAAAACCATTGACGGCCCGCGTCGCGGTGCATCGTGGCGATAGAAGCGGCGCACTTCACCCGAAGAATCAACGGGCAGCCGACGCAAGGGTGCAGCGGGGACCGCTGCCGCGGCGCTGCTGCGCGGGCTGCTGCCGCGGAATTCGAGAGTCGCGGCGCCAACGCTGAGCACATCGCCATCGCGCAACATGCACTGGTTCACGCTGCGGCCATTCACCAATGTGCCGCTGACAGATTCGAGGTCGACCAACTTGAAACCATCGGCGCTTCGGCGCACTTCGCAGTGGTGCGCCCCGGCGGCTGTGTCGCGCAGGCGCAAGGTGGCGTCGTCGCCCGAACCCAGGAGCGTGATGTCGTCGCAGATTTCAAACAGTCGTTCGCGCCCTGCATCGCGCACCAAGAAACGGCCTTGCATGGATGTCCTCAGCGACCCGCTTCCTCAGCGGGCGCACGGTCGCGAATGGAAAAGTTCTGACACCAATGCCGCCCATTATTGCCTGGGCCCATCAAGCGCCACGCGGGCATCAAGATGTTGCGGTGGTGGCCGGGGGAGCGCGTCCACGCGGCATGCGCGGCCGCCGCGCCTCCGCTGATGGCAATATTCTCGCTGCAACCTTCAGGCTGCATGCCTTCGCGCGTCACGCGGTCCATGGGCGTGTGCTTGCCATCCACAGGGGAATCATGGGCGAAAAACCCAAGACGCGTCATGTCGGCGCAGTGCCCGCGGCTGGCGCGCGTCAGTCGGTCGTACAAGCGCACTGCCCAGCAACCCATCATCACGCGGTACTCGTTGGTGATGCGGCATTGTTCGCGTTCGCCGATGCTGGCGACGCCGGGCGCGCTGTTGTTGCTCTTCAGAGTTTCAGTGCTGGCATCGATGCGCTCGCGGTCCTTGGGATGCAGCGCAATGTCATGCAGGCTGGTATCGCGTCCCGCGGGCAACAGCAACAGCCATGCGAACTCATCTTCGAAAGTGATGTCGGCACGCTGGGCCATGACACCAAGCTCTTCGAAGCGTGCCACTAACTTGCGCACGCCGGGCTGCACCGGCACAGGCTTCGCGGCGTCCCACAAAGCGCGCACGGCTTGCACGCGGCGGTCGACTTCCGGTTGATTCAGGCGGTAATTGGCTTGTGCCGTCGCATCGGCTTCGGGTGGGCGGTACGGGTATGGGTAAAGCGTGGTGTCAAAGATGAGGTCCATTGCGTGGGCGCGCACTTTGTCCAATTCTGTGCGCTGCACCACCAAAGTCTCCAGTGCATCAAAGCCGTTCTGCTTGCGCAGTTCGAGCAGCACTTGAGCACGGGCTTGCAGCAGGCCGCGGCGCAACGACGCTTTGGCCGCGTCGCCCAAAGACAGCAAACGGGCGAGAGCTTCCTCACGCACTTCGGGTTTGTTGCTGGCCAAGAGGCCCGCGTCTTTGTCCAAGTCTTCGCGGCGTACGCGGCGCGCTGCATCGGCGGCCGTGATCCACGCGTTGGTCAACCACACAAAACCACCTGGTGGCACTTCGGCTAGGTCTAACCCGTCCGCGAGAATGCGATCGATGCGCGGATGCAGCGTTGTGTCGCGTAGCAGTGCTTTGGCCAACAATGCGTCGGCAGCTTCTGCGTGTCCCAATTCGCGCAACACGCGGGCAGCAGCGGCTTGCGCCGTTGGGTCCAGCGCTGCGGCCTGCACTGCTGCGGCCATCAAGTCTGCGCTCACTACTTTCCAGGGCAACGAACTGACACCAGTGGCGGTTTGGGCTGCGAGCCCAGAGCGGCTGGCACGCAACACCGCAGCGCTTGTTTGGTTAGGCCAGCGACGCTCCGGGACTTTTTCGAGGCCAGTGGCAAGTGCGTCTGCTAGCAACTCGTGATCTTCGACGCAGCGCAACACGCGTTCGGCGGCGCGCCGCACCGCGGGCGCAGAGCGCCCCGCAATAATGGTGCCGGCAAGGCGTCGGGCTTCTTGCAGATCGCGTTGCGCCCAAGCCTTGGTTGCAGCAGCGGCATCCTCGGCAGTGGCGGCCCCGGCAGCGACGCTTTCAGGCAATTCATCTTTTTTCACAAGCTCTGTTGCGGGTATTGCAACAGCGACTGGCGCAGGCTCAGCGGCGGCGGTTTCCAGTTCTTCGGCATGCAGCGCGTGCGCGCGCACGCTGGCGTCCAGCGCACGCCGGGCGCCTGAACCGCGCGGAAGCCCTTCGAGTGCGGCGCGCAAGTGAGCAGCGGCCTTCGCTGGCCCGCCGTTGCGCGCGATGGCATCTGCATCTTGCTTGAGGTCGTGCACCAGCGTGTCGAGGGCTTGGCGCAATCGCGGCGCCAATTCCGGCGCGGCTTCAGGGCTGAGCGCAAGGCTTTCGGCTTCTTCGTAGCGCGCGGCCGCGAGCGCTGCTTCGAAGGCAGCCGCACAATCTGCGCGCCCCGCTTGCGAAATCTCTGAAGGCACCAATTCTTCCAAGGGCCGTTCGAGGTTCGGGTTGATAGGCAAGTTGCTCAGCACGCCGGATTGCCACAGGCCCCAAGCGCCAAAGCCCAGCAAGCATGCAGCAGCCAGCAGTGGCACGAGACTGCGGCGGCGCGTGGCGTGGCGGATGCGCTTGCTGCCAGGAGTATCTGCGCTTGCAGCAGCGGTTGACGCGGCGCTGGAGTTACCCGCAGTGGGCGCCGCAATCGGTGCAGCGAACACGTCTTCTTGTTCGCCGATGCGAAGTTCTACAGGGCCCAAGAGGACGCGGTCGCCAGGCAGCAGGCGCGTGCGGCCCAGCAGCGGGGCGCCGTTGCGCAGCACGCCATTGGCGCTGCCGAGGTCGCTCAGGTAGGTGCCTTCGGGGCAGCACTCAATTTGCGCGTGGCGCCGTGAAATGCGTTCATGTTGAATGACAATCCCGCAGCTCATGTCGCGGCCAACGGTTTGCGTGCCGTCGTGCAGCGGGCAGTGACGCCAGCCATCGGCTTCAGCAATCCAAATTGTTCGAGGGCGAAGGTCCGACAAAGGGGTGCTCCAATGCGCCGGTATTGTGGCCGAAATCGGCGCGCTGTCCAAGCCTATTGGAGGGCACTGCGCTAGGCCAACCTGTCAAGCGCAGCTTACTTTTGATCGCGGCGTTTACGCCCTTCGTCGACAAAGGGGCCCAGCCCGAACTGGCGGATCTTCTGATCCAGCGTGGGGCGCGAGATTCCTAGGCGCCGCGCGGCTTCGGATTTCAAGAAACTCGCGTCGTCGAGGGCGCGCTGGATGATGTCGCGTTCCATGCTGTTGGTGGCCACGCGCACAGCGTCTTTCAGCGGGCCCTGAGTCGCGCTGCCCACGCCCAGCGGTCGACACTCGCGCACTTGTTGCGACAGATCGTCGGCACCAATGACGCTGCCGGAAAGCGCCACGGCGCGTTGCACTTCGTTCTGCAATTCCCGGATGTTTCCTGGCCAGTGCCATGCGCGCAGGTGGCGCATTGCCAGTGGGTCGAAGCTCTTCACAGGTGTGTGCATGCGCGCCGCGGCGAGGTTCAAGAAGTGCTGTACCAGTTGGGGCAAATCTTCCATGCGCTCGCGCAACGGCGGTGGCTGGATGTTCACTACATTCAAGCGGAAATAGAGGTCTTCGCGGAACTTGCCTTCGCGCACCATCTGCTTGAGGTCGCGATTGCTGGCGGTGACCAAACGCACATCGACATGGCGCACTTCGGTGCTGCCCACGGGGCGCACCTCGCCGTTTTCCAAGACGCGCAGCAGCTTGGCCTGCATTTCCAGGCTCATCTCGCCGATTTCATCCAGCATGATGGTGCCGTCGTGAGCTTCTTCGAACAAACCGCGGCGGTCGCTGACGGCGCCGGTGAAAGAACCGCGTTTGTGCCCGAACAGTTCACTTTCCAACAACGATTCTGGAATGGCGGCGCAGTTCTCGCGCAGAAAGGGTTTGTCTTTGCGGTGGCTGTTGTTGTGCACAGCGGCAGCAACCAATTCCTTGCCCGTGCCGCTTTCGCCAGTGATGAGGACGGGGAGGTCTGTCTCAACGACGCGGTCCAGCAAGCGCAGCATGGCCAGCAGTGCGGCGCTGTTGCCAATGATCATGGAGTAATCGTGATTCAAATCGGCGCGCGACAGTGCGGGCCCTTGGTCTGTAGCGTGGGCCGCCTGCGCACGCGCGTGCACCACATCGGCCAGTTCGTCCAGTTCCTTCTGGCGCGCGTCCAGCGCGACTTGCTTGTTCAAGTTCTCTTCGAGCAGGCGCGCGTTTTCCAGAGCCACTGCGGTCTGGTCGGCGAAAGTTTCCAGCAGGCGCAGCGCGCGCTCGTCGTAGTTGCCGTCGCGGAAACGGTTGTCCAGATACAGCGTGCCGATGACTTTGTCGCGGAACAACAAGGGCAAGCAGATGACCGCACGCAGTTTCAGCCCGCTGATGGATTCGTAGCCCACCAAGCGCTGGTCGGTCTGTGCGTTCACAGAC
>CAMDTN010000088.1 GCA_945907755.1 Singulisphaera sp. GP187 | reverse complement strand
CACGCAACGGTTTTCACCAGCCCTTCCACAGTGGAAGCCCTCGTGGCGGCGGGGCCAACGCTCGCGGATTGCGGGCTCACCATCGCCAGTGGCGCAGCCACCGCGGCGGCCCTTGCTCAGGCCGGATTCAGCCGCACCATACAAGCCAGCGGACCCAGCCCTCACGAACTCGTGGAGGCCTTGGTCGGCGCAAGCAAGCACTCTCCATGAAATCCGAAAACCCGCTGCATCCATTGATTCGCCCGCGGCGCTTGCGCGCCAGCCCAGGCCTGCGCGGGTTGGTGCGCGAGACGCGCCTTAGCCCGGCGGCATTAGTGCTGCCGTTATTTGTTGTGCCGGGCGCTGGCGTGCGCCAAGAAATTGCATCCATGCCGGGCGTGTTCCGCGAATCTGTGGACATGCTGGCCACAAGCGCCAAGCGTGCCGCAGACAGTGGCGTTGGCGGTGTTTTATTATTCGGCGTGCCGCCCGCAGCGGCGAAAGACGCCGAAGGCCGCGCAGCACTGGACCCTGCGGGTTTGGTGCCGCGCGCACTGGAAGCGGTGGCGGCGGCGGCGCCCGGATTAGTGCGCATCGCAGACCTCTGTTTCTGCGAATACACCAGTCACGGACATTGCGGGCCGCTGGATGCGCATGGCCGCGTGGACAATGACGCCACTTTGGCGCTGACGGGCGAACAAGCGCAGGTGCTGGCGCGTGCCGGCGCCGATGTCATTGCCCCCAGCGGCATGATGGACGGCATGGTGGCGGTTATTCGGCAGGCTTTGGATAGTGCGGGCTGCAGTGCCGTGCCCATCCTGTCCTATGCGGCGAAATATGCGAGCGCCTTCTATGGGCCCTTCCGCGACGCTGCCGATTCGGCTCCAGCCTTCGGCGATCGCCGCGCCTATCAGATGGACCCGGCCAATGCGCTGGAAGCGATGCGCGAGGTGGCGCTGGATGTCGAGCAAGGCGCCGACATGCTGATGGTGAAGCCGGCCATGCCGTGTCTGGACATTATTCGTCGGGTGCGCGAGCGCTATGACTTGCCGTTGGCGGCTTATCAAGTGAGTGGCGAATACTCCATGATCGCAGCGGCGGGGGAGCGCGGCTGGATCGATGCAGATCGCGCAATGCAGGAATCGCTGATTGCCATTCGCCGCGCTGGTGCCGACATTATTATTACTTACAGCGCCCTGCGAACGGCGCAGCAACTGAACGATGGCACCTTTGGGGCCGCGTAGCAGTAAACCCATGAATAAATATGCCCGCAGTGAAGCGCTGATGGCTCGTGCTCAAGCGCACATTCCCGGTGGTGTCAATTCTCCGGTGCGTGCGCACAAAGGCGTGGGCGGCACGCCGGCGTTTATGCGCAGTGGTTCCGGGTGCCGCTTGACCGATGTGGATGGCAACAGCTACATCGATCTCGTGCTGGCCTATGGGCCGCTGATTCTTGGGCACGCGCACCCAGAAGTGCTGGCCGCAGTGCAACGCGCGGCAGCCTTGGGCACCGCCTTTGGTGCGCCCACTGAAGGCGAAGTGGCAATGGCTGAGGCCATCAGCGAACGCGTGCCATCCATGGAAATGGTGCGACTCGTGAATAGCGGCACCGAAGCCACTATGAGCGCCCTGCGTTTGGCGCGTGCATTCACAGGCCGTGCGAAACTGCTGAAGTTCGATGGCAATTACCACGGCCACGGCGATGCCTTCTTGGTGAAAGCGGGCAGTGGCGCACTGACCACTGGCATGCCCGATAGCCCCGGCGTACCGCCCGGCGTGGCGGCGGACACTTTGGTGGCTCCCTATAACGACCTCGCTGCGGTTGCAGCAGTGTTCGCTGCGCATCCTCAAGCTATTGCAGCGGTGTTTGTCGAACCCATTGCGGGCAATGTTGGCCTTATCCAACCGGCACCAGGCTTTCTTGCTGGGCTGCGGCGCTTGTGCACGGACAACGGCGCGCTGTTGGTGTTCGACGAAGTGATGACAGGCTTCCGCGTGGCTCGCGGCTGCTATCAGGCTATTTGCAAAGTGAAGCCAGATTTGACCACCGTGGGCAAAGTGATCGGCCACGGATTACCCGTGGGCGCCTATGGCGGGCGCCGCGATGTGATGCAAATGGTTTCGCCTTCGGGCGCGGTGTATCAAGCCGGCACTTTGAGTGGCAATCCGTTGGCCGTCGCTGCGGGCTTGGCAGCGTTGCGCGTCTTAGATGAAACCAAAGCGTGGGACCGACTTGAAGACGCAGGCGCACATTTGCAAGCCGGGCTTGAAGCTATTTTCGAGCGCAAGGGCATTGCCGCGCAGGTGAATAGGGAAGGCTCGATGCTATCGGTGTTTTTCAGCGCAGTTCCAGTCACAACGCTCGCTGCCGCTATGGCCTCCGACCGCGAAATGTTCCGGCGCTTTTTTCATGGCATGCGCGATCACGGCGTGTTGCTGCCGCCTTCGCCCTTCGAATCGTGGTTCTTGAGCACCGCTCACAACACCGAGGCCTTAGACCAAATCCTCGAAGCCGCCGCCGCCGCGCTGGACTAGGCGCGGCACGCAACCACTGGAACGAGCGGCTAATCGCAGAGGCAGCCGCTGATGGTGGACCAGCGCGAGAGTTGCACGGCGTGGGAAAGGTAGTGCGGCTGCAATGGCTCTTCGCGGAATAGGCCTGTGGAGAGGTATTTCTTATTGCTGTCTGGAAACAAGGTGACCACCGTGGGGACAGTGCCATCACTTGCATTCGAGCCTGCGCCGAGCCGCAGAATCAGCTTCAAGGCCGCAATAAAATTGGCGCCAGAGGAAATGCCCACTCCGAGGCCCGATTCGCGCGAGAGGCGTTGGGCCATCAGAATGGCGTCGCCGTCATTCACCGCAACGATGGCGTCGAGTTCGTCCAGCTTCACAATTGCTGGCACGAATTCATCGGACACACCTTGAATGCGATGGTTGCCAGACTTGCAGCCGAGCGTGAGCACGGGCGATTCCGCCGGCTCCATGGGGTGGCAAGTCATGGTCGGCCACTGGGCGCGCAGTGTGCGGCCAATGCCCATCACGCTGCCGCCGGTGCCGACGCCCGCAACGAAAGCGTCTGGAGCAATCTGTGCTGATGCAAGTTGCCGCACCAGTTCAACGCCAGTCGTGCGCTCATGCGCAACCACATTCGCCTGGTTGGCGAATTGCAGCGGTTGGAACACATGGGGCTGCGTGCGCGCGCGCTCTGCCGCCATGGCGATGCTGCCCACAAAGCCGCCTTGCTCGTGGGTGACCAAACACAATTCCGCGCCGAATTGCGTCAGCAGTGCTTTGCGTTCCGCGCTCATCCAATCGGGCATGTAAATGCGCACCGGGTGGCCCAGCGCGCGGCCAATAGCAGCGAAGGCGATGGCGGTGTTGCCGCTGGAGGCTTCGACGATTTCGTCACCGGGCTGAATGGCGCCGCTCTCATAAGCCTGCGCCAGAATCCACGCTGCCATGCGGTCCTTGATGCTGCCGGTGAAATTGAGCGCTTCATATTTCGCCAGCACGCGCCCATGCACACCGTTGATCACAACCGGCATCACCACCAGCGGCGTGCCGCCCACCAAGGGCAGCACGGCCTGCACGGGGTTGTCGCGGGAAAAGGAATCACTCAAGTGGTGCTCTGGGCGCGAAGCGGCGGCGTTCATGCCCCGCACGATACCTGCACATTGCCGCCCCGGCCCCGCCATCCTGTTCAGCACTGGGTTGCGGTTGGGGTGCCAACGGGCTTCACCCCAGCAGCGCGCGCACGCGCTTGGCCATGGACGATTCGAAAGAGGCCTGCGGCACGCTGATGCGTTTGCGCAAATCTGCGTCACGCAGCATGCGGCAAGCGGCGTTGGACATGCGGCTGGTCATCCCCTTCGAGTCCAGCCCACCAGAGACGCTGTCATTAAAACCCGCGAGCGCGCGGTAATAGCCTTGCTGCCCAGCGACTTTGCGGGTGGCTACCAATAGCCCTTCGGCGATGGCGGCGCGGTCGGCGTCGTTGAAGCGCGGGTGTTGCGCCAAGCGCCGCCCCCAGTCGTCCAAGAACGGGCTGACGGGAAGCAGCAGTGCTGGGTCGCTGCGCAATTGGCGAATGTCGCGCAACGGGTAATTGCGGTGCCCCTCAGGCGCCATGACCTCGCGATAAAGCAATGCGGCCCGCGCATAGGCCCCGCCGTAGCGCTGCGGGCCTTCATGGGCCAAGCGCGCAAAGCGCACGCGCTGCTCCGCGCCCTGCTTCTTGCCGAACTCTGCGGAAAGCCCTTGGTCCACATCGCCAGCATTGTGGGTGACAGCCGCGGACAACTTCAGCAACTCCACTTCATTGCCGCGCCGCGCAGCCAGCAGATCGAAGCCCGCGGCTTCGCGCACCAACTCGGCCTCAATCGCTTCTTCCAGTTGCAGCGCTCGCGCCGCATCATCGGCCTTGAGCATGGCCAGCATTCCGCCGTTAAGAACCGACAGACATTCGCCGTAATGGCCAGAAATGTGCCCGTGGATGCCGCAATCAATGTGGCGCGTCGATGCGGGGCGCATGTCCCATTGCAATGTGGCCAGCGCAACGCGCACCATGGCTTCGCGTTCGTCATCCGGCCGCTCCATGAACCATAAATGCGCGCGGATCTTGGTGTCCACATCGGTGGGCACATAGCTGGCGCAACTGGTGAAGTGACAGGCCACGCACAACGCGAAATAATCGGTCCAGGCTTCGATGCTCGGTTCCGGCGTGGCCACCACCATGGCGTGACGGCGCAAGATGGCCAGCCAACCCAGCGGGTGTTCCGCGTGTTGCCACAATCTCGTGCCGGTTGTTGCAGGGGTAACGGCGCAACTTTCATGGCCGTCGAACAACCACGGCGCTGTGCTGCGCACCAAATCCACCAGCCGCAGCGGGCCAATGAATCCGCCGAAAGCGGCGCGTCCTTCAAGCTGGTCGTTATGCGGCTCCACGCTGGGATGCTATGCGCCCGCGGCACGAATCACAGGGTCAGGCAGCATCGCGTAT
>CAMDTN010000087.1 GCA_945907755.1 Singulisphaera sp. GP187 | reverse complement strand
AGACTCTGCGACTCCACCCAGAATGCACCTTGCTGCTGCTTTGTGCGACCCATGGACATCAGCATTTCCCTCCATGCAACACGCGCCTCTTACAACGCGCGGCAACGGAGATTTGTTCACTCATCTACCGATACTTTTTCAACGGGCTGGTAAAAGAGCGCGTGGAATGATGTCTGTAAGTGGGGCTGATCATCACAAAAAGCTACACCGCTCGCACTCGGGTGCCGATCAAGAGCACAGCCAGCTAGCGTCGTGGCAGTTTGTCGGCTGCCAGGTTTGCCGGTGTTCTGTCCTGTTACCCGGAAGTCGAATCACCGTATGCGCCTGATGTATTTGAGTGCGCTGATTTGTGCTTGTGCCTCTTTCGTGTGCGCGCAATCGTTGCCAGCGCACCCGCGTCTGTATTTCACGGCGGCTGAGGTCCCTGCACTCGCAGCGAAAGTGAATGTGAGTGGTAGCCCCGCAGCGCTTGCGTATGCCGCGTGCGTCAGCTCCGCTGCCTTGCAGACTTCAGGCACCTTGCCATCAACTTCGAACCAGATGGCCTTTGTGGTGATGCGTAGCTTGCGGCGCATGCAGGAAGTAGCTTTCCGCTATGCCATCAGCGGGAACAGCAGCTACGGCAGCAATGCAAAGAACCTGCTGATGCAAGTGATCCCGCTGCTCACTCCGACTGGCGCATCCGCGTATCAAATGTGCTCGTATCCAATGGCGCTTGCGGCCACCTACGACATGGTGCACCCGTTGCTCAGCGCGGCGGAACGCGCTCAAGTAGTGACACATCTTGAAGGCTGGATCGCCGCCATGAAGGTTGGCACCAATGGAGTGTCGTCTTACAGCGGCTATCAAGCGGCCACCGACAACCACTCGTTCGCATGGTGCGCAGGCATCGCTTTCACGGGGATGGCTATCGCAGGGGAATCGACGCTGGCCAGCCTGAACAGCGACATCACTTCGAACTTGGCGAAGATCAACAGCGGTTGGCGCGACGCCATTTCACCTGACGGTTCAGTGGACGAAAACACTGGCTACGCCAATTACGGCGCGCTGTATGCCATTCATGCGGCCCGAGCAGGGGAGCGCTGCGGCTTCGGCGACACGATCGCCGGCACCAACATCTTGCGCACGCCGCGCTGGGTGGCTGCCGCGCTCTTCGGTTCCGATTTCTACTGGTGTGGGGATTCTTCGCCCACACACAAGGGCACGCGCATGGACCCTGTGCTTTACGACATTGTCGCGCGAACCAGCGACGGCGAAGCGTTGTGGGGCCTCAATCGCATCTTCGCGCTGAACACGATTGGCGACACGACGCCCACGCATGCATTCTCGCCTCATTTGAATAAGGCGCTGTGCTATCCGGCTGCGTTACAGCCTCAGGAACCGGCTCTGCTGTCCGCGTTCTTCCGCGACAATATCAATGTCGGCAGCCCAACGGCGAGCAAGACCAGCAATGCGTTTGAAGTCGGCCAGGGCGGTCATGCGCTGTTGCATAACACCGCTTCCGCAACCCAAACGCAGATGGGTCTGATGTACATGATTCGTGATGAGTGGATGAACCACAGCCACGAGGACGACGGCAACTTGGTCCTCAGCAGCGAAGGCTCACACTTCTTCTTAGACCTCGGCTACGCCGCGACCAGCACTTATGCCGGTGGCCAGTCCACGGACCACAACATTGTTCTGGCTCAGGGCGTCGCAGGTTTCGGTGGGGACACCACCAACTATTTCAACCCGCCCAGCCCCAACGCGCGTTTCTTAGGAAAGCGCGAGGCGGTGTTGCTCTCGCCCACGGTGGATTATGTGCGCGGCAACCACGCGAACATGTGGCAGATGAGCCGGGCCGATCGCGGGGTGCTGCTGATCAAAGATGCCTCGGACCCGTACATGCTGCTGCTCGACGACGTGCAAAAGGATACGACCGTGCGCACCTACGAAGAGGTGTTTCATGTGCCGTCCGTGCCAACAGGTACTGGCAGCGCTTCCAGTCCACTGCTGACCACTGCAGGTGTACGCACGCTGCGTTCAGTGTGGATGGCTCCGCAACAGGTCACGTGCATCGCCGCAGCGCCAGTGACCTCGGCCGGAGGCATTGCCACTTCGAAACTGCGCGTTCAAGCCAGCGGGACGGGCGTGCTCTTCCTCAGTGTGCACGGGCGCGCGGCCCCCATTGCGCTTTTGCCCCTGACTGGCGCTCAGAGTGGCACCGTTGGCGGTCTCATGACGCGCGTCGGTGGCAGCGACAAAGTGTTGGCCCATAGTGGCAGTGGCAGCTTTGGCGATTCTCAAACCAGTGGGAACGGCCGCATGGCTTGGCTGCGACCCGGCGTTGCAGGCGTGATTCCGCAGTGGTTCGCCGCTGAGTGCAGTCTGTTGCAACACCAAGGCCAAGTGCTGCTGTTGGCGAATCGACCTGTGAGCGTTGCTGCTCGCGCGAACGCTGTGAGCATTACCACTGATGCATTGGCGGGGCCTGCGTTGGGTGCCATTCTGCGCGTTGGCTTCAATGCCAGCAGCGTCGAAGTGGATGGCGACCCCATTTACTTCACTCAGATCGGTAGCCGCATCGTTATCGGCAACGCTCCAACCGGCACACAGTGCATCGATGACCGCGGCTACTCCTTCGAAGACGGCGGCTTAGGCGATGCCATCCCGTTCGGCGCACTGTGGCTGCGCTACGGGCGCATGACCAGTGCCAATGGCACCGCCGGTATCGAACTGAAGGCCGGTGGCTTGGTGCAGCCACAAATGATGAGCCTCGGACTAACGACACGTTTCATGCCAGGCGCTGGTGCCAATGCTGCTGCTTGGAGTTTGCGCAGCGGTGGTACGGAAGTGCTTCGACTGAGCTTTGCTCCTGGAGCCGGCGGCACGGCGGTGCTGAGCGCGCAGGCGCAGGGCGCCACGCTGGGCACAGTGAGTGTGCCAGCAGACTTGAGCGGCAGCGCATGGCGCGCCGTGGTGCGCTGGAATCCTGTCACCGGCTCGATCAGTGCTGATTCGTGCTTTGGTCTGACCTTGGGCAGCCTCGGCACACGGGTTCACACGAGCCCCATGCAGGTGCGCGTCGAGACATCGCCCTTTGCCGAAGTGGATGACGCCACCTTGTTCTCATCAGAAGAAGACGGTGTCACGCCGCAGGGCGTGGTCGTCTGGGGCAGCCCCTTCGGGCGCTGCGGCGTCTACTTAAACCATCCCGCCATCATGTTCCACACGGAAAGCACATTCCGCTACGGTGCGCAGCGCTTAGACCCAGTGATTCTGGCGATTTGGATGATGGGCTGCAACATGGAGGAAGTGCTGTTCACTCCTTCGCTGTTCGCAGGCTCGCCGGCTCCGTCAACGCTGCGCGAGTTTGCAGTGCAGAGCCAAGCGCCGGCCCTGAATCCGCTGGACCCAACAATGTTGGGTGTGACGCTCACCACAGCATCTGGCGCGGAACTACTCGGCCAGTTTCACTACTAAGTCAGAAAAACGACCAACGCCGGCATCGCCTCTGCTGAGGCCGCCGGCGTCGTGGCTTTGGAGCGAGCGGGAAATCAGACGGGCTTCTTGAAGCCCAGCGCTTCGAGACGGCGCTTGTTGCGCCCGCGCGTGGCCTTCAGCAGCTTCACGGTGATCATGCTGCCCTTGAAGTGAATCTTGGCGCTGCCCTTCTTGATGACGCTGGCCGCCACGCGCAAGGTGCGCATGCCACCGTCTGGTAGTTCGATACGCACATGATGCAAGTTGGGACGGAAGGTGCGGCGCGTAATGCCGGTAGTCTTCAGACCTACGCCACCTACGGACTTGGGCTTACCCCGACGGGTGACTGTGTTGCCCATTTGGGTCTTCTTGCCACTGACTTCACAGACGCGAGACATGCGAGATCTCCAAGTTCGAGGTTCCCACGGGCCCGAAGGGGCCGTCGCAGGGAGGCGTGATTATGGCCGGGAAGACGCCAGACTCAAGCGGGCGGCCCCACAACAAGATTGAGCATGCGTCCCGGCACGTAGATCACCTTCCGAATGGTGGCTCCAGCAAGGTGCCGCTGCACCCCAGGGTCGGCCAAGGCCAGCTCGCGAATGCGCTCTTCGCTGGCATCCACAGGCAATTCCAGCTTGTGGCGCAGCTTCCCGTTCACGCTCACCGGGATGGTGATGGTGGATTCCACCATCTTGGCGGGGTCTGCCACGGGCCAAGGTTCGAAGGTGATGGTGTCGGTGTGCCCCGAGCGGCGCCACACTTCTTCAGCGAAGTGCGGGCAGAACGGCCCCAGCAGTAACAGGAATGTCTCGAGCGTCGCGCGGGGGCGTTCCGCAGTCGCCGTAAGGGTGTTCACCAATTCCATTAGCTTGGAGATGGCGGTGTTGAAACGCATCTGCTCGAGGTCTTCAGTGACTCCGGCGATGGTGCCGTGCAGTTGGCGTTCCAGTTCAACACTCGGAGCCGCGTCGGTGAGTTGCGGCGCCCAAGCGTCGTCGTCACCAGCGAACCACAGGCGCCATGAACGCTGCAAGAAACGCGACACGCCTTCCATGCCGCGGGTCTGCCACGGTTTGGTTGCATCCAGCGGGCCCATGAACATTTCGTACAGGCGCATGGCGTCGGCGCCGTACTCGTCGATGATGTCGTCGGGGTTCACGACATTCAGTTTCGACTTGCTCATCTTCTCGATGCGCGTTTCGAGCGGCGCGCCAGTGGCACGCACGAAATTGCGCCCATCGCGCTCTTCCACATCCTTCTCGTGCCAGTACTTGCCTTGCGCGTCTTGATGAGACCACGCCAAAATCATGCCTTGATTGAAGAGCTTCTGGAATGGTTCTGGCGTACTGACCAAGCCCAAGTCGAAGAAAACCTTGTGCCAGAAGCGCGAGTACAGCAGGTGCAACACCGCGTGCTCGGTGCCTCCGACATACAGGTCCACTGGCATCCAGTAGCGCTCTTTAGCGCTGTCGAACGGCGCGTGATCGTTGTGCGGATCGAGATAGCGCAAGTAATACCAGCACGAGCCGGCCCACTGCGGCATGGTGTTGGTTTCGCGCAGCGCGCGGCCGCCGCGAGGGTCGGCCACTTGC
>CAMDTN010000086.1 GCA_945907755.1 Singulisphaera sp. GP187 | reverse complement strand
CTGGCTTGTATGGTGCGGCTGAATCCGGCCTGAGCAAGGGCCGCCGCGGTGGCTGCGCCACTGGCGATGGTGAGCCCGCAATCCGCGAGCGTTGGCCCCGCCGCCACGAGGGCTTCCACTGTGGAAGGGCTGGTGAAAACCGTTGCGTGCAAACCGCGCAATGCCTCCCGCACAGCAGTGCTCGATGGTTGCAGCAATTGGGTCGCGTAGACCACCAATTCGTGCACCTGGACACCGCGCTCACGCAACCCATCGCGCAAGTCTGGCAGGGCACGGTCGCCCCGCAGCCACAGCACCACGCGCGCATCGCGCGACGCATCCAATAGTTTCGCAGCATCCAGCGCATCCAATAGCGCCGCGGCGCCCGCACCGCTGCCCACCAGCGTGGGCACGATGCCTGCTGCGCGCGCAGCCTTGGCGCTGGTTTCCCCCACCACGGCCACATGTGCCGTGGGATGACGCAAGCACGCGGCGCGCAATGCTGCGGTGGCTGCAGGCGAAGTGGTCACGATCCAATCAGGCTCCGCCGCAGGCCAGCACAGGTGCTCATTCAAAACCGGTTTGCGCGCAATCAAAGGCAGCAACACCGCTTCGTAGCCCGCAGTTTCCAGCGCCGCCACCAATGCAGGTGCGTCTTCGGCTGCGCGGGTGACCAGCACCCGGCGCCGCTGCACTGAAGCGCCCGCGGGCGCGGAGATCAAACGATCCCGCCTTCCCTCAGCAACGCCGCCGCACCGCGAGACTCCAACTCCAACGCCAAGCGCCGCCCAGTTTCTTCCGCGTCGGGGATGGGGCCTTTGGACATGGCTTCGATCGCGCGCTTGCCGTCCAACGACAACACAATGCCGCGCAAATACAGGATGCCTTTGTGCGTACGGGCCAATGCGCCGATGGGCGCGTGGCAGCCCCCGCCCAAACGGCGCAGCATCGCGCGCTCCGCCAGTGCCTGCGCATGAGTGGACGGATGATCTGCAGCCAGCAACAGCGCGCGCACGCGCTCGTCGTCGTCGCGGCAAGTCACGCCGACGATGGCTTGCGCCACGGCGGGCAGCATTGTTTCCAACGAAAAACTCTGCGTGATGCGCGCACTATGCCCCAAGCGCTCCAGCCCCGCGCGCGCCAGCACCAGAGCATCGACCGCTCCTTCATCCAAGCGCCGCAAGCGCGTGTCGATGTTGCCGCGCACTTCCAAGAAGCGCAGATCTGGACGAATGCGCAGTAATTGAGCGCGACGCCGGGGCGAGCCCGTGCCCACTTGCGCACCGCGCGGCAAGTCCAGCAGCTCCAGCTTCTCGTGCGACACCAGCGCGTCTTCAGCATGGCCGCGTTCTAAGACCATTCCCAAGCGCAAGCCTGTAGCAAGCTCGGTGGTTTGGTCTTTCAAACTATGCACCGCAATGTCGGCGCGCCGCAGCAGCACTTCTTGGTCCACCTCGCGCGTGAAGACGCCGCGCCCCTCGTGGGCCGCCAAGGGCGTTCCCACCGATTGCGAGCTGTCGCCTTCGGTGCGCACTTCGCGCACCAGCACTTTTAGCCCCGGGTGCACCGCTTGGAGGCGAGCCGAAACGGCGCGCGCCTGCCACAGCGCCAACGGGCTGCCTCGCGTTGCAATGATGATGGATCCAGGTGGGTTCATGGTTCTTGGGCGTGATTCTTGTAACGCGCCAGCAGTGAATCCTCAGCGGCGCCATCGCGCGCTCCAGATTTCAGCACGCGCAGTGCTTCCTCTTGCAAGCGTTGCGTCAACAGCTCGCTGAAGCGTTCTAAGCTGACGCGGCTGCCTTGGCTGGTCAGCAATTCGCGGCGCACGCCATCGAAGCGTTCCAACAGTGCCAACACTTGCGGCTTCAACGCCTGCACAGCGCGGAGCCCGTGGAACTTCTCTACCTCGGCCACCAAAATCAGTGCAGCAGCGTCTGCCGACTGCGAACGCTCTGTCCGATGCGTGGCGACAATGGATTCCAAGTCGTCCATGTTCGCCACGAACAGATCGGAGGCGTCGCGCAGCGCAGCTTCAATGCCGCGAGGCACGGACACATCCACCAGCACCATGGGCCGCTGACGCCGCCCGAGCTTCGCATCAGCGAAATGTTCTGCGCGCACCACCGGCTGCGGCGCTTCCACCGCCACGATGGCCACATCGCAGTCCGCGAGCAACACGGCCAGCTCTTCCAGCCTGTGCGCCGTGCCGCCCAGTTCGTGCGCAGCGCTTTGCGCACCCGTCAGTGTGCGGTTGACGAAACGCAGCGCGCCCGCTTGGCGCTCTTTCAAGCAGCGCCCCACCAACAGTCCAGTTTCGCCGCAGCCAATGACCAACACTCGTGCGCTGCGCAAGTCGCCGCTGATTTTCGCAGCCAAATCCACCGCCGCACGCGCCACCGAAAGGGTGCCGTCACCAATGTTGGTTTCAGCGCGCACGCGACGGCCTGCTGCAAGCGCGTGGTCCAACACGCCGCCCAACAATGCGCCGCAACTGCCAGCATCGCGCGCGTGTTGCAATGCTTCGCGCAATTGCGCCAACACTTGGCTCTCGCCGATCACTTGCGATTCCAAGCCGGCCGCCACGCGAAAGATGTGGAACAACGCTTCGATGCCGCTGAAGGTGTACACCCCAGCAACTCCAGAAAACAATTGCGCCGCAACGCTGTCCGCAGCCCGCGGGTCGTCTGTGGCCAGCAGCACTTCGGTGCGGTTGCAGGTGCTCAACAGCACGCATTCCGTGGCGCCAGTGTTTTCCAAAAGCGCTTTCGCCCGCGTGCCCAACTGCATCGTCGGCACTGCGCAGCGCTCGCGCGCTTCTAACGGTGTGGCGCGGTGCGAAATGCCCACCAGCAGCAACTGGTCAGAGGCCGCCATCACGAAGCCCCGTGGAATGGACCGCCAGGCAGAAAGGACAACAAAATGCTGCACACGCACAGCGCCCCAGCGATGAAACTGGTCCACGCCACGCGCCGTTCATTCAACAATGGAATGTGGCGCGACATAGCCAGTACGCCGAACAGCAACCACAGCACAATGATGGGCAGCACTTGCGGGCTCATGTAAGAGAAGTTGCGCCCCGCATCGTGGGCCCACCAAATGCCGCTGTTCACGCCCAAAGCCAGCGCTAAGAATCCCAGCAGCGACGCGCGCCGGTTGAGCTGCGCCAGTTGTGGCAAGTCCGGCACCATGCGGTACAGCGCGCCGAAACTGCGGCGGCGCAACGCGCGCCACAACAGCAACCACAGCAATCCGTAGCACCCGGCCAACAAAAGCGCAGCAACACCCAAGACCAACCCGCTTGCGTGAGGCACAAAAAACGGACTGCTCACACGCACTGGTGTTGGCGTCGCCAATGGCCAGCACATAGCCGCCACCAATTGCAACAAGGCGAGCAATGCCGCCACTACAGCACCACCGGCAGAGCTGCGCGTGGTGGCTTCTGTCACTGCGTACAGCACCAGCAAAGCAGTGGCCACTGCCGACAACACCCAGGCAGCGTGAGCCAGCGGGAAAGCGCCGCCGTCATTCCACACCATGGCCACCAGCGCGGTGTGCCCCACCAAGAGCAAGCTCAAACAAATACGCCGCGCGCGGTCTCACGATGCTCCCAGCGCCAACGCGCCGTAAAGCACCGCCAGCACCATGTCGCCCACAGGCAACAGCACCGCCAATGCCAGCGCCGCGCGATTCACGAAGCAGGACCAATCTCGGTAGCCGCCGCGCGCCCCGATGTGATGCAGCGCTCCAGCGACGGGCCAGTGGTCCAGTTGCCCGCGATGGACACGCCCGGCACTCCACTGGCAATAAAATCACGCACAATCTGCAAGCGCCGCGCGTGCCCAACAGTGAGTTGCGGCAGCACATCGTTCCAGCGCACGATGCGGAAGTGTTGCGGCTGTGGCGTGCGGCGCTGACGCAAGGCCAGTGCCAGTTCGCCCAGCATCAAATGGCGCAATTGCGCGTCGTCCATGTTGGTGGCTTGCGGGTCTAAGACGCCGCCGATGAATCCCGTCAGAGTGACTAACCCTTGCGGCGCGACTTCGGGGAACACATGCGAAGTGCTCATCCAACCGAGGGTGCGCATGCGCATGCAGCGCGGCACCAAGAAACCAAAGCCTCGTGGCAAGCCCGGCAAAGCGTCTTCCGCGAACACTGCCTGCGCCACTGCTAACGACGCGTATTCGACTTCGAACAACAAGTCTGCTGCTTCGGGCGCCAACGGTGCCAACAACATGCCCGCCTGCGGCGCAGGCAAGGCCAGAACAACGCGGTCGGCCACAAATTCGCGCGCGGCGCCCGCTGCATCGTGCGCCAACACTCCGTAGCCGCCGTCAGGGCGGCGCACCATGCTGCTGGCCTTCATGCCCAAATGCGCGCGCGGTCCAAGGCGTTGTTGCAAGGCGGCAATGAGCGTGCCCAGCCCGCCTTGCAAGCTGAGCATGGCGGGTTCTTTCTTGGTTCCCGCGAGGCGGCTTTCCGCTGCGCGCAAGCTCAGCGCTCGCAGCAAGTTTCCGTACTGCCGATCCATGCGCACCAATTCAGGGAACGCGCTTTCCATGCCGATGCGGTTGGGGCTGCCGGCAAAAGTTCCGGTGACCACCACATCCACCAGCGTCATGGTGACGCCGCGCCCGATGCGCCGTCCGAAAAACTCCGCCACAGTTTCTTCGTGGTCTGCAGGGCGCGTGCGCCGGAAACGCCACAGCAACGCGCGCAACTTTTGCGGGCCCGTAAGCAACGGCGTTTTCAAAAACTCTTTGAGGCTGCTGGGCAGTTTGTGCAAGCGCCCCCGGAAATACAGGTGCCGATTGCTGGATTGGTCCGACGCGGGCACTAATTTTTCTGTGAGCCCAAGTTCGGCGCACAGCGCGCGAAACTCTGGCGCGCGGCCTTGCACCGAATTGGGGCCGTCTTCGAAACGGCACGTGCCCAGCGTGCTGGTGGAAACACACCCGCCTAAGCGCGTGCTCGATTCCAGCACCGTCACATCGTGGCCTGCGTTCAACAGCGAATGCGCCGCAGTGAGCCCGCTGATGCCACCACCGATGACCAGCACGCGGCTCATGCCAACACCGGCTTGCAATCTGCGTCGCGCAGCGCAGCGCCGCCAACGGTTTCGTGGCTCGCGCTT
>CAMDTN010000085.1 GCA_945907755.1 Singulisphaera sp. GP187 | reverse complement strand
CATTTCGAGCTGCGCTTTTTGACCAGCCTCGAAGAACACAATGCGCTCGCAGTGGCACGCGCGGTTGACACCGACATCGCCTATATCTCTTTCCCTCGCGCCATCGGCAAGGCCTCGGCCATCGATTTCAAACGCATCTTCTGGTGGGTGGATGACGACCCCACCCCTAACGATTTGCTGCGCTTGTCTGATGAACGCTGCTCCGACCGCCTGCTGATGGTGAACCGCCGCGATGGCGTCACCGAAGCAACTTTGCGCAAACTTTTGGATTCTTTGAAGAGCGCAGGCGAAACTGAACGCGCCGCTGACGCCTGAGAGCGGCGCGGCATGCTGCAAATTATTCTCGCTTGCGCGCTGCATGCGCTGATCGTTGCCGCGTCAGTTTGCGCGCAAGACACCGGGCCAGCGGCCGCTGCGCAACTGCCGCAATTGGTGGTGGTCGTAGCAGTGGATCAACTTGCTGAATGGACCTACCAAGAGGCCCGCCCCTTCTTTGGCGCTGATGGTTTCGCGCGCTTGGAACGCGAGGGCCAGCGCTGGAACAACTGCTCATTCAAGCACGCGGTCAGTCAAACAGCGCCCGGCCACGCCACCATGGCCACCGGCGTCATTCCTGCGCTGCACGGCATCACCGGCAACAACTGGCACGACAACAAGGGCGCGAAGTTCTATTGCTGCGCCGATGCCGCAGCAAAGACGCCACTCGGGGCCAAAACTGGTGAAAACCTAGGCCCTGCGCAGCTATTAGTGCCCACCGTTGCTGAACGCATGCGCGCACACTTCGGGCCTGCGTGCTTCACAGCTTGCGTCGGCTGGAAAGACCGCGCCGCAATCCTGTTGGGCGGGCGCACGCACATCGCGCTGTGGATCGACGCCGAAGGCAACTTCACAACGAGCACCGCTTATGTGCCAGAGCTGCCGCCCTGGGTGCGCGCGCTGAATTCGCCGGTGCCGGCAGCCGCGCTGCATAGCGGTAAGCAATGGGTGCGTTGTGGGCCAGATGCGGCCTACGCCGGATTAATCGACGACCGCTCGTTCGAGCCGGCCGCAGGCGGCACGCGCACTTTGCCGCGACCTGTGGGCAAAGCGGATGCCGCACCGGACATCAGCGCCGTGGGCAACAGCCCCTTCGCGCTGGATGTGGTGCTGCAAGGCACTTCAGCGGTGCTCGCGGCCATGCCACTGGGGCGCGATGCGACGCCAGACTTTTTGGGGGTCGCTTTTTCGCCGGTGGATGCAGTGGGCCACAACTTCGACCCCACCAGCGTGGAAGTGCGCGATGTGATTCTGGCCACCGACAAAGCAGTGGCGCAGTTGCTTGCAATGTTGGATGCGCGCGTGGGTTTGGATAAGTGCCTGATCATTGTGTGCGCAGATCACGGCATCACGCCGGCACCGGAAGTGTTGGCGGCGCGCGGCATGCCCGGAGGCCGCGGCAGCTATGGCAGCGAGGCCGCGAAGATTGCGAACCGCACTTTGGTGGCGGCATTCGGCGAACCTCCTGCCCCGCACAAACGCTTTGTGATCACCGGCACCACGGGCGGCGTGCTGTTGGATGAAGCGGCGTTGCTCGCGGCGAAGCACAGCAGTGAGGAAGCGGCGCTCTTGGCTGCGGCAGCGCTGCAGCGTGAAGCGTGGATCGAGCTTGCTGTGGCTCGAACGCTCTGCGCTAAGGACGCCGCTGCAGAGCGAGACCCCCAGCGCAAGCAAGTGCTGAACGCGTTGGTGGCGGCCACGCATCCCGAGCGCAGCGGCCATGTGCTTTACGCGCTGAAATCCGGCTTCATCGAATCGGGCTCGCTGGCCAGTCACGGTTCGCCGCATGAGTCCGACTGCGCGGTGCCGCTCATCGTGCGTGGCGGCGGCATGCCCGCTGGTAGCGTCGATGCAGCGCCGGTCGCGCCTACTCTCATCGCCGCGATCCTCGCGCGGAATCTGGGGCTGCCGCCACTGCCGTGAGCGAAATGCGTTGCGGCAGCAAGCTTCAGAGCTGCATCCACCGCGCTTCGTTTGCCGCTGCCGTGCGATAGACTGCACGCACACCACGCCAAGAACGCTGGCTCCATACAGCCATCGCCGGTGCCCGATGCACATACAGCTCATCCATCCACCCGTTTACCTCAATCTTCACGCAATGACCGCGTTGCGGCCAAGCTTGCCCTTGGGGCTCGCCTACATTGGTGCGTCTCTGCGCAAGGCGGGTCACCATGTTTCCATGCTTGATGCGGTGGGGGCCGCCCCAACCCAAGTGACACCAGATGGACGGTTGCACCGACTGGGGCTTACTCCCGATGAAATCGTTGCGCGGCTCGATCCCACTGCCGACGCCTTCGGCCTCACCAACATGTGGTCGTTCTCTTGGCCCATCGTTCGCGAGATCATTCACAAGCTCAAAGAGCGCTTTCCCGGGAAGCCGCTCGTCTGTGGCGGCGAGCACTTCACTGGGCTTGCCGAACATTCGCTGCAAACAGCGCCGATTGATTACATCGTGCTCGGTGAGGGCGAAGACTGCGCCGTTGCACTCTTCAGCGCGCTCGAGCAGAAGGACGCGGTGGACGCCATCGCTGGCATTGCATTCATGCGCGATGGAGTGGTCGTGCGCACTGCACCGCCTGTGCGCAAGCGCGATATCGACGAGCTCCCGTGGCCCGCATGGGACCTCGTGGACATGGGCGCCTATAACGACAACAACCTCGTGAACGGCGTGAAGTGGGGCACGATGGTGCCCATCTTGGCCACCCGCGGTTGCCCCTATCAATGCACCTTCTGCGCTTCGCCGAACATGTGGACCACGCGCTACTACATGCGCAATCCGCTCGATGTGGCCAATGAAATCGAGCACTACAACAAAGTCTACGGCGCCACGAACTTCCCGTTTCAAGACCTCACGGCGCTTGTCAAGCGAGGCTGGATCATTGAGTTTTGCTCGGCTCTCATAGACAAGAAGCTCGACATCACGTGGCAGTTCCCCAGCGGCACGCGCTGCGAGGTCATCGACGATGACGTTGCACGCTTGTTGCGTCTGACGGGGGGCCGCTCGCTTGCGTACGCGCCAGAAAGCGGCTCCGAGCGCACTCGCGAACTCATTCAAAAGCGCATGAAGACCGAGAGTTTGCTGAATGCTGTGCGCGCCTCGGTCCGCAATAAGCTGAACATCACTTGCTTCTTTGTGCTCGGGTTTCCTCAAGACGAAGCCAGCGACCTGCGCGCAACGCGGGCGCTGGTGCGGAAGCTCGCCTGGCTCGGCATCGACGACATCGCCATTGGGTTTTTCTTTCCCATCCCCAACACGCAGTTGCACCGCGAGCTGCTCGAAAATGGTCGGATCCGCAACAACAACGAAGACGCCTTCCTGCTCACACCGATTCTCGCCAACGAGATGAAGCTCACGGAAGACCACAATTACTGCGAGAAGATGTCGGCGCGTGAACTCACTTGGTGGAAATACCGGTTGCTCCTCAATTTCTACGGCATCTCCTTTGGCCTGCGGCCTTGGCGCATTGCCAAGGTCGTCGTCAACGCGCTGCGCGGCAAAGAAACACGCAAGCTGGAAACCTACCTCGTCGAACTGCGCCGCAAGCTCCGCATCGGGTTTGGCCGTCGCAAGCAAACTGCCTGAGCGCGCGTGTGCTGGCCCGCTCCGCTTGATGCTGTATGCTGCGCGCATTCGCGGAGGGAAACTCATGTTCAAAGTCTCGCTGCTCGCTCTGGTTCTTGTGTGCTCGGTCTCGTGCTCCACCGCTTCCGATCCGGCAGCGGATCGTGCGAACTTCACGCAGGATGTGCAGAGCACGATTGACACCTATTTGTTCAAGGTGCCGCAACTCAAGCGTTTCTTCGATGAGTCCTACGGTTGGGCAGTATTCCCAAGCGCCGGCAAGGGTGGGCTGTTTGTAGGTGCGGGCTATGGCCGCGCCCAAGTATTCCAACGCGGCAAAGCGAAGCCCTTGGGCGAGGCCACCATCACGCAAATCAGCGTGGGGCTGCAGATCGGCGGCCAGGCATTCTCGGAAATCATCTTCTTCCGCCAAAAGCGCGACTTTGAAGTGTTCATTGCTGGCAAGTTCTCATTTGCTGCCAACGCTTCTGCGGTGGCCATCGAAACCGGCATCAGCACTAATCTCGATTACACCAAGGATGTGGCCGTATTCACCATGGCCAAAGGCGGGCTGATGCTGGAAGCCACCGTCGGCGGCCAAAACTTCAGCTTCAGTTGGTACATGCCCTGAGCTAGTTCGTGCGGATGCGAGCCCATGAGCGCGGCACTGACGGTAGATCCTGATGGCGCACGCGCTTCGTTCACACTTCGTCGGAGCCGGGGATCAGAGCGCCCTTGGCGTCGTAGCGATAAACGCCACGGCCGGATTTGCGCCCGAGGCGGCCTTCGGCGACGAGGCGTTCCAATAGCGGCGAAGGCCGATAAGCCTCCATTTGCAACGCTGCATGCAGCGAGCGCACATTGTTCAAGCGCGCGTCCAGGCCGACGAGGTCCACCATTTCGAATGGCCCCATGGGATGGTTCAGGCCCAGCTTCAGCGCTTTGTCGATATCTGCCGCCGAGGCCACGCCTTCTTCCAACATGCGGAAGGCTTCGTTGCCGATCAGCGCGTTGATGCGGGATGTGGTGAACCCCGGCGACTCTTTCACGCGCACGGTTTCTTTGCCCATGCGCCGCGCTAATTCCAAGGTGGCGGCATAAGCCTCTTCCGACGATTGCGGGCCCATGACCACTTCGATCAAGCGCATGACTGGCACGGGGTTGAAGAAATGAATGCCGATCAGCCGCCCCGGAGCGCGCAGCGGCGCCGCGATCTGCGAGATCATGATGGTGGAAGTGTTGGTGCCCAGCACGCAGTGCGCGGGCGCGAGTTGCTCGCATTGAACGAAGGTCGAGCGCTTCAATTCCAGCTTTTCTGGAATCGCCTCGATGATGTAGTCCGCTTGCGCCACCGCAGCGGCAAGGTCTGCCGTCACCGCGAGGCGCGCCATGGCGGCTTCGCTGTCCGCCACGCTGAGCTTGCCTTTTTCAACCACGCGCGCGAGCCGCGCCGCAATGCCATCCCTCGCCTTTTGCACGATGGCGTCGCTGATATCGAAGAGCGTTGTCTGGAAACCCGCTTGAGCGGCTGTCTGCGCAATGCCCGCGCCCATGGTGCCAGAACCCAGAACTGTGATGCGTTGCATGCGGCCCTTTCAGGAACTTTTCTTGCGGTCGAGGAAGCGCGTCATGCGCTGCAGCTTGTCGTCGCTGGAAAACAGAATGCCTTGCGCCAACACTTCGATCATTTGGTGGCGGCGATCGACGCTGTTGGACGCCGCATTGCAAGCAACCTTGGCCAAGCGCACCGCCAATGCGCCATTCTTGCGAATAGCGGCCATGGTGC
>CAMDTN010000084.1 GCA_945907755.1 Singulisphaera sp. GP187 | reverse complement strand
CTTCGATGCCGCATTGCGCATGGCCGAAGTGGGCATCGCCAACATCTTGGTGCAGCGCCAGGCCGCACTGGCGTGAAGCGCATCCTCTTGGGCAGTGGCAACAAGGCCAAGCTGCAAGAGCTGCGCGAGATCCTCGCGGGGTTTCCCTTCGAAATTGTGGCGCTGCCACAACTGGACCCACGACCGCCAGAGGCGCCTGAAACAGGCACCACATTTGCGGCTAATGCTGCCGAGAAGGCCCTGTATTACGCCGCGCACACAGGCATGGCTGTGATCGCCGACGATTCAGGCCTGTGCGTGGACGCGCTAGGCGGCGCGCCCGGTGTTTATTCGGCGCGCTACAGCGGCGCAGGCGCCACCGACGCCAGCAACAACGCGAAGCTGTTAGAGGCATTGCGCGCGGTGCCCAAGGGCCAGCGCGGCGCGGCGTATCACGCAGCGGTTGTGTTGGCCGTGCCCAACAGAGTGCTACTGCTGGCGGAAGGGCGTTGCGACGGCGAAATCCTTATGGCGCCGCAAGGAAATGCGGGTTTTGGATACGACCCCCTCTTCTTCTTGCCAAACCTCGGTAAAACATTTGCCGAGATCCCTTCTGCATTGAAGCACGGGATCAGCCACCGAGGAGCAGCCCTGCGACAGATGCTCGCGGGTCTGCCAGCAGTGCTCTCCGACCTTGAGGTGCCATGAGCGATCCCACGCCACAGAATCAGATCCGCAATTTCTCCATCATCGCCCATGTGGACCATGGCAAGAGCACGCTCGCTGACAAACTCCTGCTGCGCACACGAACTTTGGGTGCACGAGATTTTCGTCACGACCAGATCCTCGACGACATGGACATCGAACGCGAACGCGGCATCACCATTAAGGCGCGCGCGGTGCGCATGCTCTATGAGTTAGAAGGCAAGCAGTATCAACTGAACCTTGTGGACACGCCGGGGCATGTGGACTTCTCCTATGAAGTCAGTCGCAGCTTGGCCGCGTGCGAAGGCGCGCTGTTAGTGGTGGATGCGGCTCAAGGTATCGGCGCACAAACCGTCGCCAACACGTTCCTCGCCATGGAACACAACATGGCGATCCTTTCTGTCCTGAACAAGATCGATCTGCCCACCGCGCGCCCCGACGAAGTGTCGATGGAAGTCGAACATGTGCTGGGCCTGCCCGCCGAAGATGCCTTGCACGTGAGTGCCAAGGCCGGCATCGGCATCGACGAGTTGCTCAGCGCCATCATCAAGCGCGTGCCAGCACCCAACGGAAACCCTGCCGCTCCGCTGCGCGCACTCATCTTCGACGCTGCCTTCGACGACTACCGCGGCGTCGTCATTTATGTGCGCGTGGTAGACGGCTCCGTCAAGCCCCGCGACCGCGTCGAAATGCTGAGCACTTTGGCGCGCTACGAAGTGCTCGAGACTGGCATTTTCCACCCCAACATGGAACCTGTCAGCGAACTGCGCACTGGCGAAACGGGCTACCTCATCTGCAACATCAAGCAGTTGAGTGATGTCTCCGTTGGCGACACCGTGACGGCTCAAGGCAGCGGGTCGGCGCCACTGCCAGGCTTCAAGCGCCCTAAGCCCGTGGTGTTTTGCGGCGTCTATCCATCGGCGCCAAATGACTACGACAACTTGCGCAAGGCGCTGGGCAAGCTGCATCTGAACGATTGCAGCTTCACTTGGGAGCCGGAAACTTCGGAAGCCCTTGGCTTCGGTTTCCGTTGCGGATTCTTGGGCCTGTTGCATATGGAAATCGTGCAGGAGCGCCTCGAACGCGAGAGTGGTTTGCACATTGTCCAGACCGCGCCCAACGTCACCTACGAAGTCGTCTTGCGCGGCGGCAAAGAACTGACCATCGATTCGCCCGCAAAACTGCCCGACGAAGGCACGATCGAAGAGATCCGCGAGCCCATGGTGCGCCTCAGCATCATCACCCCGGTGGAAAACCTCGGGTCGGTGATGTCTCTGTGCGTCGATCGCCATGCGGAATACCAACGCACGGAATACCTCTCGCCCGAACGCGTGATGCTGACATTTGAAATCGCGCTGTCGGTGATCATCTTCGACTTCTACGACAAGCTGAAGTCCATCACGCGCGGCTACGGCACCATGGACTACGAAATCCTCGGGTTCAAAGCGGCGCCGTTGGTGAAACTGCGCATCATGGTGGCGGGCAACGAAGTGGACGCGCTATCGGCGATCATCCACAACGACGAAGCCCAGCGCTTCGGGCGCCGTCTGATCGAAAAACTGCGCAACGAGATTCCGCGCCACCTGTTCGAAGTGGCCCTGCAAGCGGCCATCGGCGGGCGCGTCATCGCGCGCGAGAACATCAAGGCTCTGCGCAAGGACGTGACGGCCAAGTGCTACGGCGGCGACATCTCGCGCAAGCGCAAACTGCTCGAGAAGCAAAAAGAAGGTAAGCGTCGCATGAAATCTGTGGGCAATGTCGAGATCCCGCAGGGGGCCTTCTTCGCCGCCCTCAAGATCGAACGGGACTGAAGGCGGTTACTATCGCGGCCTCATGAGCGCGACGAGCACAGTGGCGAAGCGGGGTTTCTGGCGCACCAACATCGAGGCCTTCACTGTGGCCGTGGTGATGGCCTTGCTGATCAAGCAGTTCGCCTTCGAAGCCTTTCAAGTTCCAACCGAATCCATGGAGCCGGCCATCATCGGGCGCAACCCCGGCGGCGACCGCATCATCGTGGACAAAGCTGCGGCACTTTTAGGCGATCCACAGCGCTTTGAAGTGCAAGTGTTCATGTACCCGCTGTCGCAGCGGGTGAATTATGTGAAGCGCCTGATGGGCATGCCGGGCGAGACGCTGAAGATCGCGCACGGAGACATTTTCACCGCGCCGAATCTTGCCGGCCCATTCAGCGTGGCACGCAAAGACATCGGCGTTCAAGCCGCACTCTTCGACGCGAACCCCGTCATCCCCGCCGCCGACTGGACCGATTTTCGTGGCGGCCGCATCTGGAACACGTGGCAACGCCCCGCCGCTGGCGCTTCAGTAGACCCGAAGGGGCAACTCCGCTTGGAAGCCGGCCCCGTGGAATTGCTGGTGGGCCTGAGCGCACCAGTGACTCCCGAGCGCCACGATCCGTTGGCCTCAACGCGCCGTGGTCGCGCCGACGAAACCATTCGCTTGCCCGTAGGCGACATGCGCTTCAGTGTGGAAGTGACGCCCGAAGCGGGTGCAGGTGCGCTGATCATGCGCATCACGGACGGCACGCAAGTCACGACGCCTATGCGCTTGGAATTAGCCGTCGAGGGCGCAACGACACCGTCACGCCTGATGCACGGTGCCCGCGTCATCGACTGCGCCGCGTTGACAGCGACGCGTCTGAAGCCCGGCGTCAGCACTCGCATCGTTTTCGAAAACGCCGACGATCGATTGCGCGTGCTGCTCGACGGCACCGAAATCTGCCGCGACGAATACAAACAATCTGTCGTGCCGCTGGCTGGCGGTGAAAGCCGCGTGGCCTTCGGGCTCACTTCCGGCAGCGCCAGCTTCAGCAGCTTGGGCCTCGAGCGCGACATTTACACCACGCTGTTCGACGGCAGCGGCGACACGTTCCATGTGCCAGCAGGGCACTACTTGATGTTGGGCGACAATTCCGCCAACTCCCTCGACGCCCGCGCCTTCCGCATGGTGGGCATCCGCATGCGTGACGATGGCCGCGTGCTCTTAGGCGACCTCGAAGCCGTGTCCGACGAGTTCGATTCACCGCGCCAAGACAACAACCCATGGCTTGACAACGCCGATGCGAGTGATGCTGAGCGCCCGCATCATTTCATGGACATTGCCGGAAACCACTTGCGCTTGAGCAATGGCAGCTACGACATCCTCGACCTCACGCAGTTTCCCAACAAGGACGGCGTGGGCCTGATGCAACTGCACGGCACGAAGTGCGACAAGCCCAGCGACGCACAACTGGCCCACCGCGCAATGGACACACGCACGCTGGAAATGCTCACAGCCCACGCACCCCACGCCTTCAGAGCGCGCTCGGTGCTGATGCACTATGTGCCGCGCCACTTCGTCCTCGGCCGCGCCGCCTTCGTCTTTTTGCCCGCAGGGGACAGCATCTTCGATTCACTCTTCGAGTTGAAGGCTTACCGCGTCATCCGCTGACATGGCATTACTCGCCGCCGAAAACCTCACCAAAACTTACGCCACACGCCGCGTGGTGTCCGAAGTGACGCTGTCGGTCGAAGCCGGTGAGATCGTCGGTCTCTTAGGGCCGAATGGCGCAGGTAAGACCACCACTTTCCGCTGCATCACAGGCTTACTGCGCCCTGACACAGGGCGCATCACTTTCGACGGCGACGATGTCACTCACGCACCCGTGTGGAAACGCGCGCGCCTTGGCATGGGATATCTGGCGCAAGAGCCCAGCGTGTTCCGCTCCATGACCGTCGAAGAAAACCTCATCGCGGTGCTGGAGTGGATCGACACCCTAAGCCCCGCATTGCGGCAGCAGCGCGCACTGGACTTGTTGGAACGCATGAACCTCGTGGAACGGCGGCGGCAGAAAGCTGCCTCGCTGTCTGGTGGCGAACAACGCCGTCTCGAAATTGCGCGGGTCTTGGCGCGCGATCCAAAGCTGCTGCTCTTGGACGAACCCTTCGCGAACATCGACCCCCGCACGGTGGAAGAACTGCAAGGCATCCTTGCCGATTTGCGTGCCAAGGGCTTGGCCATCTTGCTGACCGACCACAATGTGCGCGAGACTTTGAGCATCACCGACCGCGCTTTCATCCTCGTGGATGGCGCCGTATTCCGCCAAGGCACCGCTTCTGCACTGGTGGGCGACCCCGCCGTGCGCCGCGCCTACCTAGGCGAACGATTCCGCATGGACGGGCTTGCGGACGCGTCGGCTACGATGCCTCCAACGCTATGAGCACAGCCTTTCTTGGCGCAGCAGACGACCTTCCTGCGGAAGCCGTGAGCATCCGCAACATTCTCGTCGTGGATGACGAACCCTCCGTCCGCGAGAGCCTCGCTGCATACCTTGAGCTGAATGGCTACAGCGTGCACTTGGCTGCAGACGCGAACGACGCCTCGAGAACGCTCGAAACGACCAGGGTGGATCTGATCATTACCGACATCTCCATGGCCGGAATGACAGGATTGGAATTGCTCGGCTGGGTGAAAGAGCGCTCCCCCGACACCGAAGTGTTCATGATCACCGGCTCGCTGGAAATCGAACACGCGATTCAAGCGCTGCGCGGTGGTGCTTGCGATTTTTTCACCAAACCGCTGAACTTCGAACGCATCGGCATCACACTGAAGCGCGCCGAAGAGAAGAAACGCCTCGCCGCTCATGCCAAGCTGTACGAACTGCTGAAGCGGCAAAAAGAATTCGAAGACCAAGCCACGCTGGAAACGACGCTAGCACTCGCCCGAGCGGTGGAAGAACGCGACCGCTTCAACATCGGGCATGGGCGCCGCACTGGCAGTTACGCCAAGATGCTGGCTGCGGCCATTGGTTTCAATGACGAACGCCAACGCATGGTGCGCATGGGCGGGCTGCTGCACGATGTCGGCAAGATCGGCATTGACGATCGCATCTTGAACAAGCCTGGACGGTTGGACGCCGAAGAGTACGAGGCT
>CAMDTN010000083.1 GCA_945907755.1 Singulisphaera sp. GP187 | reverse complement strand
GCGCTTCAGTCCAGCGTGACCAGCGTGCGGCCCACTTCATGCCCGATGCGGTTCAGGCGACGCGGGTTGCACCAAGCATCGAGTGCTGTGATCTCTGCAGGGCGCATCAGGCCCAAGCGTTCGAGCGCTGCCAGCAACACGCGCTCGCTGGCGCTGGTTTGACCGTCGTCGATGTGCAACGCGATGCCCGTGCCACTCGCGCGACAGAACGCGCCGAAATATCCGTCGGCGCCAGTCTTGGCTTGCACGCGCCCTTCTGTGGCCGTCGCGATGCCTGTGCAAAAACGCCCTTCGCCCGCCAACATCGCCGGTTGTTCTGCAACCGCTTGCGCCAGCGTGTGCGCGTCGCTGCCAACATGTGCGCTTTCAAGTGCGAAGCGCGCGAAGGCGCGGGCTGCTGCTTCCACCGGCAAAGCGAAAGTGGGTGCGGAACAGCCGTCCATGGCCACGCTGATAGCGTCGGTGCCCGCGTAATCGCGCAGCAACGCAAGCACGGCGCGCTGGTGCGGATGGTCTGGCGACAGGTAACTCTCGAGATCGAAGCCATGCAACTGCGCCGCCAACAGCATGCCCGCATGCTTGCCAGAGCAATTGTTGTGCAAAGGTGTGGGCACCGCGCCCGCTACGCTCAATAACTGCGCGGAGCGTGCGTGCATGGGCCAGTGGCTGCCGCAGCGCAAATGCGCCGCATCAAGCCCGCCATGCCTAAGCAAGCGCGCGGCCACTTCCACATGGCGCGGTTCGCCGCCGTGAGAAGCGCACATCAGAGCCAACTCGTCAGCTTTCAGCGGATGCCGCCGCAACACGCCGCTGCGCAACACCGCCAAAGCTTGAAAGTACTTCGCGGTGGAACGCATGAAGCATGCTTCGGTGGCGTCGCCGCGCAGCAACACTGCTGCATCGCCCTGCCATGCAACGACCACGCCGCGATGGCAAATCTCGGGTAAACCGCCGCGGTCGGAGCGCACGAGGACAGGGTTGATGGCTGGCATGACCAGCGATGTTACGCGCCCACAAGCAGGCTCAAGGGACGCGCTTCGCGTTGACGCTGGTCGTGGTAGAAGGGGTCACAGATGCGTAGGGAAGAACTGTATGTTGCGGGCGGCGCTGGCTTGGTAGGGCTAATCCTCTACTGGATCGCGCAACGCAAACTGCGCATGAAGCGCCTGATCCAAGACATCCCCACTTCCAAGGCGGCAGGGGTGTGCATCGGCCTCAGCGAAGTGAAGGGCACCGCACACAGCGATGCTCCGCTCACCAGCTATCTCGCCGAAACCGCAGTGGTGCACTACTCGTGGTTGGTGCAGGAACATTGGCGCCGCATCGAAACCTACACCGATTCCAAGGGCCGCACGCAAACGCGCATCGTTACGGGCTGGACAACCGTGGCCAGTGGCGGCGAGCAGATTGATTTCGATCTGCAAGACGACAGTGGTCGCGTGCGCGTCGAACCCGCGGGCGCCGACATTGAAGGCACCAACATTTTTAGCCGCACCGTCAGCATGGGACACCCGCTGTACTACGGCAAAGGCCCCAGCGGCGGCGTGCCTTACTCCACATACCAACGCTCCTTCAGCGAAACCGCCGTGGTGAATGGCGCACAGTTGTATGTGCTGGGCAGCGCACGGTTGCGCGAAGACGTGGCCGCGCCAGTGCTGACGCAAGTGACGACCGACGACCCTTACCTGATTTCCGTGCGCAGTGAAGAGCAGATCGTGCGCGGCAAAACGTGGGGCACGGTGCTGTGCCATCTCTTCGGTTGCGTGCTGGCAATGGTGGCGGGTGCCATGTTGGACAGCACGCCGGTGGACACTTGGATGCCGCAGGCCTCCACTTCGTTCAACTCAATGCAACGCGAAGCGGGCTTCCAAGATTTCATCGCGGCCAACTGGCGCGGACTGGTGTTGGGCGGCCTTGTTTACTTCGCGTTGGTGTTCGCGGGCTGGATGTGGTTGGTGCACAACGGATTGGTGCGCTTGCGCAATCGCTTGCAATCGGCGTGGAGCTTGGTGGATGTGCAGTTGAAGCGCCGCCACGACTTGATCCCAAACTTAGTCACCACCGTGAAAACCGCAGCCACCCACGAGAAGGACTTGCACACATTGATTGCGGAAGCGCGCACTGCCGCGGGCGATGCGCGTCACGGCGGCGACAACTTGGGCGAGATCCGCGCCCACGGCAGCGGACTGGTGAAGCGCTTGGTGGCCGTCCGCGAGGCCTATCCCGATCTGCGCACTAATGAGAACTTTGCGCGCTTGATGGACAACCTCATCGACACCGAAGACCGCATCGCACTGGCGACACAGTTTTCCAATGAGTGCCTCACCAACCTGCGCAACCGCATGGAGACTTTCCCCGATCTGTTGGTTGTGAAGCTCGCGCGCTTCGCTCCTGAAAAACGCGGCTGGTACACAGCACCTTCGGCCGCGCATGCTGTGCCGCGCGTGGCGCTAAGTAAAGCGGTGCCTGCGCCGGAACCCGAGCCAGCAGACCCTTCCGTCTAAGGCCTGCGACGGCGCGCGCTTTTCGGCGCGGACTTCCGCCCGCTCTGCGCTCCGGGCTTCCGCCCACTCTGGAGTCCGGGCTTCCGCCCGCTCTGCGGTCCGGGCTTGCGCCCGGAAGCCCGTTCGGGCGGACGCCCAGAACGCTGCTGCGGTTTGGCGCGATTCGCTTTGAGCCGCTGCGCGCGCGCATGCTGCGCGACCTGCGCTGGATTGCTTGGTGCCGGCGGGTCCTTGCGCCGCGGCGGCGCAGCGCGAGCCTTGTCCAACAACGCGCGCATGTCTTGCGGCAACGGCGATTCAAAACGGCGCGGCTCGGTTTCCCACGGCAGGGTCAGTTCCAACAGCCCGGCGTGCAGCGCACAGCGTTTGTGTTTTATTTTCGCGTCACGCCGCATGGCATATTTTGTTTCACCCGCCAGCGGCATGCACACATGGGCCGCATGCAAGCGCGCTTGATTATGGCGCCCTGTCACCAGCTCCAGTTCCATCAGCACCACCACGCCAGCGCGTTCAATCACTTTCCAACGCGTTTCTGCATGCTGGCCCTCGGGCGAGATTTCCGCATGCGCCCCAAGGTCTTTGATGGGAAAAATCCAAGACCCTGTGTCTTGGCGCGGATTGCCTTGCACCACAGCGAGATAGCTCTTGGTGACACCGCGAGCCTTGAACATGTTCATCAGCAATTCGCGCGTGGCGGCATCCCGCGCGCACAGCAGCAGACCCGATGTCTCTTGGTCGATGCGGTGCACCGGCATGGCATCGACACCTAAGCGCAGCAGCACCGACTGCACATGCGCGCTGCCGTCGCGCTGGCCCTTCGGTGGCGGCACAGACAACAGCCCGGCGGGCTTATCCACCACCACAACGCGCTCGTCGGAATACACAATTTGTAGGCGATCCATCGGCGCATGGTAGCGCGAGATTGACTCGCTCCATGCGGCAGCGCCATTGCCACGAACCGAGACTGCGTCAGCGCACAAAAACAAGCGTGCGGTCGCGGCCCAGCGCCTTGCAAAGCTCTGGCCGCAATTGATGCCCCGCGCTGCTGCGGAACGAAGACAGATCTTCCGGCGCGGTGTGCTGCGCACTCAAGATCACGCGGATCATTTCCCCCGCCAAGCCTTGCGACGCGGCGTGGTCGACCTGCAGACGCCCATCCGCCTTCACGCGCGCAAAAACCACATGCACCATCTCTGCTGCGGTGTTGCTTTGAGCCCACAGCGCTTGCAATCGTGCAGGCAAGAAGCTGTACACGCGACGGCCGCGGCCCAAGCGGTCCAAGGCGATGGACAGATGCGGCTTCCACAGCGCATGCAACGAACCAAAACCAGGAATCTGCGCGCCCACTGCGCAGCGATATTCAGGCACTTGGTCGTTGGGGGCCAACAGACCCAGCAGTGGGCACACCACCACCAAGTCATTGCGCAAACGCCGCGTCGCAGATGCATCCAAACTGGGCGCATCCAACGCCAGAAACAGTGGCCCGTGCTCGCGCTGCAGCACGCCCATCAACGGCCCTGTGGGGAACTCCAGATTCTTCGCGGTGGCCTGCTGCAAGGCGCGCCCTTTCAAGCGCAGCACTTCCGCCGCGTAGCCCGCGCCATTCAGCGCATGCAAAAATGTTTGCAGCGCCTTGCGCCGCACCGCCGTGAGCGAGGAAAACCTGTTCAGTGCACGCTCGCCTTGGGCTTCGCTGAAGTTGTACGCGCAACTGCCGCCGCTGCGTTTCCGTTCGGATGATGGAACCAAGATTCGATTGCGCAACAACAAGGGGAACTCCACCGCTTCGGGCGGCCTGCATTCTCACCCGCGGCACCAGCCAATCAAGCGGCGTTCACAAAAATCTGCGCCACTGCCCTTAGCGTGCCGAGCTACAAGATTCGCGGATGTCCAAACCGCGCAGGCGCACCGCTGCCAACAAAGTTTCAACAACACTGAGGCGCTCGGATGTTGTGGCGCCCGGTGGCACCGCGCCCTTCACTTGCAGGTGCAGCGTGGCGGCGGCGGGGAAAGCGGTGCAGCGCTCCATGGCGCTGAAGCCCGCGCTGGCGCTCGGAGTGGCACCCGTGCGCGCATCCGCAATATCCAGCAGGTCGAAGCGCTGCCATTCCACCGGCTCACCGGCCTTCGCACTGGGCCCAAACGCCTCGGCGCGCAGCACCACCAAATCGCCGTCTTCCGGGTGCGCAAGTCGTGGCGCAGCCACAACATGAAACAAATCGCGCGGCACTACAGACACACCGCGCACTTGAACGGGCACTAAATCCAGCAGCCCTAAGTCGCGCACGGCCCGCACCTTCTCACAGTGCCCCGGGTAGCGCACGGTCTTGTACTGGTAACTCTGCAAACGCCCGCGGAAGGTTTCACAGGCGGTGCTGGTGCCCCCGCTGGTGGTGAAGGCTTCAGCCCTGCCCACCGGTGCAGGAAAGTCCACACTCTCCAACTCACTCAGCGTTGGCACTTCTTGCAGACGCCCATCGCGCAGCACTTCGGCGTTGCCCATGTACTCGTTGGTCAGGCCCCCGATGTGGAAAACCAGCTTGTAATCCCACGGCGGTTGTGGGTGTTGCGGCAGCCCACCACAGTAGATGCGCACATGTTGCGCATGGCGCAGACGCCCCACCGCGCACGCGGCCAACACATTGCCGAGGCCTGGTGCCAACCCGCAATCCGGAATGACGCTGACGCCCCGCGCCTTCGCGAGCGCATCCAATTCCAGCGTCGCGCGCACCACCGCCGTGTTGCCACCGAGGTCGCAGAAACTTGCGCCCGCGTGCACCGCAGCGCCAGCGGCTGCGAGGTTGAAGGCGTAAGGCAGCGCTGAGAACACTCCGTGCACGCCATCCAGCGCCTTGGCCAGCACCGCACCATCGCTGGCATCGCAGGTACGGGCCTCTACCGCGATGCCAGGCAGCAATGCGCGTAATCTTTGCGCCGCGCACTGCACGGATTCCGCATCGCGGTCCAGCAACAGCAAATCTCTTGCTTCGCCGTGGCGGCCCAAGTCGTAGGCCGCAGCCGTTCCTTGCATCCCCGAACCCAGCACTGCGTAGCTGAAACTCATGGTGACCTCGTTGGCGCGCATTGACCGATCGCCGTGAGCAAGCTACCAAGACCATTGTGAGCAGCATCAAAGTCACCCTTGCAGCGCC
>CAMDTN010000082.1 GCA_945907755.1 Singulisphaera sp. GP187 | reverse complement strand
CCCATCCCACCGACCACCAAGCCCACCAACGCTATTGCCACGAGTCTCTTCATGGCCGTGACCTTATCCCCCCGCGCACGGTAGGATCCGAAATCTATCGGGAGCAACATATGAAATCACCAGCCAAGCCAACGACGCCGAATGAATATCTCGACGCGCTCCCACCAGATCGGCAGGCCATCATGCGCCAGTTGCGCGCAGTGATTCTCAAGAACATCCCCAAGGGCTTCCAAGAGTGCATCAGTTACGGCGCGATCGGATATGTCGTGCCGCACTCGATCTATCCAGCTGGATATCACTGCACTCCGAAATTGCCGCTCCCATTCATGGGAATCGCATCGCAGAAGAGCCACATCGGTCTCTATCACATGGGCATCTATGTCGATCCGAAGCTCATGGCGTGGTTCGTCGCTGAATGGAAGAAGCACAGCACGAAGAAGTTGGACATGGGCAAGTCCTGCGCCCGTTTCAAGAAGCCTGAAGATGTCCCGCTCGCGCTGATCGGCGAACTCGCTTCAAAAATGACCGTGAAGCAGTGGGTGGATCTGTATGAATCGAAGATGGCCAAATGAGCGCGAACTGAGCGCCAGTGGCTTCAAGTGGGCCGCGTCAGTGGAAGGATCATCAATGAGGCTAAGAACAGATCACTCGCTTCGAAGCGTCCTGCACGAGCTCTATGTCACGCTCTTTCGCGCAAGACAGGGCAGTCCACAGGACTTTTCCTATGGGCGGATTACGACAATCATGACTGCGCTCATGGGCATCGAGAATTGCGGCTGGCGAGTCGTTGGCATCACACGAGAGGCCTTGGTTCTACTGGCGACTCAGGATTTCAATAAGAACAAACTACCAAGGCGCTTGTGTCGTGGGCATATCGTCCCTCGCGCGCAGACAAACAAACTCCTATTCGAAGGAGAGGGCCCTTTGGCGCTGGAACAGTTTTTTGAAGTCTTTTTGCACAATGACCGCACCGTCATCATGCTCAACGAACAGAATGGCCTCACAGTTTCATTTCCGGAGTTTGTTGCGATCGACAACGAAGACTCAGAGCTCTTCCCAAACGGTTCTCTCATGGCTTGGAAGCACCGCAAGAAAGAGCGCGAGTTCCTACGGCAACTGCATGCCGGCTTGCCTGCATGCCCCAAGAAGTGATTCCGGTCGGGGCCCTTCTGACCGACGACCTTGCGGAGGCGTTTTGAGAACGGGTTGGAGCTTATGCATATTTATGCTTGACATTGCCGATAATGCAACATATTATGCCGCCTCCAATGTTGCACTCTCAGCGCGAACCCCGCTTGCAAGCCATCCGCGACCTCGTCGTTTCGGGGGCGGTGCATTCGCAGCATGAATTGACCGAACAGCTTGCCACGCGTGGGTTTGTGGCGACGCAGTCCAGCATTTGCCGCGACCTGCGCGAGCTGGGTGTGGCCAAAGTTCGGGGCTGTTATGCCCTGCCGGCAGCCCCTGCAGCGGTCGTTGAAGACGATGCCTCTGCGCTCGAAGAAATCGCCCCGCTGGTGAAGGCGATCACTCCGGCTGGCCCCCACATGTTGGTGGTGGCATGCGTGCTTGGCGGGGCTTCGCGGGTGGGCGCGGGCATCGACGCCGCTGGCTGGCCAGAAGTGGTCGGCACCGTTGCCGGCGACGACACGCTTTTCATTGCCACCAAGGGTCTGCATGCCAGAAACCGTGTGGCGCACTTGTTGGATTCGCTCCTAAGGAATGTCGCCCATGTCTGAAACCGTAGTGCTGGCATTTTCTGGTGGCTTAGACACCTCGTGGTGCGTGCCGTGGCTGCGCGAAGAGCGCAAGTGCCGCGTCGTCACCGTCACGGTGGATGTCGGGGGCATGAATGCGGCCGAGCGCACTGCGCTGGAGCAGCGCGCGCTGTCTTTGGGCGCAGATCAACATCTGTTCGTCGATGGCCGCGAGAAGCTGTGGAGCGAACTGCTGCGCTTCCTTGTCATCGGCAATGTGCTGCGCGGCAATGTGTACCCGCTGTGCGTGGGCGCGGAACGCAGTTTGCAAGCGCGCGAAGTGGCGCGCGTCGCGCGCGAGCTGGGCGCTGTGGGCGTGGCCCACGGCTGCACCGCCGCCGGCAACGATCAAGTGCGCTTTGAGGTGGCGCTGCGCACAGTGGCGCCAGAGCTGGAGATCATCGCGCCCATCCGCGACCTCCACCCCAGCCGCCAAGACGAAGTGGAATTCTTAGCCAAGCGCGGCTTCGCGGTGCCGGCTAGCGCCGCTGCGTATTCCGTGAACTCTGGCCTGTGGGGCACCACCATCGGCGGCAAGGAAACCACCACCACCACGGGTTCGTTGCCGGAATCTGCTTGGGTGCGCACGCGCAATGCGCTGGAAACGCCGCGCGCTACAGAGCAACACCGCATTGGTTTCACCGATGGCGTGCCGTGTTCGCTCGATGGCGTGCGCATGGCGCCCGTGGTGCTGATCGAAAAACTGGATGCGTTGGCGGCGCCTTTCGGCATCGGCCGCGGCATCCACCTCGGCGACACCATCTTGGGCATGAAGGGCCGCGTCGCGTTTGAAGCGCCGGCAGCCATCACGCTGATTCACGCGCACCGCGAGTTGGAAAAACTGACACTGACTGCGCGGCAGCAGCAATTGAAAGACAGCGTGGCGCGGCTGTACGGCGACTTGGTGCATGAAGGCCAATTCTTAGAGCCCACGTGCCGCGATATGGAAGCGCTGTTCTTGAGCACGCAACAGCGCGTCACCGGCGAAGTGCATTTGGCATTCCGCACAGGTTCGTTCTTTGTGGAAGGCGTCACTTCGCCGTTCTCGCTGCGCGACGCGTCGCGCTCGGTGTATGGCGAAACCGTTGGCGAATGGACCCCTGAAGATGCACGCGGTTTCTCGCGCCTGCTGGCGCTGCCTGGAATGTTGCACAAGCGCGCGGGCGCAGCAGCGCAAGGAGAAAACTCATGAGAGCGATTGTCCTCGACAAAATTGCCTCGGTGACTTTGAACGCACGCCTCAGCCGCGAGGTGCGTTTGTCGGATGAATACCCTTGCCGCGAAGGCGATGTGGTGGCCGTGCGCGTGCTGACGCGCAAATCGGTCTACAACACGCTGGAACTGCCCACCGGGCGGTTTTCTACGCTGAAACCAGGCGACATCATCGCTGGCGCGCTGGGGCATCGTCGTGCGTTGGCGGGATACGCGGGAAAGATCCCCGACAAGCTCGCCACGGGCGATCGCATCAATGTGCTGAATCTTGGTGGCGTCTTGGGCCACTGCACTTCGGTGAACCCCGACATTGGCCCTCCGTTTGAATGCGAAGTGCTTGGTCAAGTGCTGCACTTCCCATTCCTCGCAGAGCGCGTGGGCGTGCCCGCCAACATTGGCTACGGCCTGCCGCCGCTGGACACCAAACTGAACCTTGGTGGCATTCCCGTTGTGACGGTTGTCGGCACTTGCATGAACGCGGGCAAGACCCAAGCGTGCCAAGCCTTGGTGCAGGAGTACACGCACCAGCGCTTGAAGGTGGCGGCGGCGAAAGCCACCGGCGTTTCGTTGCGCCGCGACATCTTGGGGATGGAAGATTCTGGCGCGTCGCCTGTGACCATGTTCACGGACTACGGCATCGTCACCACGCAACGCGCGAATGCGCCCGCATTGACGCGCACCATGCTGAACCGCCTCGCTGCGGGCAAGCCCGATGTCATTGTGTTGGAGCTGGGCGACGGGTTGCTCGGCGACTACGGCGTCGATGCCATTCTTGAACAGGCAGATATTCGCGCAGCATTCTCTGCGCTGGCTCTGGCGGCCACCGATCCTGTGGCGGCGTGGGGCGGGCTCGCGCGCTTGAAGCAAGAATATGGATTGACGCCCGATGTCATCACGGGGCCCGCCACCGACAACGCCGCGGGCACTGATTTGCTGCGCGATCGCATGGGCGCGCTGGGGCTGAACGCGCGCACTGCCGCCAAGGAATTTGCAGCGGCCATGTTGAGCGCCACCGGTTTGAAGCCGCAGGAAATGGCTGCCGAAGATGCCCGCTGAACAAGTGCCTGTCGTTGTGCTGGGCTCTGCCGGCTATGTCGGCGGCGAATTACTGCGCATTCTTGCGCTGCATCCGCTGCTGGGGCCGGTAGCGGCGGTGTCGGAATCGAAGCCCGGCTCTGTCATCGCCGATGTATTTCCGCATTTGGCAGCGGCCTTCGGTGCGCAAACATTCGCGTCCACTGCCGAAGCCGAAGCGCTTCTGCGCAGTGGCCAGCGCGTCGCACTGTTCTCTGCCTTGCCTCATGGCGAATCTGCAGGGCGCATCGCGCAGTGGATTCAGTTGGCCCAAGCCAACGGCGCAGATTTGCATGTCGTGGACATTTCCGCAGACCTGCGCCTCGGCAGCGCCGCACTGCACGAACAGGTGTATGGCAAGCCGCATCCCGCGCCGCAATTGTTAGACACCGCAGTGTGCGCGTTGCCCGAGTTGGTCGCTGGAGTTCCCAGCAAGGTGATGGCGCACCCGGGGTGCTTCACCACAGCGGTGACACTCGCTTGCCGCCCGCTGCATGCACTCGCCTTGAGCGACGGTGCGTTTTTCGCGTCGGCGATTACCGGCAGCACTGGCAGCGGACGCGAGCCCACCGCCACCACGCATCACCCATGGCGTCACGGAAACATGCGCGCGTATTCGCCCTTGACTCACCGCCACGAGCACGAAATGCGCCGCTTGGTTTCTGGAAAAGAAGGCTGCGCCGAGATTTTGTTTGTGCCGCACAGTGGCCCGTTCGCGCGCGGCATCCACGCCACCATTCATGTGCGCTTGAAGCGCGAGCACAGCGCGGCGGAACTGCGAGCGGCGCTGGCAGCGTTCTACAAGAACGCTCCGTTCGTAGCGGTAGGCGCAGCGCCACCCGCGCTGAAAGATGTGGTGGGCACTAATCGCTGCCACCTCGCTGTGGAATGCCGTGGCAAGGACGCCGTTGTTTTCTCGGTCATCGACAACTTGACCAAAGGCGCCAGCGGTGGCGCGGTGCAGTGGATGAACCGCATGCTCGGATTTGCAGAAGACACCGGCCTGAAACTGCCGGGCTTGGGCTGGAACTGAAAGGACTGCTGTGAGCGACCCTCAACTCATGTCATCAACTGCTGGCGCCGAAGTGGCTGTGTACAAACGCCTAGGCATTGAACTGGTAGATGGCGACGGCTGCGTCGTGCACACGCGCGACGGGCGCGAGCTGTTGGATTTCTACGGCGGGCACGCTGTGGCCATCTTGGGCTATCGCCACCCGGCGTTGTTGGCTGCGCTGCGCAAGCAAGCAGAAACGCTGTTTTTCCAGACAAATTTGGTCGATCTCGAAGTGCGCCGCGAAGCCGCAACCAAGTTGACCGCACTGGCCGCCGGTGACATCGACCGCGCTTTCTTTGTGAACTCTGGCGCCGAAGCCAACGAGAACGCGCTGCGGGTGGCGTTCCGCGCCACGGGACGCACGCGCGTGATTTGCTTGGAAGGCGGTTGGCACGGGCGCACCGCCGCCGCGTCGGCCTGCACCTACGATGCCGCGCCTTGGTATGGCTTTCCGCGCACGCCCTTCGATGTCACGCGCGTTCCCGCCAACGATGCCGCCGCACTCAGCGCCGCACTGGATTCGTCCGTAGCCGCGGTCATCTTGGAACCCGTGCAAGGCCAAAGCGGCGCGCGGGATTTGGACCTTGGCTACCTGCGCAGCGTGCGCAGTCTCACGCGCAATAACGGCACGCTGCTGATCGCCGACGAAGTGCAAAGCGGATTGGGGCGCACCGGTTTCAATTTCGCCATCGACGCCGCGCAAGTGGTGCCGGACATGATCACCACGGCCAAGGGCTTGGCTGGCGGTTTCCCCGCGGGCGCGCTGCTGCTGCCTCAACGCATCGCGATCATCTTGAAGCCTGGCGATTTGGGCACCACTTTCGGCGGTGGTCCCATGGCTTGCGCGCTGATGTGCGTGGTGGCCGATGCCTTGGCCGCGCCCGGGTTCTT
>CAMDTN010000081.1 GCA_945907755.1 Singulisphaera sp. GP187 | reverse complement strand
CGACGCGCGCGCTGCACGCCTTTGCGTGGTCCGATTTCTGCGATTGGTACTTGGAATTGGTGAAGTCGCGCCTCACCGACGAATCGGCTGAAGCCCAAGCTGACCGCGAAGTGGTGCGCTGGGTGTTGTTGCAAGTGCTGCACGCGCTGTTGCGTTTGCTGGCGCCGATCACGCCGTTCGTGGCCGACGAGATCCGTGCACGCTTGGCGCCATGGTTGCCGACTGGTGCCGCGACCATTGCCTTGGAGCGTTGGCCGCAAGCAGCGGACTACCCCAACGATGCAGAATCCGTGGCGCGGGTTTCCATCCTCATCGAATTGGTGCAAGCCGCGCGCGCCGTGCGCGATCGCTTGAATGTGCCGCGTGGCACCGAGTTCGATTTACATGTGCGCACGGCGGATGCCGCTACGGAAGCGCGCGTGGCCGCAATGGCCGCTCGCGCCAGCGCGTTGGGCCGCGTGCGGCGCATCGAATATGGAACCGCACTCACCAAGCCAGCGAAATCGGCAGTGTTCGTAGCCAGCGGTTTAGAGATTTTTGTGCCGCTGGAAGGCGTGGTGGACTTGGATGCAGAACGCACGCGCCTGACCAAGGAACTGGCCGTCGTAGAGCAGGGCCTGCTGGGCATCGAGCGCAAGTTCGCAAGCCCGGGCTTCTTAGACCGGGCACCGCCGCAAGTGGTGGCCACAGAACAAGGGCGCCGCGACGAATTGGAGCTCCGCCGCAAGAGCCTGACAGCCAATCTCGCGGACCTCGGGTGATGCGCTTTCGCTGGTAGGCTCTGGCCGTTCCAGCAGCGAGCCGCCGAAGCCAAGCCGCGATGAAGATCCCCGCTTTCACAGCATGTTTTGTGATCACACTTTGCAGCATTGCCTGCGCTCAGGACGCGGGCTGGACGCGCCTCAAGGTTGCCAAGGCAGAAAGCAAGGGCGGAGAAGTGTTCGAGGTCCTTGCCGACGGATCGGTGTTGGTGAGTGGACCCAACCCGGACGCCAGCACCTACGAAGTCACCTGCGAGACCGATCTGGAGCGAGTGACTGCAATCCGTCTCGAAGCGCTCACTCATGATTCGTTACCGCTGACTGGCCCAGGGCGCGCCGCGAACAGCCACGCGGTGCTGACAGAGTTCGAAGCTGCGCGCTATGCGAAGGGAGCGAAGCGCGGCCAAGCGATCAACTTCGCGCGGGTCACAGCGGATGAACGCCGTTGGCAAGGATCGCAGCCCGATTGCCACTCGGCCGTCATCGACCGCGTCACTGGCACCAAGACCGGTTGGGTGCTCGACGGCAATGCTTCTCGATGCGAGCGCCAGCTCTATCTGGTGTTGGAAACACCAGTGGCCTTGAAAGCTGGAGACACTTTACGTTTCCGCCTCGTGTTCGATTCCGGCTGGGGAGGGCACGGTTTTGGCCGTTTTCGCCTGAGTGCCACCGACGCCACCGACGCTACGAAGTTGCTGCCTGCTCTGCCCGCGGTAGCTGCTGCTGAAGTCGACGGAGCCATCGACAAAGGCGTGCATTGGTTGTTGCAGTGCCAAGCCATTGACGGCACATGGAACGGCCCCGACGCGAAGACCTATCGCTCAGGCATGACGGCTCTCGCGCTGTACACACTGATCAAGTGTGGGTTGCCTACTGATCATCCAGCTTTGCGCACAGGCTTTGCGTGGCTGTCACAAGAACGCCCCACGCGCACCTACGACACGGGCTGCGTGCTCATGGCTCTTGGCGCATTGGGAGACCCCAAGCACGCGGCGCTGATCGCGCAACTAGCGCAGCAAGTGCAGCAATCCGTTGGTGCGGGGCCTGGCGTGCAGCCGGGGGAGTGGGGTTATCCCGGAAACCACGGCAATCCCAGAGGGATTCACGCCGACCTCTCGAACACGCAATACGCGCTGCTCGGCTTGCGCGCAGCCACGCATGTTGGTGCGAAAGTCGATCCGCAGATCTGGGTGCGCGTGTCGCAGTGGCTCTGCGATCGCCAAGAAAGCTACGGAGGCTTTGGCTATCGCCCAGGCAGTACAGCCACCGCGAGCATGACCGCTGCGGGCGCTGGCAGTTTGCTGATTTGCGCGCGCGAACTGCGCGGTCTGGGAAAAGAGTTTGATGCTCCAGCATTGCGCGCGGAAGCTGGTGCTGGTCGCGCAACGATGTGGATGAAAGCGCATTGGTCGGTGGAACAGAACATTGAAGGCAAATTCACCCAGGGCAAGGGCGGCGACCGCTGGTTGTATTACTGGCTGTACGGCCTCGAGCGCGTGGGTTCGCTCTCCGAACAGCGGCTCATTGGTGACCATGACTGGTACCAAGAGGGCGCGCAGCAATTGGTGCGTCGTCAAAATGCGAACGGTCAGTGGGACGGTGGTGGCTATGGCGATGACGACTGCAACACCTGCTTCGCGTTGCTTTTCTTGCGCCGAGGCACCGGCACCACTGCGCCAGCGCCGCGGGGCGCGAGCAATTCGGAAGCCACCAAGGCGTTGATGATCGGCGCCAGCGCGGAATGGCCGCCTTCGTTCTGGGTGCGTGCTGTGGGCAAGCCCGTCGATGCTCGCCTTGCCAAAGGTGAAGTGGTGGATTGTGTGCGTTGGTTCATCGACGATCTGGAAGTTGCGTGTGTCAAGGCGCCTGGGGCAGACCCTCGCCAAGAAGCGTGGGCCACGCGTTGGAGCCCAAGTGCCAATGGTGCGCACAAATTGGTGGGGCGCATGTTCTTCAGCGATGCCGCAGGCACTGCGTGCGGCACCGAAGAATCGCCCGTGCTGGCGTTGCGCATCGACAATGTGACCTTGGCGCAGCACGGAGAAGCCATTCGTGATGCGGGGCACAATCTGCTCGAGCGCGACAAGGTCGCATTGAGCGCAAGCTCCGAATACAACGGGCATGTGGCGCCGCGGGCAATCGACGGGCGGCAATCCCTCGGTTGGCTGGCAGAGCCGAAAGACGGCCAACCGAGCATCACCTTGCGCCTTGGACGGCCTGTCCAAGCTGGCGTGCTGAAGCTGAGTCAGCCGCGCTATTGGTTGCGAGATGCCGGGCACATGTCACGCGTGCGCAACCTGCAAGTGAAGATCAATAATGAAGCGCCGTTCACGGTTCAATTAGATGATGATGTCATGCGCAAGCACGCCATCTCTTTCCCAAAGAAGCTTGTGCGCACGCTGAAGCTCACGGTGCTGGCGACGTACCCGGGCACCTATCAATCCACAGGCTTCCAAGAGATTGAGCTTTTTGCTGACGCGCATCCCGACGACGCATCCACAAGTGGCCAAGGCGCTGCCGTGGAAACCGTCGTGGCTCCGGGGCGCGAGAGTGCTGCGGTGCGTTGGCGCTACACCACGACATTGCCCGAGGATGGTTGGGAATCCACAGGGGCGCGCAAAGGTGTCGACTGGAAAGAAGGATCTTGCCCGTTCGGTGTGATGCCTGCGGGGCGCACTGCGGCCCGCACTGCTTGGGTCGGCGAATCGCTGTGGTTGCGCGAAGAGTTCGAGTTGCGTCAACTGCGCGAGGGCGTGTTTAGTTTGGACATCCTTGCCGATGACACCGCTAGTGTGTGGGTGAACGGTGTATTCGCGGGCGAAGTGCCTTTCACAGGTGGCAACTACAAAAGTGTTGCGCTCAGTGCTGAAGCGGCGGCTGCGTTGAAGCAAGGGCCGAACCTACTCGCAGTGCATGTCAGCAACACTGGCGGCCCAGGCGCGGTGGATATTGGGCTCTATTTCACGCCCGCTGCTGCTGCGCCGTCAGGGAAGTGACGCGGCGCGCAGAGTCGAGAATCACTTGAGCGCGGCGGCGTCGCTCACCTTCAGCACGGTGCCTGTGGCATCTTTTTCGGCGGGGCTGGTGTTCAGCACCATGGTGACCACAAACGATTTCTTGGGCTGGCCCTTGATGGGGAATGAGTAGACCAGTTCCACCGAATCGCTACTGGGGTTGGCGATGACGCGCGTGCCCTGCACATCTGCCACGACTGGCGGCGGGAACGACTCGACATAGATCGAATATGGTTTGGAACCGCCGCGGCGTTCGAGCACGAAGCAATCAGGCAGGCGTGTGATTCTGCCGACCGCGAGATCTGTGCCGGCTTTCAAACGATCAATGGCCTCCGTGGGGGATTCCGGACCTTTATCGACGGTGCCTGCAGCGTGCCAATGCAGGAAGTAATCTCCCGGCGGCAGAGGCGGATTGGCGAAGCCTACATCGGTGTGCAAGAAGCCCAGCATGACGCTCTTGGACTTCTCGGCGCTGGCGTACTGCTTGAGAGTGCTGAAGTCGCGCAGTTCATCCGTGCGGCGATTCACGATGGTGACATATTCTGCGCGCGTGGGCAGCGCCGTGGTTGCGTCCCAGCCACCCTTCATCAAAGCACCCACCGCCATCGGGTTTGCAGTATCAAGTTCAGCATGGCTGCGGCGCAGCATTGTGTCGCCAGACAGCGGCAAATAGTCGACCAGCCAAGCGCGCATTTGGCCGCGACTCACCAACCAATCCACGGAGTCCTTGCCACGCAGCGTGGATGCAGCCGTGCGGAAGCCAACCCACATGGCCTTTTGATCGCGCGGGAAGCCAAGGCGCGAGAAGCTGGACACCACCACGTCGCGTTTGCCGCAATCGCCACCGCGCAAAGTGATCTCATCGGCATTGAAGTCTGCAGAGGAAACGCGGCGACGGTTGATGGTGGTGCCTTTGAAGCCTTTGTACGGCTCGAATGACGATGTGGTCATTTCGTAGGCATTGCCAGCCAAGTCGTCGAAGCCCAGTTCGCTGCGGCCTGATGGAAATGTGCCCACGGGCAGCATCGGCGGTTGGTTCGGTGGTGTGGCGCGTCGGCCAGCGTGATTCGCGGCACCATCGAAGTTGCAACGCACCTCGCGGTCCCATTCACCCCAAGGCCAGAAGCGCGGTTCTTTGGCGGGCACTTTGGAAAAGCGTGCAGCCGCTTCCCATTCTGCTTCGGTTGGCAGTCTGCGTCCGCACCAGTGCGCGAACGCTTCGGCATCGTCGAAGGTGATGCCGGTGACTGGGCGTTGCTCCCAGCCTTCGGGCATCTTGCCGTCGCTCCAGTTCATGGGCACCGCACCCTTCGGATTTTCTTTCAGGTAGGCCGCCCACCATGCGCAGGTCACTTCGCTGCGGTCGAGGAAATATCCGTCGAGTTTGACCTGCTGTGGTTCGGTGGAGCGCCACTGCAGGATTAACGAATCGAGGTTGTCGCCGTAATGCAACTTCAGAGCCAATTTGCGCAAATCTGCTTCGGTGATGCCCACTAAGTATTCGCCTGCGGGCACTGCGATCATGCCGGGCGGAACGCCGGCCTTGCGCGCAGCTTCAGCCTCGTTGATGGCGTCCAGCCGACGGCGCACCTCATCGCGGCGCTTGGTCACTTGAGCCATGCCTTTGCACAATTCCGGGCGGATGACGTCATCAAAAGCTTTCGCGAAGCCTTCGTCGCCCAAGCTGTCGGCAACAGTCATCTGCACCACGCGCGCGCAATCCACGCGACCGCTTTCGATGAAGCGATCGGCGATGTTGTTCACCATGTCTTCATCCAGCATCGCTGCGAACCCAGGCCCCACGAGGTCTTTCAGCGCAGCGAAAACTTCCTTGCGCATGGCCGAACGGGTTTCTGCCGCGTTGGGCCCACGCAGGTTGGCTTGCTGTGTGCCCAGAATCTGGCCGAGCTTTAGGCCGAGTTTGGTGCGCACATCTTCAGCGACCAAGCGTTCGAACTCGGTCTCAAACTCGCCGCGCTTCTTCAGGATGCGTTCCTCATCCTTGCGCAGTTGGGTTTCCAGAGCTTCCAGTTCCTTCGCCAGCTTCGGCTTGTCTGGGTTCTCCTGCGCCGCCAAGTGGGGCAGAAAGGAAAACAGGAACAAGGCGAGCACTATGAGTCGATCAAAAGCACCAAACATCGTTGTAGGCACTCCAAGCCGTCCATGGAGGAAGTCCGTGGGCGGCACTATGGATTTCACAACTATCGCGCTGGGGCCTGATGCCCCGACATGGTCGGATCCCTTGATGCCACTGGGAAGGTGGCGGGAACAGGGACCCGTTGGGGGCTCTGGGCTCGTGGGAAGGAGCCCCCGCCGTCGGGTCCCGGGCCTCTCCGACCGAGAGGCCTGGGATTGGTGAGCCCGATTCTACGGCAGCGGCCCCCTCGCGGCCAAGCCCAAGCTTCGCGCTGACTTGGTGGGCTAGGCGCGGTCAGTCTCGCATTGCGCTCGCAGGCTCAAGGGCGCCCTGGATACGGTCTCGGGCGTGGCTCCGTGTTGCCCATGGGCGCTCGGCCGGTCGGGCGAAGACGACCGGCTGCCGCGCCCATGGAGCACACTCCGCTGCTGGGCCCTGCACTGATGTGAGCCCGGGCGCAGCGCGGCATGGTCGTGGCAGCCGACCGTTGGAGTGCATCCGACCGGTCGGCAGAGC
>CAMDTN010000080.1 GCA_945907755.1 Singulisphaera sp. GP187 | reverse complement strand
GGCGTGCGAGCGCTCGCACGATGCTGTCTTGCACTTCGCGCGCCGAGAGCTTGCCAGCCTTGGCCACTTGCACCAGCACGCTGAAGCAAAGCGTGCGCCCGCCAGAACCCTGCACAAATCCCGACAGCGTGGACACACCTTGCAGGGTGCCCGTCTTGGCACACACCTTCGCGCCCAAGTCTTGAAAGCGTCGCTGTAAGGTGCTGCCGTCTTCGCCGCCGTGAGGCAGCGCCGTGCATATTTCCCTGCGCATGGGCGAAGCCCACAGCTTGCACAGGACTTGCGCCAACGCAGCCGCGGTGGTGCGGTTGGCGCGCGACAACCCGCTGCCATCTGCCAACACTGTGCCGCCGAGGTCGACACCAGCCTTTTGCAGCGTTGCATGCACCGCACGCGAGCCCCCAGCAAAGCTGCCGCTGCCTGCGAAGGCCGCGCCCAGATGCTTGAACATCATTTCCGCACGATGATTCTGACTCGATTTCAGCAACAGCGGCAGAATGTCGCCCACGCGTGTGCGCAACCGTGCCAATAACCGCCCTCCGGAAGGTTGTGCTGCATCGGCGCGCCGCACACCACCGTCGATACGGATGCCCGCACTTTCGCAAGCCGCAAGCAACGCGTTCCCGAAGGCGAGCGTCGGATCCTGCACCGCCACCGCATGCGCTTGAGCCTTGGTCCATGGCGCCACGCGCCCGCTGACACGCAGCACTTCAGAACCCTCTGCACGCGTCACTGCAACCAAGTGATCACGAGCACTCTTCCCTGTGATGAGCACGCTCTGCAGCGGGGCCGCACCGGCAGGCAACACCTCTGCCCCCGCTGGTGCGCCCACGCCAGCACCAGCGCGCACACGCACTTGCACCGTGCCATGATCCAACGACAGAGGCGCCACCGCAGCCATCCACGCTTTGGCTGGGTCTTCTTCGGGCCACTGCGGCCCACGCAATTCGCGATCGAACAAGCGGTCATCCAACACCAAAGCGCCCCGCACGCGCTGAATCCCCGCCGCCTTGATGCGCGCCACCAAGTGCGGCAGCACGCGCTCGCTTTCCAAAGTTGGGTCGCCTTCGCCGCGCAAACGCAACACACCGTCGAGCACGCCATTCTGAACTTCGCCGTGCGCCACGAGGTCCGTCAACACACGATGTTCTGGGCCTAGCGCTAACAACGCTGCAGCCGCAGTGAAAACTTTTTCGTTACTGGCGGGGATCATCAGCCGCTGTGCCTGCACTCCGAAGAGCTGCGCACCGCTCTCGGGGTCCACGACCGCACAACCGACTTCGAGCCCGTTGCGCCCAGCCTCTGCTACCGCGCGCGCCAGCCCAGATTCCACCCCAGCCCAAGAACTGCCCTGGCCGCACGCCGCGATCGCCAACAAAATGAGTGAAAGAAAACTGCGCACGGAGATTTCCCCCAACAAGTCGCGTGCAGAAGGCCCGCCCGGGCCGCGCTCGAATCACCACCGGCAGAATAGTATTCCTTGGCACCGACGAGCGCCACGCACTGTGCTTGACCTTGAGAGCCTCGGCGTGGCATGATTTCGCGACGCCCAAGGAGGCGCCTTTCCATGCGCACCTGCTCCACGCTCGTCTTGTTGGTGGTCTTATGCTCTGTCCTGAGTGCTCAAGCGTGCCCCTCGCCATCGGACACTTTCTGGAAGCGCGACACGCTTCCTGCAATCCCGGGCGCGACTCCGCTGGCGATTTCAGTGATCCAAGGCCTGTGCGAAGGTGAGGCTGGCGCAGTGGTGTTCAACCTGCCGCCGGGCATGCCGCCGCAAAAACTGACCCAAGTGGTGGCGCCTTTCGGTGCGGTAGGCGGTACCAACGGATTCGTCGCGCAACTGAACATCGAGGTCTATGACGGTGTCTCCTTCAGCGGCGGCATCCCCAACATGGGCACGCAGGTGTTCAACCTTGGGGCCGTGTCTGCGAACGCCATGCAGGTGACATCCACGGGCCTCAACACCCTAGACGTGTCGCAATACAACATCGTGGTGGGCAACAACCCCGCACAACGCCGTTTCGCGCTCGCGTTCCGCGTGGACTTCAACCCCACCGGTAGCTGCGCTGCAGGCCATCCCGCCAACCTGTTCACCGACAACGCCACGCAGATCTCATTCTTCTGCAACCCGAACATCACGCCGGCCCAAACCAGTTTGATGGACATCAGCGGGCAAGGCTGGCGCGATGCGGCCACGGCAACCATCGGTGGCATTCCCTTGTGCCCGATCTATTACGCCGGCGTGTGGGCCATTCGCGCGTGCAGCACCAACGCCGCGCCTCTCAATCCGTTGCAAGTCACCAGCCTCAGCGCGCTGCCGGTGCAAACCCCGGGCACAGTGATTCTTCAATTCAACGCACCAGGGTTTCAAGGCTACCCCTACGTGGCGGCGCTGTCTTTCGGCACTGCTGGTGGGCTGTTCACCCCTTACGGTCAACAAGTTCCGCTGACACCAGACCCGCTGTTCTTCTGGAGCATCGATCCGGCATCAACTGCGGGGATTTTGTTGAACTTCCAAGGCATCGTGGGGGCCGGCGGGACGGGCACCGCACTCATCAACCTGCCTTTTGCTATTGGCACCCAGAACTTGAAGGTCGCCTTCATCACACTGCCGCCGTCGCCGGTGCCGTGGGGCGTTTCCGACGCCTTCAGTTTGCCGCTGCTCTGATGATTTAGTCGGCGAACCCATCAGGGTGTTGTTGATGCCAGCGCCATGCGCTGCTGATGATGCTGGGCAAGTCTGCCCAGTTCTGGCGCCAGCCCAGCACTTTTTCAGCGCGCTGGCAGTCGCCCACCAAACGCGCTGGATCTCCCGCACGGCGCGGTGCGAATTCGAAGGGCACCTTCATCCCTGTCACTTTCTCTGCGCAGCGGATGACATCCAGCACGCTGTAGCCGGCACCGTTGCCCAAATTGAATGCCGCACTGGCTTCGCCGCGGCGCAGTAGTTCCAATCCAAGCAAGTGCGCTTCCGCGAGGTCGAGGATGTGAATGTAGTCGCGGATGCAAGTGCCATCCGGTGTGTCGTAGTCGTTGCCGAAAACTTTGAGTGCAGCGCGACGGCCAGCGGCCGCCTGCAACACCAACGGGATCAAGTGGGTCTCGATGTTGTGGTCTTCGCCGATGACGCCTTCAGGGTGCGCGCCCGCTGCGTTGAAATAGCGCAAGCACACCGAACGCAGCCCGTAGGCGCGTTCGTAGTCTGCCAAGGCGCGTTCCACCATGAACTTGGTCCAGCCGTAGGGGTTGATGGGCCACTGTGGATGCGATTCGTCCATGCGCTCTTGCACGGGGTTGCCGTAGGTGGCACATGTGGAAGAAAACACAAACTGCTTCACGCCAGCAGCGCGCATGGAATCCAGCAGCGCCAGCGTGGTGACCACATTGTTGCGGTAGTACTTCGCGGGCTCGGTGACTGATTCGCCCACATAGCAGTGCGCTGCGAAGTGAAATACGGCGTCCACTTTGCGCTCGCGCAACGTGCGCTCGACCAACGCAGAATCTGCGAGGTCACCCTGCACCAAGTCGGCATCCAACACCGCGGCGCGGTGCCCTTCCGACAGATTGTCGTAAGCAAATGCGTCGAAGCCGCGTTGGCGCAGCATCCAAAGTGTGTGGCTGCCGATGTACCCGGCGCCTCCGGCAACCATGATCGATCCCATGAATGCAGTCCTCGTGAACCGGATTACTTCCGGGGTTCCTCGTAGCGGGCGTAACGATCTTTTTCGCTGGCGTACCAGTCGCGCCACGCAGCAGTGATGCGGGTGCGAGCGCTGTCGTCCATGGCGTCAGGTTCGAGCACCTCGACAAAACCAAAGGTGCAGCGGTTCAAGGCGCGATGGATCAAGCGAAAGGCGTAGGGGTCTTGCTCGGCAAGGGCAGCAACCAACACAGGCACTGCTGAAGGGTGTTCGCCGTGGCCCAGGATGTCGGCGGCCAGCCCGCGGACCCGCGCACTGGCGTCGCGCAACAGCAGTTGCAACAACTTCGTGAGGTCTGGGACATTCTCTTGCGGGTATTCGCGGGCAATAGACTTCAGCGCCAAAACCTTCACCACTTCGTCTTTGTCCTTGAGCGCGTGCAGCATGCACTGCGCCAGCGACTTGTGGCTCCACTCGATGCGCCACAGCAAGCGCATGGATTCACGGCGGCGCTCCACTTCGGCGGAATGCAGCAGCAAGTCGATGAGCTCTTCGGCGCTCTTTTGGCGCGGGTCGGGCACGCTCACTGCCGGCAGCGAACGCATCCGCGCGGCGTCAGAGCTCAGTCGTTCGCGTTCCGCGGCCGCGCTGGCCGGCAAGTGCGCCAAGGCCTTGTCCACTGCATCCGCCGCAGCGTGATTGCGCCCTTGGCGCTGATAAATCTCGCCCAGCCCCAGCCATGCTTTCCACTCTTCGGGGCGAGCGCGCACGATGCCCTCGTACACGCGCACCGCGCGCTCGGCTTGATCGCTGCGGCGATAACACAGCGCCAAGCGCAAATCGATGTCTGGCACCGACGCATCGGCCAACTTCGATTCTTCCAGCACCGCAGCGGCTTCGCCGAAGCGCGCTTGATCCATCAACACACCTGCCAGCGCACTCAAACTGTCGGAATCGCGCGGGTTGTCTTGCAGCACACGACGCAACACATCTTCTGCAGCTTCGTGCTTGCCGAGGCGCGCTTGGCACAGCGCCAGCCCACGCGCAGCCATGGCGAATCCTGCATTCAATTCCACTGCGCGCGCGTAGTGTCGCACCGCAGCTTCATACATGTTCTTGTTGGCGAAGTAGGTGCCGAGCCCGTGCGATGCCCAATAGAAATAGGAATCGAGTTCGATGGCCTTCTCGAAGTAACGCCGCGCTTCATCGAGGCGTCCTGCCATGCCCAGCACCCGCCCAGCCAAGTAATTGTCTAAGGCCGTACTCCGCAAACGCGCATTGGCTTCGTAGCTGTCGATGCACTGGTCCAGCTTTTCGCCACCGGCGCTACGGGCTGATTCTTGAATCTCGATGGCTTTAGCGATCACCGCCTCGTGCTCTTTCCAGCGCACCTTGGCCTTGCGCAGCCCTTCGGGGTCGTCTTGCGCGCCTGTGCGCAAGGCTTCGCGGGCAGCGTCTAATTCTGTGCTGCGAGGCCGCACTTCCTGTGCGAAGGTGGTGTTGATGGCGAACAGCATGACTAAGGCGAGAATGCGTGGCATGATGGTGGCCTCCTGCAAGCCTGAGGCGGCGGCGTGAACTTTAGCAGGGCTCAACGAGAGCCCCGATCCACGCGCAACTCAAGCACCCCGGGAGGATGTCCGAAGAGGGTTGGCAGGATGTCGGCGGGTGTGAGTTTAGGCAGACACACGCAGGCCCCCATAAACCATGATTCCTCACGACCGTAGAAGCTCGCCCCGCATCGAAACGGGGCACCTCGTGATTCACTCGGAATTGCCTGCCCAAGGGCAGTGCTTGGGGATGGCCGTCAGTTTGGATCTGAACGAATTCGGCCTGCGCGTGCAGACCAGCCAAAAGTTCGCTATCGGCGAACGATTTCGTTTCAGCATCGCGCTCAAAGAAGAAATTGTCTCGGCCACCGGGCGCGTCGTGCACTGCGAACAGGCACTCAACGGCACTTGGGAGGTTGGCATCGAGTTTCTGCAGATTGCTGTTGAAGACATCGAGCGCGTCCGCCAGTTCATGAAGGCCCGCGTCTAACTCGCACGACGAGTGCCGCGCTGCTAATCTGCGCCCGCAGCGGAGTTTTGTCCACTGCGCGAGGTGCCTGCTTGCAAACCGTAGCGACGACCGAACTCAGCGGAGTGCGCTTGCTCAACCGCGGCAAAGTGCGCGACATCTATGAAGTGGACGCAGCCCATTTGCTGCTGGTGGCCACCGATCGGTTGAGTGCTTTCGATGTGGTGCTGCCGGAACCCATCCCCGGTAAGGGCATCATCCTGAACCAGCTCTCCTTGTTCTGGTTCGACTTGCTCCGCGGCGTCACCGAGAACCACTTGGTGGAGTCCGATGTGGACCAAATGCCAGCCGCCGTGCGGGCGCACGCTTCCGTGCTGCGCGGGCGTTGCATCCTTGTGAAGCGCGCCAAGGTGTACCCAGCGGAGTGCATTGCGCGGGGCTACCTGCTGGGCTCGGGTTGGAAGGACTACCAATCCAGCGGGAGCGTGTGCGGCATCGCCTTGCCTGCAGGCCTCAAGAAAAACCACCGCTTCACGCCGGCACTGTTCACGCCTTCCACCAAAGCTACTGCCGGGCACGACGAGAATATTTCGTTTGAAATCCTTGCAGACACTGTGGGCACTGGCTTGGCCTGCGAGCTGCGCGACCGCACGCTGGCCGTGTTCGAAAAGGCGCGCGAGCACGCCGCCGCACAGGGCGTCATCATCTGCGACACCAAACTGGAATGGGGTGAACTCGATGGCCGCACCATTCTGGTGGACGAGGTGCTGACGCCCGACAGCAGCCGCTTCTGGCGCGCAGAAGAGGCCGCC
>CAMDTN010000079.1 GCA_945907755.1 Singulisphaera sp. GP187 | reverse complement strand
GGCCCTGACGGCCGCATCTACTGGTCCATCGGCGACCGCGGCTACAACCTGACAACGCTCGAGTACGGGCAGCGCAACGACCCCGGCAGCGGCGCCGTCTTTCGTTGCTTCCCGGATGGTTCGGGCATGGAAGTGGTTTGCACCGGCCTGCGCAATCCTCAGGAGCTTGCCTTCGACGACCACTTCAATCTGTTCACTTGCGACAACAATTCCGACCACGAAGACCGCGCGCGCATCGTGCAAATCGTGGAAGGCGGCGAAACCGGTTGGCGCATGAATTTCCAAACCCTCGGCGATCGCGGCCCGTGGGTGGCGGAGGGCTGGTGGAAACCGCGCTTCGCAGATCAGGCTGCATTTTTGATTCCCACTATCGCCACCATGGGCAGCGGGCCATCGGGCTTCGCGTGCGCGCCGGGCACCGGCATGCCCGAGAAATATCGCGGCGCGTTCTTGCTGGCGGATTTCTTGGGCGGGCGCTCGCACTCGGGCATCCGCGCTTTCAAACTGGCGGCCGCAGGCGCCACTTTCAAGCTGCAAGAAGATTGGCACTTGGTGAAAGGCGTGCTGGCCACCGATGTGGAGTTTGGTCCCGATGGCGCGGTGTGGATTAGTGATTGGGTGGATGGCTGGGTGGGTGAGGGCAAAGGCCGCATTTATCGTTTGAAACCAGAAGGCGATGCGCTGGCAGCGGAAGCGCGCGACACGCGCACATTGTTGGCCCGCGACCTGAGCACCGCATCCACCTCCGAGCTGTGCTTGCTGATCGCCCACGCAGATCGCCGCATTCGGCTTGCGGCCCATAGCGCGTTGGCAGCGCGGCGCGCACAGGATGAACTTTTCGATATCGCCATGAACCATGCGAATCCTTTAGCGCGCATTCATGGCGTGTTCGGTCTGTGGCAGATCGGCCTCAAGAGAGGCACGATCACAGCCCAACTCTTGCCGCTGCTGACTCACACGGACCCTGAAGTGCGTGCGCAAGCGGCGCGCGTGACTGGCGACATCACGCGTAAAGGTGAATTATGCTCACAATTGCGGGCGCCTTTGCGTGAACTACTGCACGACGCGTCGCCCCGAGTGCAGTTCTATGCAGCTATCGCGCTTGGACGCTTGCGTGACCATGAGGCTGTGCCCGCGCTGCTGGCTATGGCCGAACGCAACAACGATGCCGATCCGCTGCTGCGTCACGCGGCGCGCATGGGCCTTGCCGGCTGCGCCGATGAACGCGCATTGGTTCGATTGCGCGCGCACGCTTCCGTCGCGGTGCGCCGCTGCGCGGTGTTGGCGTTGCGGCGCAATCATTCGGCGGCACTCGGTCGCTGGCTCGCTGATGCCGATGCTTCTATTCGCTTGGAAGCCGCCCGCGCCATCTACGATTTGCCAGTATTTGAGGCCTTTCCTGCACTCGCCGCCCAACTGAACAACGAGGAATCGCAGCGCACCGTGCCGCGCTTGTTGCTGCGCGCGGTTGCCGCAGCGGCGCAGTTGGGGCGGCAGCAAGATCTTCAGGGGTTGGCAGACATCGCTGCCAACAACGCAGCCAACATCGATGTGCGCAAGGCAGCGCTGGATGAACTGGTTTCGTGGGATGCGCCGTTTTTCCGCGAGCGCGTGCTGAACGAAGTGCGTGCCCGTGTGGGGCGTGTGTCCGGCGCGGCGGAAACCCTGTTGGTGAATAACGCGCTGCCAGTGTGCATCGCCGCAACGGACGATGCGCTGGCCCGCGCTGCGGCCGAAGCCGCCGCCACACACTGGCACGACTCGTTGGTGCAACCACTGACCCTCTTGGCCAACAGCAAGCAGCACGCTGCGCTCACGCGCCTCGCAGCACTGAAGGCTCTGGCTGCACACCAAGCCATTACCCCAGCGACGCTGGCTGCATTCTTGCAAGAACAGGCGCCGCAACTGCGCTCTGGAGCTGCGGCGTTGTTAGCGCGCACCAATCCAGAACAAGCGCTGCCGTTGTTGGATCAAGCGCTGCATTCGCAAGACGCCGCAGAAGCGCAGGCCGCCGTGGCGGGTATTGCCAGCATCGCCAGCGCAGAAGCGGCGGCGCTGATCGCCGCCGCGTTGCAACGCGTGCGCGACGGCAGCTTCGTTGCGGGCGCCACCTTGGATGTGCTCGAAGCCGCAAGTGCACGCGACGCAACGTTGCAACAGCAAGCGCAAGCTATCGACGCAGTTTTCACTGCGCGCGGTGGAATTGGTCTGCACACGCCGTGCTTGGATGGTGGCGATGTCGCCGCTGGCAAGAAACTGTTCTTAGAGAAGAGCGAAGTGAGTTGCACGCGCTGTCACTTGGTGAAAGGCGCGATGCCCGAAGGGGGTTTCCGTGCGGGCCCGGAACTGACGCACATTGCTACGCAGCGCTCGAAAGCGGAAATCTTGCTGTCGATCCTGACACCCAATGCGGTGCTCACGGAAGGTTGGGTTTCGGTGAATTTGGAAACGCGCGACGATGGTGTGATCAGCGGGAGGCTGTTGAAAGAAGATGCGCAAGGCTACGAATTGGAAATCGGCGACACCGGAACGCCGGAACATCGGCGTGTCTTGAAGCAAACCGTTCTGTCGCGCTATGGCGATGGCAGCGCCATGCCGGGCGATGTGGCCTCAAAGCTCACCCGCCGTGAATTGCGCGATCTTGTGGCGTTTCTGGCCTCTTTGCGATAGTCCGCTATCTTGCTCGGTCCATGCCTCTGTTTGAGGCCCGGGCAATAGTCCCCTCTTGGGACGGCCAGAACACAATGAATAAACATCCTGCGCACGCATCACCTGCCGCGGCACCCAGCCACGCGCCCACTAATACAACTACGACTTTCCAAGATTTCGCGCTGGATCCAGCCTTCAAAGAAGCGCTGCGCATCGCGGGATATGTGAAGCCCACTTCCATCCAGGAGCAAGCGATTCCGCCAGCACTGCTGGGCCGCGATGTCTTGGGCACAGCCCAAACCGGCACTGGAAAAACCGCTGCTTTCGCACTGCCTATCTTGCAGCAATTGGTGCAGCTTGTGCGCGCAGGCACTTTGCGCCCCATGCCCCGCGCGCCGAAGGCACTGGTGCTGGCGCCCACGCGCGAATTGGCCGCCCAAATCGGCCGCAGCTTCCAAACGTATGCCGGCTCTTCGCGCATGCGCTGCGCCGTAGTCTTCGGCGGCGTTGGCCAAGGCCCGCAAGTGAGGGCCGTTGCACACGGCGTCGAAATCTTGGTGGCCACACCTGGTCGCTTGCTCGACTTGATGGAACAGCGCCATATCGATCTGCGCCAAGTGTCGTTCCTCGTTCTCGACGAAGCGGACCACATGCTGGACATGGGTTTCATTCAGCCCATTCGCCAGATTCTCTCCGCCATTCCGAAGCACCGCCAATCGATGATGTTCTCGGCCACCATGCCGCCCACCATCAAACATCTTGCGGATGCCATTCTGAACAATCCGGTGCGCGTGGCCGTGGCCGCAGCGGCCGCCACCGCAGACCGCGTCGAACAGCGTCTCTACAAAGTGAGCGTGGCCGACAAGCCCGCGTTGTTGGTGCACTTGCTGCGCCAAAAAGAAGTGAAGCGCGCGCTGGTTTTCACCAAGACCAAGCACGGCGCCGATCGCGTAGTGAAGCGTTTGGACGGTGTGGGCATCGCGGCCAACGCTATTCACGGCAACAAGGGGCAGAGCCAGCGCACGCGCACATTGGAAGCGTTCCGCTCGGGCATCGTTCCCGTGTTGGTGGCCACCGACATCGCGGCTCGCGGCATTGATGTGGCTGGCATCACCCATGTCATCAATTTCGACATGCCGCTGGAAGAAACCACCTATGTGCACCGCATCGGGCGCACTGCGCGCGCCGACGCGGAAGGCGTCGCCATTTCGCTGTGCTGCTCTGAAGAGCGCGGCCTGCTGCGCAACATCGAGAAGCTGATCCACACCACCATCCCGGTGCACCACGGCCCGGCACACTTGCCCAGCATTCCCACCGCCGCACCGCATCGCGGTCCTGCTGGTGGAGGCGATCGTCGCAGCCATGCTTCCCCGCACGAACCATCGCGCCGCCCGCATGCGCCCGAACGCCGTCCCCACGCGACGGGCGCTCACCGCCCTAGTGCAAGCGGATCAGATAGGCGCTCTCACGAATCGACTGCACACCCCGCTCACGGAAGCGCGGCTCCTCGTCGATCAACTCCCTCCCACCCAGCGCCCGCACGCTCCCATGCGGCCCCCAGAGGGCCCGTACGCAAGCGTCGTCCACGCTGAACGGCGGCCCAGACATTTGCGTCTGGTCGTATTCAAACGCAACTAACAGCAGCACTGCGCCGGGGCGCAACGCGCTGCGTAAATGCGCGACATAATCCTCGCGCCGTTCCGGTGGTAACGCCACCAACGCTGCGCGATCGAAGGCTGCATCACACGGCCCGATGGCATTCGCAGGGATATTGAAGATGTCACCTTCGAGAATGCGGAATGCGCCAGCGCGGTGTTCGCGGTGCGTGTCGCATTCGCGTGTGGCCCGCTGCAAACCGGCCTCGCGGAAAAACGCTTCGGTCGCTAATGGCGCCAGCTCGGTGCCAACAACGGCAAAGCCCGCGCGCTGCAGCGCATGCAAGTCCATGCTCTTGCCGCAGAGCGGCACATAAACGCTGCGGCCTTGCGCCTCTTGACCGGCACCGCGCTCCAGTTCGGACATGTGCTCGATCAAGTAGCGGTTGGGCGCTGCGGCATGAAAACCAATTTGGCCTTGCTGCCATTTGTCCAACCAGAAAGAAGGTTCCATCGCGGCACGATACTCGCCGCGCGCGGCCCGCTTAGAGGCACAGCGATGCAACTGCTCAAAAGCGGCGGCGCGGAGCGTTGATGTAGCGGCACTCGGGGCAGCGCAAGCTGTCCACTGCCAACACGCGCGCCGGTTGCGCAGCACGACGCACGGTGATCTCTGCGCCATCGCCCAAAGTGTGCACCTCGGGGTTGTTGTCCGCGGCCAGCAGTGCAGGCCCGCGAATCACTTGCACGGTGATGGTTTCGTCCTCTGCCAACACCAAATGGTGCAGTGCATCGGTGCAGTTGTTGTAGGCAAGGCCAATGCCGGTGCGAATGGTGATCCCCGTAATGGAACGAAAATACGCGCTGCTGCCGAAAGGCGTGGCCAACACCAAGCCATCGCCGATGAGTTCCTCGGTGATGGGGCGCCCGTCCAGCAGCACTCTGAAGCGCACCGCACTGCGCACATCCGCGTTGCGCAAGATGATGTCGTTCAATGCCAGCAAATCTGTGCCCGACCCACGCGCTTCCAGCTTGATCAGCCGCGTCTCTTGCAGCGCGCCCAAACGCAAACGCCGCAGCATGACTTCGTCGGTGTGGCTTTCGCACTTGAAGCAAGTGGCGTCGCGCCGGATGCCCAGTTTGGGCACACCGGGCCATGCGCGCTCGGCGCCGATGAAGGCACCGTCGCCGCCCACGCTGACGACCACATCGGGGTCGCGCTCGCACAACGCAAGCCCTGCGGCCGTTACTTGGGCCACAAACTCCGCGTCATAATCTCCAGCAATCAATATTCTCAAGGCTGGACTCCGAGTGCAGGTTTTACCCTCTTCCGGCACACCGGCCACTCGGCACAATGGGGGCATGAGCCCAGCCGCTGTTCCGACCGCAGATTCTTCCCTTCTCGTGGGCGGCATCTTGCGCGCAGAACCAGCGGATTTCTGCGTTGATGAAGTGCCCAGCTATGCGCCCTGCGGCAGCGGCGAGCACCTTTTTCTGCATGTGGAAAAGACGAGTCTGAACACTACGACCATGATGGAGCGCATCGCGCGCGCCCTCGGGGTGCAGCCGCGCGAAGTGGGCCATGCGGGGCTGAAGGACCGCCATGCCGTGACCAAGCAGTGGATCAGCCTTCCGCGCGCCACTGCGGAAGCGGCGCTTTCGATGAATCTGCCGGGCATCCGCGTGCTCTCGGCCATACGCCACGGCAATAAGCTGCGTATCGGGCACTTGTTGGGCAATCGCTTCGACATCTTGGTGCGCGGTGTCAGCCCGGACGCTGCGCTGCAAGTGCACTTGGCGCTGCAACGCTTGATGGCTGAAGGCCTGCCTAATCGCCACGGCGCGCAGCGCTATGGCGCGCGCGGCGACAACGCGCTGATAGGCGCCGCACTGGTGCGCAACGACAGCGCCGCGCTGGTGGAGTTATTGGGCACGCCGGTGCGCGGTGTGGAGTCGCCCCGCATCATTGAAGCGCGCACCGCTTTCGCAGCCCGCGACGCAGCGCGAGCGTTAGACCTTTTCCCGCGCGAGTTCGATCTGGAACGCCATTTCGCCACGGCGTGGCTGCGCGGCCAGAGCGCTGAGCAAGCCATGCCCAATCTGCCGCGGCAAAGCGCGCAGTTTCTGATGAACGCATGGCAATCGGCGCTGTTCGACGCGGTGTTGCAAGCGCGTTTGGCGCGCGGCATGGCGCTGCTACGCGGCGATGTGGCTATGAAACTCGCCAACGGCGCCAGCTTCGTGGTGCAAGATGTGGCGCTGGAAACACCGCGGCGCGAAGCCTTCGAAATAGTGCCCACCGGCCCGTTGCCTGGTGCGAAGTTGTTGCGCCCTGAACACGACGCACGCGCCGTCGAAGACGATGCGCTGCGTGCGGCAGGCTGCGACCCTGATGCGCTGGAAGTGCTGCCGCTGACAGGTGCGCGCCGTGCGTTGCTCGTGCGCGTTCAAGACGCCGAGGCTTGCGCCGACGCAGCGGGCGTGCGTCTTCGCTTCATGTTGCCTGCGGGTTCGTTCGCCACCACGCTGCTGGCGGAATTCGGTGTCGCGGAGCGGCGCGGGGCCACGGCGTGAACGGCGGTATGCGGCGCTGGCGCCTGCCACTGGCCACGGGAATCGCAGTGCTGCTGATCGGCGTGGCGCTGGTCTTGGCATTGGTGCCGAGCGGCGCGGAACAAACTCTCGCCGCCGCACGCCTGCAAACCGCGCTGTGCATGGTGTGGCACAT
>CAMDTN010000078.1 GCA_945907755.1 Singulisphaera sp. GP187 | reverse complement strand
CGCATCTCCGTGATCGTGTTGCTGACCACGCTGGTGCCGCTGAGTGAGGAACTGATTTTTCGCGGGTTCTTGCTGCGCGGGCTGGAGGGAATGGCCGGCGCGCACTTTGGTGCTGGGCGCACGGCGCGATGGTTGGCGTTGGGCTTTAGTGCAGCCGTGTTTGCTGCGGTGCACGACACCTTTGCGATGATCCCTGTCTTTGTGGTGGGGCTTATCCTTGGCTGGATCACACAGCACACCGGAGGGCTGACAACGGCCTGCTGTTTCCACGCGCTGCATAACGCGGCTACGGTATGGCTAAGCGCTGGAGGGCTCGCGAAGTGAACACGAACCAACTGCTGGTACCAATGGGGCGCGGGGCTGTGGCACGCACTGCAACAGTCATCGGCGCTGTGAGCCTTGGTCGTTGGAGTTCCATCTGGTGCGGATGTGTGGTGCGCGCGGATGTGGCTGCCATCAGCATCGGTCGCGCCACCAATGTGCAAGATCTGAGCGTTATTCACCCGCAACACGATGAAGATGTGGTCATCGGAGACGAAGTCACCATTGGGCACAGTGCCGTGGTGCATTGCCGCAGCGTGGGCGCGCTGACACTGGTGGGCATCGGAGCAATTCTGTTGCCCGGAGTGGTGGTGGGCGAAAAGTGCATCATCGGTGCAGGCAGCTTGCTGACGATTGGCATGCAGGTGCCTGACCGCTCGTTGGTCTTAGGCAGTCCTGCTCGTGTGGTGCGGCAGCTTGCTCGTCACGAAATCGAAGGGCTCTACGAATCCGCCGAGCGCTATGTGCACTTGGCGCGGCACCACGGCGCGCAGTACTAAGCGCGGCGTGCAATCACATCGCGGTAGGCATTAGGTGGCAGCAGCGCCGCAAGGTCTGGAGCCAGCGGCGCCTGCAAATGCAAGGGCTCGCCAGTGATGGGGTGCATCAAAGTGAGCTGTTCCGCATGCAGGGCCTGACGCAGCAGCGTGTGCCCCAGTGCATTGCTGAAAGGGCGGACGCATTCTGGGTCTGGGTCATCGACGCCATACATGCGGTCGCATATGAGCGCATGGCCCATGGCTTCGGCGTGCACGCGAATCTGATGTTGCCTTCCAGTCAGCGGCCGAAAGCGCACCAAGGAAAACGCCCCACAACGCAGCAGCGTCTCAAAGCTCGTGCGCGCTGGGCGGCCTGTCGCGACAACCGTTTGTTTGAGGTGAATGGCGCTGGCGACATCTGGGCCGATGGGCAAATCAATGTCACCACAATCGTCGCGCGGCTCGCCGCGCACCAAGGCGAGATAGCTCTTCTCTACGCGGCGGGTCTCGAATGCGAGGCCAACGCTTTTGCGCACAGACTCATCCGTGGCAAAGACCAAGACGCCGGAAGTGTCTTTGTCTAAGCGATGCACAATCATGGGTGCGTTGCGGCCGATGGGGTGCGCCGTGCTGGCATGGCGCGCGTGCAACACATTGAGCAGGGTGTCATTCACATGCCGCCCCACTGGATGCACCACCGTGCCGCTGCTCTTGTCGATGGCCAGCAACCAAGGGTCTTCATGCAAGAAATGCAGAGGCATGTCCACCGGGATATCTGTGGCCACGCCTTCGGCTTCGCCAACCAACAACTTCAAGCACATGCCAGGTTGCAGGCGCTGCGCAGGCCGAGCGGCCATGCCGTCAACCAAGACTTGGTCCTCGTGAATGCGGCGCTGCCAATCGGCGCGCGATCTCCAAGGAAAATCGCGCGCGAGCAAATGGTCCAGACGCATGCCCTTATCCGGCTCTGACACCGTTACTTCCACGCTGGTCAAGGGGCTGCCAATGTCACGCGCCATGGGTGCGATCATGGCAAACCCATGCCTCGGACGCTATGCGCAGCCGCATGTTTCGGCTATTTCTTGGTCCATGAGCGTTGCAGCTTGGTCCAAGGACAGATTCCGCACAGTGCGCGCCCTGCGCGAGCGCGAAGGCCGCGTGGATGCGGGCTTGCAGTTGCTGGAAGGACCGCGCTTGGTGGGAGAGGCTCTGGAACGGGGCATGGTGCTGGAAGTGTTGCTGCGCGACGGAGCGCCGGAAGAACTGTGGCGCAGCCGCGTGGGCCCGGTGCCGTTGACGCTGGTGCCCACCGCAGATTTTGAACGCCTCTGCGACACGCGCAGCCCGCAAGATGTGCTGGCCGTAGGGCCTTTGAGCACAGAGCTGCCTGTGGTGCAGTTGCTGGAGCGCTGCCGTCGGGTGCTGTATCTGGAAGGCGTGCAAGACCCGGGCAATTGTGGTGCGCTGCTACGCACCGCTTGCGCGCTGGGCATTGAAGCTGTGCTGTTCGCTCCAGGTTGCGCCGATTCCAGTTCGTCACGCGTGTTGCGGGCGGCGGCTGGTGCCAGTTTGCGCTTGCTGCAAGGGCGCGCCACCACCGATGAATTGCAGGCGGCAGTGCGTTGGAGCGAGCACACCATCGTTATCCCCGTGGTGCACGGAGGGGTCGATGCTCTGGGCTTCGCTGCGCCCGAGCGATTCGTGTTGGTTGCTGGCAACGAAGGTCAGGGCACTGCGCTGAGTGCAGCAGCGGGGAAGTTGGTCACCATTCCGATGGCAGGGTCGATGGAATCGCTGAATGTGGCGGCTGCGGTTGCGGTGCTGTTAGGGCGCTGGTGGCGCGGCCCTCAGCGATAGAAAGACTGGCGCGTCGCCAAGACCGCGTGGCCCGCTAGCGCGGGATCGGTACTGGCTTCGCGCGTGCGCAGCAAGAAATCTTGAACCACTTCAGCACGCAGGCAGATGCCGAGCGTCTCGCTGTAAATGCGAGTGACGACGCCGATGACTTCGCCGCGCTCGTCCATCAGTGGCCCGCCGCTGTTGCCAGGAATGATGGACGCGGTGATGTGGATGGTGTCTTCGGCCTTGCGCACGGTGCCCAAGCTGGGCGATGTTTGCGCCACGCCGGATTCCAAACCGCGTTGCCCCCGGGGATAACCAAGCGTCATCACGCGGTCGAGTTTGCGCACGCGGCCTGGCGCTGCGAGCGGCAGCCACGGGTAGGGGCCGCCATCGAGTTGCAGTAAAGCGAGGTCGTTGTTGTCCAGTTCGTGCAACGGTGGCTCAGTGATGCGCCCGAGGCTGTCGCGCACAATGGGGCGCAGTGCGTCGGGAGCAAAGCCAGCCACGCGCAAGCGGCGTGAGCCCGTGCTGCTGTAGGCGCGAGACAACAACGGTGTGCCTTCAGGGCTCATGCAACGCTCGCCGCAAGGCCAAGCGTAGATGCGCGGGCTGCCCACCAGTTCAATGTCGTGGGCCGCGAGCATGCTCGCGAGATCAGGATCGAATTTCCAAGGTTGCAGCACATGCTTATTGGTTATCAGCAAGCCATCAGGAGAAACAAGGAAGCCCGAGCCCCAGCCTGTGCCCGTTTCCAGTTCGCCGGGCGTGCCGCTAACGACGCGGTAGTCGAAGGTGCAGTGCAGCAGGAAGACGCAAGGTGCAGCGCGTTCTTCAACACGGCTGAAGACATTGATGCTGTCGGATTGGCTCTGCACAGCAGCAAGGCGTCGATCGAGCGCCAGCAGGCGCTGTTCGAAGATCCGGTCCGCGCTCATGCGGGCGTGAATTTCCTTGGCGGCGGTGTCCTTCGTGGTGCCAAGGTCGGCTTGCAGATCTCGCGCACTGTCTTGCCACGGATCTCGGCCGCTCAAGCGCGCCTCCATTTCCAATTGCGAAGTCTGCACCAGCGCTTCGGCGCGACGCATGGAGCCGTCCGCAGCCAGCATGGCCGCGTGCGCCTGCTGTTGCAGCACCGCAACATCGCCGCGGGTTTCTGAGCGGTCTTCGCGCAGGCGCAACACCACGCCGGCGATGAGCCCGAGGGCGATCAGATTCAACGCCAAGAGGAGTGGAGCTTTGGCGCGCGCGGTGTCGTTGGGCTGCCGGGGCTGGTTCTGAGGGAGAGGCCGCAGCCATTCTCTTCCAGTTCGCCGGTTCCAGTGCATGCAACCCTCCGAGCAGTACGGGCTCTGTGGCAAGTCACCACGCTCCCGCGCCCATGCACCTCTTCGGAAGTTCGCGGCTCGAGCCTGCGCGCGGGTCTCAAGAATGAGGGTTCTGCGGAAGGCATTCGTCCATGGGAATGCGCACGCCGTGGGCATGTGCAAAGGCCTTGGCCTCGGGATAACCTGCGTCCACATGTCGGATGATGCCCATGCCAGGGTCGCTGGTGAGGACGCGCTGGATGCGCTGGGCGGCCTCGGGGGTGCCATCGGCCACGAGGACTTGGCCTGCATGGATGGAATTGCCGATGCCGACGCCGCCGCCGTGGTGCACGGATACCCAAGTGGCCCCGCCCACAGCATTCACCATGGCGTTCAGGATGGGCCAATCGGCCACGGCGTCGCTGCCATCCAGCATGGCTTCGGTTTCGCGGAAGGGCGATGCCACCGAGCCGCAATCCAAATGATCGCGGCCGATGACAATAGGTGCGGACAACTCGCCGCTGCGCACCATGTCGTTCAAGATCAAAGCGAAGCGCGCTCGCTCGCCATAGCCCAGCCAGCAGATGCGCGCGGGCAGACCTTGGAAGGCGATGCGCTCGGCGGCCATGCGGATCCAACGGCACAACGATTCGTTCGCGGCGAACTCGCGCAAGACCACCGCATCGGTTTTGTGGATATCCGCGGGGTCGCCCGACAGCGCTACCCAGCGGAAGGGCCCGCGCCCCTCGCAGAAGAGCGGCCGGATGTACTCCGGGACAAAGCCCGGAATGGCAAACGCGTTGGCCACGCCGTTATCCAACGCGACAGTGCGGATGTTGTTGCCGTAGTCGAAGGCCACGCTGCCGCGGGCTTGCAGGTCCAACATCAAGCGCACATGTTCGGCCATGGCGGCGCTGCTTTGGCGCACATATTCATGCGGGTCGCTCTGGCGCAGGGCGGCGGCTTGTGTGAGTGAAAGCCCTTGCGGGATGTAGCCGTTCAGTGGGTCGTGTGCCGATGTTTGGTCGGTGAGCGCGTCGGGGACGATGCCGCGTTCAATCAGTCTGCGCAGCAAATCGATGGCGGTGCCGATGTAGGCCACGGATTTTGCACGGCGCGCGTCGCGATGGGCGAGCGCCGTGTCGATGGCTATATCCAAATCCGTGCTCGCTTCATCGAGATAGCGCGTGTCCAAGCGGCGCTGCACACGGGTTGGGTCGACCTCTGCAGCCAACATGGTTGCGTCGCTGAGGACCGCAGCGAGAGGCTGTGCGCCTCCCATCCCACCAAGCCCCGCGGTCACTGCGAGTTTGCCGGCCAGAGATCCGCCGAAATGTTTGCGCGCCAGTGCAGCGAAGGTTTCGTAGGTGCCTTGCACGATGCCTTGGCTGCCGATGTAGATCCAACTTCCAGCGGTCATCTGCCCGAACATCATCAGCCCGCGGCGCTCGAGTTCGCGGAAATGTTCCCAAGTGCCGAAACGCGGAACGAGGTTGGAATTGGCCAAAAGCACGCGGGGCGCATCACAGTGTGTGCGGAACACACCGACGGGTTTTCCCGATTGCACCAACAGTGTTTCGTCCGGTTGCAGTGTGCGCAACGAATGCAGGATGGCCTCGAAGCATTCCCAATTGCGTGCGGCTTTGCCGGAGCCGCCATAAACAATCAACTCGTCGGGGTTCTCAGCGACATCAGGATCCAGATTGTTCTGGAGCATTCTGTACGCCGCTTCGATCTGCCAATTGGCGCAGGTGAGCTTGTTGCCGCGCGGGGCACTAATGGGACGAGGGCCAGCTTTCATGGGGTGTTCTCAATTGGGCGCGGATAGCCAGGGCAAGGCGCAGCGCGATGCGCTGCGGCGAGTAGCGAACCGTCGTCCATCAATTGGCGCACCTTGGCGAGGTCTTCGCTAAAAAGGCGGTCTGCGCCCGGCGGCGCGATGTGTTGCTGAAGAAATGCGAAGGCCGCCTGCACGCCAGCGCCAGCGCGGCGCGGCTGACGCCAATGCAGCGCGAAGTATGCGGCCAGGAGTTCGACACTCAGCACGTGGCGCATGTTGGTGGTGATGGCGCGCAGGGTGCGCGCGGCGATGGGGCTCATGGAAACATGATCTTCTTGATTCGCGCTGGTGGGGATGCTGTCCACCGAGGACGGATGGGCGAGGCCTTTGTTTTCAGACACCAACGCAGCGGCTGTGACTTGCGCCATCATCAACCCGCTGTTCAGGCCCGGTTGCCCTCCAGCGAGGAACGGCGGCAACCCCGACAAGTCGGGGTTCACCAAGTTTTCGATGCGGCGTTCGGAAATGCTGGCGAGTTCGGCCACGGCGCACTTGGCATAGTCGCAAACCAGCGCCACAGCTTCGCCGTGGAAATTGCCAGCGCTGATGCTGTCGCCTTCAGCGGCGAAGATGAGGGGATTATCGGTAGCGCTGTTCATTTCGCGTTCCAGCACCAAGCTCACATGTTCGAGGGCATCGCTGATCGCGCCATGCACCTGCGGCGTGCAGCGCAGCGAGTACGGGTCTTGCACCCTGCCGCAATCATGGTGCTCGGCCTCAATCTCGCTGCCGTGCAACAGGGCGCGCAAGTTAGCGGCAGAGCGCGCGTGGCCCGGATGCGGGCGAATGGCTGCGACGCGGGCTTCTGCAGGGTGGTGTGAGCCTTGCAGCGCTTCGATGGTCATGGCCGCCGCGAGGTCTGCCAGCGCAAGAGCTTGCCACGCACTGCTCATACTGAGTGCAGCCACTGCTGTGGAGAACGCGGTGCCGTTGATCAGCGCTATCCCCTCTTTGGGTTGCAGTTGCAAAGCCTGCAGCCCGCAGCGTTGCAGTGCGGCGCCGCCGGAGAGGACTTCAGAGTTGCCGACGCGCGCGCGGCCTTCGCCGATCAGAACCAAAGCCAAATGGGCTAGTGGTGCGAGGTCGCCGCAAGCGCCCACTGAACCTTGCTCTGGGACTTCCGGCAGAATGTTGTGTGCGAGCAGAGCGCACAGTTGATCGCACACTTCGTTGCGCACGCCGCTGTTGCCGCGCAGCAGCGTGTTCAAGCGCAGCACCAACAACAGACGCACCGTGGTGGCGTCCGCGCAGGCCCCCACGCCAACGGCGTGTGAGCGCAGCAGATTCACCTGCAAAGTCACTGCATCCGCTGGGGCGATGCTCACGCTTTTGAGCTTGCCGAAACCTGTGGTGATGCCGTAGACGGGTTTGCCGCTGTGCAACAAGCGCTCCACCAACTCACGCGCCGCTTGCACGGCGATCCGAGCCGACGGCGCAATGCTGGGTGCACCCGTGCTCCGGCTGCAACGGCAGGCATCTTCCAGTTGGAGCGAG
>CAMDTN010000077.1 GCA_945907755.1 Singulisphaera sp. GP187 | reverse complement strand
CTAAAGCCCAACGCCAACCATCGCGCCGTGCGCCCAGCACCAAAGTGCGCGCCGGCCATTCCCTCCAGCCCGCGCAGCAAGAACCCGCGAAAAATCAGTTCCTCACTCAGCGGCACCAGCGTGGTCAGCAACACGATCACGGAGATGCGAGCCCACGGTGCCGCTGCATCCAAAAACATCAGGCTCTGGTGGCGCGGCGCGCCGCCCGCAATGAACTGTTCGTTGCACCAGCCCACGCCCAACACAATGGGAAAGAACGCGGCGTAGTAGGTCAGCCCACGCAGCGCGTCGCGCCAATGCGGCGGCACACCTAAGGTGCCTGGCATGCGACTGATCCCAACCCACAGAAGAAACACGCTGCTGACAAGCAGCGGGATATATCCCAGCAACTGTGGTGTCGGTGCTGGCAAGTCGCGCCAGTAGGTGCGAATTCCTAAGCGCAACAAATGCGAACCCACCAGCGTTGCCAACGCTATGGCTGCAAGGTCTTGCCCATTGCTGCACAGCGGGCGTTGCGCGCCGCGCATCATTTCCCGCGCCGCGGCGCTTCGGCGAAATGCCCATCCAAGGGCGACGAAGCACTGCCATACAGCTTCTTGCCGATGCGGCCTGCAAGAAAGGCATCGCGCCCGGCAGAGCACGCGGCAGCCATTGCTCGCGCCATGCGCACGGGTTCGCGCGCTTGCGCCACAGCGGTGTTCAGCAAAATGCCATCGACACCCAACTCCATGGCCAACGTGACATCCGACGCTGTGCCCACGCCGGCATCCAAGATCACAGGCAAACTCACTGCTTCCAGAATCAGACGCAGGTTCACTGCGTTCAGAACGCCCAAGCCAGATCCAATCGGAGACCCTGCTGGCATCACGGCGCTGACGCCAAGCTCTGCGAAACGGCGCGCAGCAATGGGATCGTCAGATGTGTACACCAACACTTTGAAGCCTTCAGCGACAAGCGTGCGCGCGGCTTCCAGAGTAGGGCCCACATCAGGCAGCAATGTGCGCTCGTCGCCTAACACTTCCAACTTCACCCACTCTGTGCCGAGGGCTTCGCGCCCAAGGCGTGCCGTGCGCACAGCATCGTCCGCCGTGTAACACCCCGCCGTGTTCGGCAGCAGTGCAATGCGCTGGCGGTCGATGTGTTCGAGAATGCCTGGGCCAGACTTGCCGGTCAGGTCTACGCGCCGCACCGCCACCGTGACCATGTCCACGCCCGACGCTTCGTGCGCCGCCTGCATGGTGGCGTGGTCCGGGTACTTGCCCGTTCCCAGCATCAAGCGCGATGCGAAACGCCTTCCTGCAATGATGAGTGCCTCGTCGCTATTCTGCATCGCTCAACCTCCGCCAACTAAGGTGACCACTTCCACCCGATCGCCTGCGTGCAGGTGAACCACTTCGTAATCCCTGCCGGGAATCACTGTACGGTTCACTTCCACCGCCAACGCTGCTTCGCGCACTCCAAGGTGCTGCAACAATGCGCGCACGCTCATTCCGACATCGATTTCGTGCTGCACACCATTCACCCATAGCTGCACGCGCGTCACGGATCGTCCCCAACATCCAGCCCAAGTTTTTGGGCACGGTATTGCATGGCACGCCGCGTCACGCCCAACATGCGCGCCGCTTGCGACACATTGCCAGAGGAACGCGCCAGAGCTTCGCTGATCAACGCCGCTTCCAACACTTCGAGACTGACAGCGCTCTCTAAGACGCTGACAGCCAGCGTGCGCGCGCGTCCGCCACCGCCTGCCTCGCGGGCGCCGAAGAGATCCGCCGCATTGATGGTCTCGTTGGGTGCCAATACCACGGCGCGCTCGACACAGTTTTGCAATTCGCGCACATTGCCAGGCCACGAGTGCGCCAACATGCGCTCTTCCGCCGGTGGGCTGAAACTGAGTTTGCGGTTGTTCTCACGCGAGAAACGCGCCAAGAAGTGTCCTGCGAGAGGCAAGATGTCTTCCGGGCGCTCACTCAACGACGGCACCGCCAATGGCACCACGTTCAAGCGATAGTAGAGGTCTTCACGGAAGCGACCTTCGCGCACCATGGCCAGCAAGTCGCGGTGTGTCGCAGTGACCAAGCGCACATCAACGCTGCGGGGCTTGCCACCACCCAGTGGTTCGACGCTGCGCTCTTGCAACACGCGCAACAGCTTGGGCTGCAGGTGCAGCGGCAAGTCGCCAACCTCATCGAGGAACAAAGTCCCGCCGCTCGCCGCTTCAAAGCGCCCGATGCGGTCGCTGCTTGCGCCGGTGAACGCGCCCTTCATGTGCCCGAAGAGTTCTGCTTCCAGCAAGGCATCGGGAATGGCAGCACAATTCACGCCTACCCAAGGCCCGCTGCGCCGTTGGCTGTGCACATGCAACAAACGCGCAATCAGTTCCTTGCCACTGCCGCTGGCGCCGGTGATGAGGACTGTGGCGCTACTCAACGCGACGCGCTTTGCTGTCGCCACGAGCTCAAGGAAGCGTGGGTTGCTGCCAACGATGCCCAACGGCTCGGCGGCATTCTCCACCGCAGTTTTCAGGACGGCATTCTCCGAACGCAGGCTTTCCAGTTCCAGCGCGGCGCGCAAACGGTGTACCAGCAGGCTTGCGTCCACCGGCTTGGTGACGAAATCCGACATCCCTGCGCGCAGTGCGCTCACGGCCACATCCAAAGTTCCGAACGCTGTCATGAGCACAAAGGGCGCACGCACACCGCGCTGCCGCGCTTGGCTCAACAAACCGAGCCCATCGGTCCCCGGCATATGAAAGTCTGTCAGCACCGCGTCTACCGGTGCAGTCTGCAACAATTGCAACGCTTCCGCTGCGCTCGCCGCGACGCACACTTCAAAACCCTCAAGCCGCAGCAAGTCGGCAAGCGCTCGGGCCTGCGCAGCATCGTCATCGACCACTAACACACGCGGGGTTTTCTGAGCGCCCATGTGCAAAACCTACCAAGCTCGCAACACTGCTTCCATCATTATTGGCGCGCCTCTGGCAGGCTCAAGCGAACACATTCGGTGCCATCGGCAGCAGATTCCACTGCAAAAGCACCGTCATGCGCCTCGATCACCATGCGCGACAGTGTGTGGACCAACAGCGGACTGTTGGAACGCGCTGCGCCAGCTGCAACCTGCGAACCTTCGCTCGGGCTGCTTGCAACGGCCCCATCAAGCGCGCCGACCTTTGCAACGTCAAGCCGCAGCAGCACCTGTCCGTGCTGCCGTTCGCAACGCAGCGTGATGGTCCTTGCAGCACTTGCACTCAGATGCCGCAGCAGCGTGCGCAGCACCTCTGTCAGGCGCGCACGGTCGCCGAAAACCCACAACTCGCGCCCGGTCTGATTGTCGAGAGCGATGCCTGCAGGGGCGGCACGCAGTTCCGCTTCCAGTTCGCTCAGCACGACGCCCAAATCCAACCGCTCCATCTGAAACTGGTCGGCGCGTGCAAGGCGCACAAAGCCATCCACCACTGCATTCACGCGCTGCAATTCTGCATGAATGCGGCTGAACTCTGCTTCGCTCGGCAGCGTCCCGCGGCGCTCGACCAAGCGCTGCATGTACTGCAGTGTCAACGACACCGCATTCAGGGGATTGCGCACTTCGTGGGCAATGCCGCGCGCTGCTTCCGCCAAGGTAGCCATGCGCATACGCGCTTGTTCGCGTTCGCGCAACACACTGCGCACGCCACGACCGAAATACCAAAACGACAACACCGCAACCCAGGCAGCGACGGCGACCGTCACGGGCACGAAAGCAACGAAGTTCATCAGGCCGTCGCGTTCTGCAGCATGAGACGCATTGCTGCGCGCCAATGCCATTTGCACTTCGGGTGCGTTGGCGACTGGCACGCGCGCATGCACAACACCATCAGCGTGCAGAGTCACCGCAGCAGTGCACTGCAACTGTTCATCGAGTCCGGTCACGGTTCCATCGACAAGACGCACTGTGCCCACCAGCAAGAGCATGCCGCGGTAGTCGGGGTACTTTGCGAATTCCGCAGCCACCGCGGGAAAAGCCGCCTGCCACAAACGAGGGTTGGAAGGAGCAGCACGCTCGGGCGACCCCGTGATGCCAGGTGCCTGCTCAAGGAACACCGCGTAGGCCCGCCGCCCCAACCAGGTGGCCGTCTCGGTTTCTGCGCGCAGCGTCGAAGCGTCCATGAAGGCGGACACCCGTGAGCGGCCCAGCACGATGCTGCCCAAGACCAAGGCGATGCCTAGGATCGCGGCGAGCACAGGAACCAAGAGTTGACGGCGAGCTAAGTCCACCGGAAGCCTCCACATTTGGGCTGAAGTCGATGCAGGATGATACTTTCCATTCCTTGACGCGTGGATGGGGCGCGGCTATCGTGCCATCGTCGCGTGTGGACATGGTTGTCCGTGCGAGGCTTGGTGGACGAGGCGCGCGCCGCGGGCTTCGTCTTTTTTTCCGCAGCAAGCGCTGCGGCAGGGTCGGCTTTCGCCTTGCGGAACCGGCTGGGTGCGGAGAGACGCATGAATGGTGCCGAATTGCTCAGACAGGTGGATGCAATCCACCGGGAGCGCGACATCGACCCCGAGGTACTCATCCAGGGGCTTGAGGCGGGCATTGAATCCGCCGTACGCAAGCGCTTTGAACAAAGCGTGGAGATCGTGGTCCGTATCGACCGCAAGTCCGGTGAGTTAGCCGCCACGATGGACGGCAAGGCCATCGACGCCACTACTCTCGGCCGCATCGCCGCCCAGACAGCTAAGCAAGTCATTATCCAGAAGTTGCGTGAAGCCGAACAAAGCGCGGTGATGGGCGAATATGCATCGCGACGGGGCGAACTGGTTACCGGCGAAGTCACGCGCTTCGAACGCGACGACATCGTTGTGCAACTGGGCAAGTCCGAAGGCGTGCTGCGACGCACAGATCGCATCCGTGGCGAAAGCCCTCGCGTGGGTGACCGCTTGCGCGCCATTATCAAAGATGTGCGCATCACCGGCGCCCGCGTGCAGGTAGAACTTTCGCGCACCAGCGAGGATTTCATTCGCCGCCTCTTCGAACTGGAAGTGCCTGAGATCGCTGAGGGCACTCTCGAAATCAAGCGGCTCGTACGCGAGCCTGGTTATCGCACCAAAATGGCGGTGTTCTCCTACGATCAGCGTGTCGATTGCGTCGGCGCCTGCGTGGGTGTGCGCGGCAGCCGCATTCGCAATGTCACCGATGAACTGGGTGGCGAGAAAATCGATGTGATCCGCTGGAGCGATGAGGCTGAAGTGCTGATCATGAACGCACTCAAGCCCGCCGAAATCGAGAGCATCACCCTGCACGACGAAGCGCGTCAGGCAGATGTCATCGTGCCTGAGGACTTCTTGTCCCTCGCCATCGGCAAGAAGGGGCAAAATGTGCGCCTCGCCACCAAACTCACGGATTGGAACATCAATATCCTGAGTGCCAAGGACGCGAGCATTCAAGCTGCGGCCACAACTGACAACGAAATCTACACAGCGGGCCTGCCCCAGGACCGTTCAACACCGCCTGCGCAGGAGGGTGCTCACGCCCCCTCAGCGGATTCCATCGCGCCCCAGGAGTGATCTTCCCAGCCAATGGCGACCAAGAAGACACGCGTTCACCAACTTGCTAAGGAACTCGGGATCGACTCAAAGTTGATCCTTGAAGAAGCAGCACGCCACGGCATTAATCTGAAGAACCATATGGCTGCGTTGGAAGCGCACGAGGAGATGATGCTCCGTGCCTTCCTCGAGGACCTAAAGCCAGCGCCAGTTGCTGTCATTGAACCGGAGCCAGTAGTCACTGCTCCCGTTGCCGTTGACGCGGCTGAGTTCGAGACTGCTGATGCTGATCTCCAGCCTGCGCATGATCATGAATCTGCTGCTGCTCGCAGCGAGCTAACTCCCCAGCCACAAGCCGCGCCGACTCCAGTTCCTGTGCGCATCGTCGCGGCGCGGGGCATCCACGCGCCGGCTGCAGCTCATGTGCATGCTCCGGTGCAAGCCGAACCCGCACGCGAGCCAGTCGTCACAGCCAACCCAACCAAACTTGTCGCCGTGCAGCGCGCAGGTGTAAGACCTGCCATTGCACCGCGTGCTCCCGAGGCGCCGCGAGTTGAACCGCAGCGCTTGAGCGCACCGCCCATGCGCATTGTGCGCGTTGCCGCAGGCACCACGCCTGTGCGCCCGCCCGATGCGGCAGGCCCCACCAAGGTACTGCCGCCGCGGCGCACCGCAGAGATTCTTGGACGCAAGGAACTGCCCGCCGCGCAAGCTCGTCGCCCCGGCCAAGCGGGTCTGATCGCTACTCGTTCCGAAGGCGGCTCGCGCACATTTGTCGTCACCGGTCGTCGTGGGAGTCCGCCTCTCGGTGGCACTCGCGGTGGCCCTGGCGCCCCCGGCACGCGCGACCGCACTCCTGGAGCGCAGCAAGATTCGCGCCAGCGCGCCCGGCAAGAGGAAGTGCAAGTTCCGGCGACGCTGACGGTGCAGCTACCCCTGACCGTCAAGGGTCTCTCCGAACAGATGGCCGTGAAGGCCAACTTGCTCATTCAACGCTTGTTCGTGAACCACAAGCGCATGGTGAAGATCAACGACCCGCTGGACAAAGAGACCATCGAGTTGTTGGGCATCGAATTCAACTGCGAGATCACCTGCGAAGAGAAGAAGGATGTGGAAACCGAAGTCATCGCCGAGGCCACGCGCCGCGGGGATGGTGCCGGCGTGCCGCGCTCCCCCATCATCACTTTCTTGGGCCATGTCGACCACGGCAAGACCTCATTGCTCGACGCCATCCGCATTTCCAATGTTGCGGGCAAGGAACACGGCGGCATCACGCAGCACATCGGTGCGACGCGCGTGGAACTGGCTGACGGCCGGGCCGTGGTGTTCTTGGATACTCCAGGCCACCGCGCCTTCACTGAAATGCGCGCTCGCGGCGCACAGGTGACCGACGTTGTCGTGTTGGTTGTTGCCGCCGACGACGGCGTCATGCCACAGACTAAGGAAGCTATCGCCCACGCCCGTGCCGCGAATGTGCCCATCGTGGTGGCCATGAATAAGATCGATAAACCCGAAGCGAACCCGCTCCGGGTGCGTCAGGAACTCGCTATCGAAGGCCTGCAAGATGAGAAGTGGGGCGGTCAGACCACCATCATCGAAACCAGCGCCACCACCAAGCAGGGTGTCAAAGAACTCCTTGAACATCTCGCTTTGGAAACCGACATCTTGGAACTGCGCGCAGATCCCAAGCGCCCGGCCATCGGCACGGTGATCGAAGCGCAGCAGAGCAAGGGCGAAGGCAGCATTGCGCGCCTCATCATTAACGACGGCACACTGCGCCGCGGCGACATTTTCTTGTGCGGTACAGCCTTTGGTCGCATCCGCACCATCAAGGGCCCAACCGGTAGAACCATCACCGAAGCTGGCCCTTCAATGCCTGTGGAAATCACCGGCCTGAACCAATTGCCCAAAGCAGGCGACAAGTTCTATGTC
>CAMDTN010000076.1 GCA_945907755.1 Singulisphaera sp. GP187 | reverse complement strand
CCGCACGCCGCATGCGTTCTTGCCCGCCGCCGCGCAACAGTGGTTTCAAGCGTGTTTCCGGTGCCAGCCATAGCAGGCCCACGCCTTGCGGGCCACCGAGCTTGTGACCTGACAGCACAAGGCTCATGCCCTTGCCTGTAGGCACCGTGAATGCGATTCGTCCCGCTGCCTGCACAGCATCAATATGCAGACTGGCGCCCGCCTCCGCGCAGCGCGCCGCCGCCTCTTGCCACGGCTGCACCGCACCGGTTTCGTTGTTCACCGCCATCAGCGCAACATGACGCACACCGGAAGCGAGCGCAGCATCCAGCGCCCTCAACACCAAGACGCCGAGAGAATCCACGGGCAGCAATCGACACCCGACAACTGCGCTCGCTGGTTCCAAGACAGAAGGGTGCTCGATGGCGCTGACCGCACAGGGGCCATCCCAGTTGCGAATGACCGTATTATTCGCTTCGGTTGCAGAACTGGTGAACACCAAGTCGCGAGGTTCCGCGCCCAAGAGCTGCGCGGCGTGTTCGCGTGCGTCTTCCAAAGCGCGACGCGCGGCGCGCCCTTCTGTGTGCAATGAACTGGCGTTGGCTGCTAGACCTAACCATGGGCCCATGGCCTCCAACACCCGCGGATCTGCAGGGGTCGTGGCATTGTGATCACAAAAATGGCGCATGCTTGGAGTATCCTAGCCTGTAAGAGTCAAGCGCGGTGCTCGTGGTGCCGAAAACCATGGACACCACGATCGGCTCTTCCTCATATCAACTGCTTACTAACCACCTTCAATGAGCGTTTTTAACTCCAGCGACAAGAGCATCACTTGCAAGCTCGTTTACTACGGGCCTGGGCTTGGTGGCAAGACCACCTCGCTGAGGGCGGTGCATAGCATCCTCGACCCAGGGCAAACAACGCGCCCTGTGATGCTGCAGACCGACGACGAGCGCACGCTGTTCTTTGATTTTCTCCCCATCGACCTCGGCCCGCTGTGCGGGCATCGCATCCGTTTGCAGGGGTACACCGCGCCAGGACAAGTCCGCTACAACCTCACGCGCCGCTGCTTGCTGATGGGCGTGGATGGCATCGTGTTCTTGGCGGATTCCACGCGCGAGCGCCTGCAAGAAAACATCGAGTGCCTCGCAGCCATGCACGAGAACCTCGCCATCAACGGCGTGAAACCTGGACAGATTCCGATCGTGCTGCAATACAACAAGCGCGACCTCGGCGACGTGCTGGACAAGAAGGAGCTGGACGCGCACCTAAACCCAGGAAAATCGGACGCCTTCTGCACCACGGCAACGCGTCACGAAGCGGTGTTCGAGACCTTCACCACCATCACCAAACACACGCTGAATGTTGTGGCGCAGCGCTACGGCATCGTGCCTTCCGAGCCGCTCGGTGACGCGGCGGCGCGCTGGCTTTCACGCCTCGAAATGACCGAGCGGTAGAGCGCCTCGTAGCGCGGCACTACTTGCTGCGCAGAGAATTCGCCGCGCGCGCAACGCAGGGCTTCTGTGCGCATTCTGTCGCAGCGCGCTTTGTCGTCGAGCAAGTCCAATATTGTGCTGGCCAGCAAGTCTGGCCGCGCAACAGGCACTAGTGCGCCGGCGGCGCCGGCGTGCACTAGCTCTGGAAACCCGCCTGCATCGGTGCCTATGGGCACGACACCGCAAGCCATCGCTTCCAATGCGGCCAACCCAAAACTCTCCGCGTCCGATGGCAACAGGAAAAAATCTGGGCAAGACATGATCTCGGCAGGGTCGGCCACTTCGCCCGCAAAGGTGGCCAAGTGACGCAGATGCAGCGCGTCCAACGCCGCCTCGACGGCTACGCGCTCTGGACCGTCGCCGATCAGCAGTAAACGTGTGGGGCGCTGCTGCGCCACCAGCGCGAAAGCCGCCACTACATCCCCCACGCGTTTCACCGGACGAAAGTTGCTCGCGTGCGCCAGCAACACCTCGTCGTCGTTGGCAAAACGGCGGCGCAGCTCTGGCGCCACTAATGGCTTGAAGCGCGCGGTGTCGACAAAATTTGGGATGACCTCGACTGCGCACTCGCTGCACACCGCGGCATTGGTTTGCTGCGCGAGCCATTCCGACACCGCTGTGATGGCGTCGCTGCGCGCTAGCGCAAAACGCAGCGCGGGGCGAAACACGGGGTCGGCGCCGACGAGTGTGACATCGGTGCCGTGCAGTGTGGTGACGATGCCCACTTCGGGGCGGCCGGCGATCTCGCGGCCCAACCATGCGCTCATGCTGTGCGGGATGGCGTAGTGCGCGTGCAGGACATCCAACTTGGCTTCAACGATCACTTGCGCCAAGCGGCTTGCGTGGGCCATGTCGTGCGGTGGGTAACGGAAGAGCGGGTAGTCGGGAACTTTCAGTTCGTGCAGCGTGAGGCGCGGCTGCTCCTCGAAGCGGAATGGCGGCGCGTACGCCACCAAATGCACTTCGTGGCCGTTGTGCGCCAGCGCGCGGGCCAGCTCTGTGGCCAGTGCGCCAGAGCCACCGTAGGTCGGGTGGCAAGTGATGCCGATGCGTAGTGGGCGCAGCAACTAACGAGACTCCCGCGGGTAGTAGCCGTAGTCTGCGAACTGCGCGACCACGTCGTCCACGCGCAACGGACCACGATGCACAAACGCTTCGCCGTACACGGCGCCTATGCGCTGCCCGAAGGCACGAGCGCGCCCTTCCCACCAGCCCCAAAACTCCGGGCGTGCGATGAAGGTTGCGGGCTCGGTGCTGTTGGGGTTGAAGAACTGGCTCTTGTAAGCCTCGCAGGCCGCGCGCTTGAGTTCAAAATGAGCGCTGATGTCCACCACGAAATCGGGCTCGCGCACGGTGTGGGCAAAGCAAGCAATGACCGCTTGCGGCCGATGCGCCGCGCCGCTGCCCACTTTGGCAACACCGGCCAAGAACGCGGCCTCTCGCACAATGCGACCAGTCCATGCGTGGTCTGGGTGCAAGTCGTCTTCGTCGGGTGCAATCACCACGCGTGGTTTCCAGCGGCGGATGCAGTGCACCACCGCCAAGCGCGACGCTTCGGTGAGCAGGATGGCGCCGTCAGGTAGGCCCAAGCACTCTCGGCCGCTAGCACCCAGCGTTTGCGCCGCTTGAGCTGCTTCGGTGGCGCGCAGTGCCGCGCTGCCGCGTGTGCCACATTCGCCCGCGCTCAAGTCGGCGATGGCGAAGCTGCGCCCTGAAGCCGCGGCGCGCAACAGCGTTCCGCCCACGGTCAATTCCACGTCGTCGGGGTGCGCACCGAACGCGAGTATGTCAACGCCTGTATTCATGACAGCTCCTCGGCGCCAAGGCGCACCAATGCGTGCCGATAATCGAATGGATCAAAGTTTGTGAATGCTGTGGCGATGTCTTCGCGCGCTGTTGGCCCAAGCACGGCCCAAGCGCTGAGCGCGCGTTCCTGCGGCTCGCTGTGCGGATGCAGCAACGCGCTCAATTTGTGGCGCGCGGTTCGCGCGGATCCCTCGGTTTCGTTGCGCCTGTGTTCAAGGGCCGCTAGGAATCGTTCGGTAGCTTTGGCGATGGTCGCAGAAAATGCCGCGGCCTGTGCTTCTGCCCCACTGGTGGCACCCGCGTCGTGCGCTATCTGCGCCAGTGCTTGCGCCGCCTGCTGCAACTTTTGTTGTTCCGCCGACTCGCTTGGCGCTGGTGTGGGCCAAGCGCTTGGCAGCGTCAACAGGCTCTCGGGATCAACTCCAAATTGTTTGATCCAGCGCTCTGCGCGGCGCGGCACCCAAGAGAGGCTTGGACGAGGCAACAGCGCCGGCAGCGGCAAACGCGCTGCCGCGAACAGCTCGGGCAGTTGCGCGAAATATGCATTCTCTGCTGGGCCATTCACATGCGCACACACGGGCAACAACCATTGTTGCAACAGCGGGCGCAACAGAACCCCTGGAGAAAATCGATCGGGGTGCGCGGCGGCCAGCGCCAACAACTCTTGCTCGTTGGTCGGTTGCGCGCCCTGTGCTGTCTCGCAACGCAATCCGCCGACAGAAAGCACGCGCGCGCGAGCGCCTGTGGTGTCTTCGCGGAACAGTTGCAATGGGTCGCGCGGCATCACCTGAGCCTCTTGGCCCAACGCTTGCACCCGCGCAGTTCCTGTAGCCACTGCCTCGCCCATAGCATTCCGCTCGACGATGCTGCGTTGCCAAAACTCTGCGCAATGCGGCATCAGTTGATGTGCGTCCGCCAGCACCACGCCTAAGTCTGGCGGCAGCAGATGCATCAAGCAGCGCGTCGACCAATGCGCCAGTGTTTCCCCAAGCGTGGGCTGTAACTGGCGCGGCAAGTCCAGTGCATCCGCGAGAGCTCCGATCTCCGCCAAGGCTTGTTCGTCCAAGGCGACGCGCGCGAGGCAGCGACCTGCTGCAACGATGCTCGTTACAGCGCGGCGCCAGTCGCCGCCACCGGGCACCAACACACGATTGGCTTCCGTAATGTCGTGGTCTACCGAGTGCACCCAAAACACAGGCACCACCGGCGCGCCGTGAGCTTGTTCGAGTGCGCGCGCCAACAGCACCGCACCAATGCACTTGTGCAGCGTTAGCAGCGGCCCGCCGAACAACGCCGGTTGTTGGCCGGTGATCACCACCAGCGCCCGTGGGTGGGTCAGCCGCTCCGCCGCACTGGCGCCAGCGGTGTTGTTGAGTTCGAGGTTGAACCGCTGCAACGACTGAATCACAGCGGGCTGTGGCCGCGCTTGACGCAACACCGGCTGCGCTGCTGCCAGCACGCCACGCACATCGGGGGCGTGTGGGAACCGATCGCGTGTGCGTTCGTCCGCAGCGACGCGCAAGATTTGGTCAAAGCCCTGCGTTGGCGCGCATGACTTGCTGGCGACGCGTGTGATCCTCATGCGCGCTTCTCCGCCACATGAACATGCCGCGCAGAGCCGCTTGTTGCCTCGCCACACAAACCACCGGCAAGGCGCAGCGGATGAAAGCCCACGGCTTGCAAGGCTGCGGCGGCTTCCTGTGGTGTGTACAAGCGCAACCGTTCTTCCCATTCTTCCGTGCGGCCGTTGCAAGTGATGCGCACGCGCTTCAACACACAGCGCCCTTCCATGCGGCGTTCTTCGACGATGGCGGCGTCCGCTTGGACGCGTTCCGACCGCGGCACCAATTGCGCGCGCACCTGTTGTGGTTCAGCCAAGTCCAGCACAAAGCGGCCGCCTGGGGCCAGCACACGCCATGCTTCGCGCAGTGACTGCACATCTTGTTGCTCGTCTTCGAAGTAACCAAAGCTGGAGAACACCGAGTACGCCGCGTGAAACGAATTATCGGCAAAAGGAAGTGCGCGCATGTCGCCACGAACAACTGCAGCGCCGCGCGCCGCTTGCAACAGCGCCCAAGAAAGATCGACACCCACCATGGTGGCGCCGCTGGTGCGCAGCGCCTGCAGGTGGCGCCCCTGTCCGCAGGCAATGTCCAAGCAGTTCATGCCCGCGCGCAGGTTTAGAGCGTTGGCCAAGAACTGCGCTTCTGTTGCGGCGAGGCTGCCGTCACGGGCGGCATAGACGCGAGGGTAGTTAGGCCCAAATGCTTGGACAAACCACGGCGTGGGCTGCACGGGGTCACCCGCTCCTGTCGAGGGCTGCAGCGATTTCTGCGCGCATCTTTTCTGCCGCTTCCGCCACCATGCCGCGCCAATCAGACGGCGCCGTACCATCGCCCCATGGGAAGGTGACGGAGCGACTGGCTGTGACCAACGCGCCGCGTCCGGTGGCATCGAAGCCCGGAACGACATCGGCCGCGCCAGCGCCTTGCGCGCCATAACCCGGCAACAACAACACGCTCGCAGGCAACAATTGCCGCAAGCGGCGCAAGTGGTCGGGCCACGTGGCGCCAACCACGGCGCCAACCGACCCGTAGCCAGTAGTGTCAGCCGGCGTGTTCCACGAGTTCACAAGTTGCGCCATGCGCTCGTAGGCCGGCGCGCCACTACAGTCAATGTCTTGAAACTCGCTGCTGCTCTTGTTGCTGGTCTTCACCAACACAAACAAGCCGCCTTGATGGCGCAGGGCTTGCTGCACGAAGGGCCTCACGCCGTCAGAGCCAAGATAGGCGTTCACGGTGCAAGCGTCCGCCATGGGGGCAAATTCGTCGCCGCCAAGGAAGGCTTCCGCGTAAGCCTCCGCTGTGGTGCCAATGTCGCCGCGCTTCACATCCGCCACTACCAACAAACCGCGGTCACGCGCTGCCCGGCAAACGCGTTCATAGGCCGCGAAGCCTGGAGCGCGAAGACGCTCAAAGAAGGCCGCTTGGGGTTTCACTGCCACGGCCGTCGGTGCCACCGCATCCAAAACGCCCACGCTGAACTCTTCAAAGGCTGCGGCTTGGGCCGCGGCGTCACCTCGTGCCACGTTCCGCATGGTTCCAGGAAGCGAGGCAAGGCGCGGGTCGATGCCTACGCACACACTCGAGCGTTTCTGGGCGGCGGCCGCGAAGAGGCGTTGGGCAAAAGAGATCATGATTGCTTTACGAGTTGCAAGAAGTTGCGCGCAAGCTGGCCGCCCCATGGCGTAAGGAACGACTCGGGGTGGAACTGGACTCCGTGCAGACGCAGGTGATCGCAACGCAGCCCCATGATGATGCCGCTCTCTTCCGCGAGGGTGGCGCTGACGGTGAATCCTGCTGGCAGTGACAACGGATCCACCACGAGCGAATGGTAGCGCATGGCTTCGAAGGGTTGCTGCAGCCCAGCGAACACGTCGCGCCCGTCATGTGCGACCAGCGATGTCTTGCCGTGTTGTGGTTGCGTTGAGCGCACGACCTTACCCCCGAACGCCGTGGCCAAGGCTTGGTGGCCCAAGCACACGCCCAAGACGGGACAACGGCCCGCCAACGCGCGCAACAGTGCTTCGGCGATGCCGCGGTCGGAAGGGTGCCCTGGGCCAGGCGACAGCACAACGGCTTCGGGGCAAAGGGCCAGCGCCTCGCCCACACTGATGGCGTCGCAACGCACAACTCTCAATTCCGCACCTTCCGCGGTTAGCAGATGCGCCAAGTTGTGCGTGAACGAATCGTAGTTGTCGAGCAGCAAGATCATGCTGATCGTGGCACATAATCAAGAAAGCGACTGAGGATGCTGTCTAAGACCCACATGCCATCACGACTGAGACGTAACTGCTCGCCTTCGCAGCTTCCGAGGGCTAAGCGTTGAATCTCGTCCAAGACAGTCGCAGCGGCTTGTTGGGTGTCGATACCGGTGCGCTCCCTCAGCGAACGAAGATCTACGCCCCGTGTGGTGCGCAACCCGCTGGTGAGGCATTCCATCCAGTCTTCGGCGGGGCCCAAAGTGTCCACTTCCTCAACCGCTTCGCCGCGCTCTGTGATCCTGCGGATGTATTGCGCCGGCGAGCAAACATTGCGCGTGCGTTGTTGACCCAGCCGTCCCCACGCCCCTGCACCGAGGCCATGGTATTCAAGATTCAACCAATAGTGTTGATTGTGATGCGACTCCTCATT
>CAMDTN010000075.1 GCA_945907755.1 Singulisphaera sp. GP187 | reverse complement strand
TTCGGGCCAAGCCGGCCTGAAGACCCAGGCTGTCCCTGAACTGCAAGATCAAACCCGCGACCTGAAGGCGCTCATCGGCGAGCTGACGATTGACAACGAGTGCCTGAAATAGCTCTTGCGCAAGCATGAGGAACGCGACCCTTTAGCGGTGCGGTGGGAGCCACGGTTACGGCCGTAAACGTGGCCCGAAGACGGCCGGGAGTGCGCACGTCGAAGCAGCGCACGCTGCGTCTCATGCGCGAAGCCCGTTTGCTCGCGCCAGGTCGTGCGCAGCGGACTTTGGGCCCACGCATCCACGACGGCACGATCATGGCAGCCAATTCGTCAGCGCTCACTTTCAGGCCGAGATAGCTTTTCTCGGCATGAAATCGAACCCCGCCTTTGTGCGCGCGCCCGAAGGCAATGGCTGTATTGAAAGATTCTTCCGAACGCACCGTCCACCGGCCGCTGTTCGTCGCGATCTTCTTGACAGCAAGGTGCCTGCGTGATTACCCTCAACTCAGTGTCCAGGAAACCCGGAGCGGAACAAAGACCTGTAGGGGAGTTTGTGCACTACGCAATAAGTTTGATGGTGATTGCCGGGCTGATGTGTTCGAGCGGGTCGTGCCACGCGCAAGATTGGGACGGCGTGCTGGCGCCGATTGTCCGTGGGGTCGCGCTGTTTCGAACCGGCAGTGAGTTGAGCATGCTGGAGCTACGGCTACGCAACAGGCGTGATCAAGTGCTCATTCGTCGGCTGAGCGGTGAGCGGCTATTGCAGGACGATGAATCTGAGTCGGAGGTCTGGAGCAAACCGGGTTTCGGTCCAGCGTCAGTGGGGCAGCGAATGGGCTTCCTGATGCGACAGGATGGCTCTTGGGCGTTGGTTAGCAACTTCCACAAGGGTGGCGGCCGCGGCCTCGACTATTGGTGGTGCACCAAGAATCCGCACGATGCGGGTGCTGCAGGTACCGTAGCGCACCTGCGCGCGATGGATGTTGCTGTCGTTGAAAGCCACTTGCAGTGGATTGCATTAGACCAGGTGCCTAAGGGGCATAAGGGGCCAATCCTCCGGGATATTTGGGATTTGCAGTTAATAGAATCGTCGGGCGTGGTTCGTGTCATCGGCTGTGGCGATGGTCGTGCGATCTTCGCGGGCGATGACTACGATGATGGTGATGTGATCTGGTCGGCCAAATTGCCGAGCGGCACAGAAGCGGGACCTCCAGCTGCGGCCGCTGGCCAGTACCCGGTACTACTCGTAGGCGCAAGAATCACCGTGGGCTCCAGCCCACGCGTGGTGCGCTGGCGCGACGCATCACTGTTGGCCGTTCGCACCGGTGACGAAGGCAGGATCGATTCGGCGCTGCGCTTCTATCGGAGCAAGGACTTAGCCAAGTGGGAAATCGAAGCCTACAGATCTAACACTGTTGTTGCACAAAAATGCTATGCCATAGCCATCGATGGCGATCAGGTTTGGTTGACGACGACGGTCACGGAAGGAACGACGCGCCGCGTACGCCTGCTGTACTTCGCTCAGCGGGAAGGAAGATGGGTGCAGGTTGCGCTGCTGGAGGCCCCGCAGAACGAGAGTGCGAGCCGCCGAGACCCACACCTATGGCTGCTGCCTACCGAGAAGCCTGAAGGCCCATCAGTTGTCTTTCGCGGAGAGGACGGTGCAATGACTCTGTTGCGCCGCTGAAATCGCCAAGTTCGCGGCGGAAGTCGTCCACCGCGTGGATGAGTGCAGGAAGCCTGGCGCTCCGTCCGCCGCCGGGTCAGTTTGGGCTGGCGCAGGTTGACAGGAGCGGGGCTTGGGCCTTATGCACAGGGCGGGCGGCAGTGTGCGCGGCCAATAGGGCGGCGTGGGACTGAAGCCTTTGGAGAAGCCCATGTCCACTCAGGCCCGTCCGTTCGAACCCTACATTCCGGCTGCTGCGCAGCAGCGTGAGCTCAGCTTGCGTGCGCTGGTTGTGGGCACTCTGTTAGGCATGGTCTTTGGCGCGTCGTCGCTGTACTTAGTGCTGCGCGTAGGACTCACGGTCAGCGCCAGCATTCCGGTGGCGGTGATTTCCATCACGCTGTTCCGCTTGGTCAAACGCTTTGGCGGACGCGATGCCACGATCTTAGAAAACAACATCGTGCAAACCGCGGGCTCGGCGGGGGAATCCATCGCTTTCGGCGTCGGCGTGACCATGCCCGCCATCATGATTCTGGGCTTCGACTTGGAAGTGGTGCGCGTTTCCTTGGTGGCGGTGCTCGGAGCTTTGCTCGGCATCTTGATGATGATCCCGCTGCGGCGTGCGCTGATCGTCGAACAGCACGGAGTTCTGAAATATCCAGAGGGCACTGCTTGCGCCGAAGTGCTGAAGGCCGGCGCTGATGATGAATCCAAAGCGATGTCGAGCGCCTCGCATAACACCGGGCCCGCACTCGCGGGGGCTGGCACCATCATTGGCGGTTTCTTGTTGGGGCTGGTTTACAAGAGTTGGATGGTGGCCTTCAAAGGCTGGAAGGCCGAGCCCGAAAAAGAGTTTCATGAGCCGCTCAAGGGCGGCAGCGTGGGCATGGACATTTCGCCCGAGCTCTTGGGCGTGGGCTACATCATCGGCCCGCGCATCGCATCGATCATGGTGGGCGGCGGCGTGCTCGCCTACCTCGTGCTCATTCCCATGATCAAGTTCTTCGGTGATGGCTTGGACGCGCCCTTGCCGCCTGGAGAAACACTGATCCGCGACATGGGGCCCGGTGCCGTGCGCGGGAAATATGTGCTGTACATCGGCGCTGGCGCGGTGGCTGCGGGCGGCATCATTTCGCTGCTGCGCTCGCTGCCAACGATTTGGCGCGGCCTCAAACACGGCTTGGGCGATGTGGGCGGCAAGAAATCTAATGGTGTCATTGCACGCACGGACCGCGACCTGCCCATGAAAGTCGTGTTCATCGGCATCCTCTCCATCGTGGCGGTGATCAGCCTCGCACCCATGCTGGAAATGAACATCTTGGGCGCCATCTTGATCGTCGTATTCGGCTTCCTGTTCGTCACCGTGTCGTCGCGCTTGTGCGGCGAAATCGGTTCGTCGTCCAATCCCATTTCCGGCATGACTGTTGCCACTTTGCTACTCACCTGCCTCATGTTCTTGGTGATGGGCTGGACCGCGCCGCACTATTACGTGACAGCGCTATCAGTGGGCGCCATCGTGTGCATCGCCGCGAGTAACGGCGGGGCGACATCGCAAGACTTGAAAACGGGCTTCTTGGTCGGCGCCACACCGCGCCACCAACAGGTCGCCATTCTGTTGGGTGCGCTGGCGTCAGCGCTGGTCCTCGGGCCCATCCTCATCCGCCTGAATGATTCCGCCACGGTGTACATGCCCATCGGCGCGGCCGAAGTTCAGGCGCGCAATCTGCGCGTCGATCCCGCGACTCTCGACAAAGTAGAAGCCTTGCATGGCCCGCAAGCCAAGGACGACAGCAACACTTACAAAGTTTGGAATCGCGTCGATGACAACGGCAATGCCGCGCGCTTCTTGGTGGACCCGCGGGATGGCACTGCGCGTTACCTCGTAGACCCGGGCATCAATGGCTCGATCAAGAAACGCCCCGACGGAAGTTCTGTCACGAAGTTCGATGCGCCTAAAGCCACGCTGATGTCCTACATCATCAAGGGCATTCTGGACCGCAAACTCCCGTGGGCTTTGGTGATTATGGGCGCGATGATTGCACTGGTGTTGGAATTGGCGGGCGTGCCCAGTTTGGCTTTCGCAGTGGGCGTTTATCTGCCGCTCGCAGCTTCCGCACCCATCTTCGTGGGCGGAGCCGTGCGTTGGCTGGTGGACCGCCGCGCGCGCAGCTTGCCATCCAGTAAGGGCAAGAGCGAAGAGGAATTGACTGCTGACGGCGATCGCTCACCAGGCGTGTTACTGGCGTCGGGCTACATCGCTGGTGGCGCCATCGCAGGCATCCTGATTGCATTCCTCGCAGGAATTATGGGCGACTTCGACAAGGGAATGACCGAGTGGGCCGAAGCGCACAACCCCTTCTATGCAGGGGCCTATGCAGACATGTTGGCGCTGCTGCCGTTCGTGTTGATTATTGGGTTGTTGGTGAAGGTGGCGTGGCCGCGCAAGGCGCGCCCCAGCGCGGCGTAATCCGGACTGCTGCAGCGGCGTCATGCGCCGCTGCGGCGGAAGTCCACGATCTGCAACTGGATGTTCCCCGCGCCGCGGTAGTCGTCGAAGGACAATTCGTAGAGCAAGTCGATTTCGGGAAGGTCGATCAACTCGGGCAATCTGTCGCCCATGCCGAAACCCACGCAGCGCTGCGCCACTTCGCCTTCCCGCACTTGGAATTGCAGGGTGGAACGGTCGCGCCCCACGCGTCGCGGAGCGCCGATGACTTTGCAGCGCTGGGTGACGAAGCGCGCGATGGGGTTGCCCGCGCCGTGAGGGGCGAGTTGTTCCAGCTCTTCCACCAGCCGCGGCCCGAGCGCGCTGAAACTCGTCAGCACATCGGCAGACTGCACAGGCGCTGGGGCTTCTCGCAACAACCGCGCTGACACTTCTTCGAATGCGCTCTTAAAGGCAGGGAATTGCTCTTCGGTGACGGTGCATCCCGCAGCGCCAGCATGGCCGCCGCCGCTGACGACGAAGGGCAGTAATTCCTGCATCAACTGTGCGAGGTTCACGCCGGTGCGGCTGCGCGCACTGCCACGCCCGTCCGCGCCGTTCAAAGCCACAACCATCGCAGGCACTTGGTGCCGTTCCGCCAGTCGCGCCGCAACGATGCCAATCACCCCAGGGTGCCAGTTCTTCGCGCCTATGCAGATGCCGCGGTCTCCGGGGAAATCTTGCAGCTCGCGCAGGGCCAGCACCTCGGCCAGCATTTCGCGCTCCAACGCGCGGCGCTTTTCGTTGGCGGCATCCAATTCTGCTGCGAGTTCTGCGGCGCGATGCTGATCGCGCGTGGACAATAATTCCACAGCCTTTTCGGCAATGCCCAAACGGCCTGCGGCATTCAAGCGCGGCCCGAGGCGGAAGCCCACATGCACAGCTTGCACCGGCTTGCCTTCCAGCTTTGACAAACGCATCAACGCATCTAACCCCGGCATGGTCACTTTGCCCAACGCGCCCAAGCCGTGGCGGCACAGCACCCGATTCTCGCCGGTGAGCGGCACCACATCGGTGATGCTGGCGATGGCCACCATGGCTGTGGCTTCCACTAAGAAGGCGCGCAACTCGTCGCTGACTTTCGCCGTGCCGTGCAGCGCCACCGCAGTGCCCCAAGCCAACTTGAAAGCCACGCCCGCGCCGCACAGGTCTTTGGCCTTGGAAGGACAATCTGTTTGCCGCGGGTTGATCAGCGCGTAGGCGCGCTGCGGCAATTCTGCGGGCGGGTGGTGATGGTCGGTGACGATCACATCGACGCCCGCATCGGCCAGCCGCGCGATGCCGGCCACAGCGGAGGTGCCGTGATCGACTGTGATGACAACACCGGGGCGTTCGGCGCCATTCAAGATGGTGTCTAACGCCCCATCGTTGAACGAGTAGCCCTCTTTGAGGCGGTTGGGGATGTAGCACTCGGCGCGGCCGCCGGCTTGGCGGATGAAGTTCAGCAGGATCACCGTGCCGCTCATGCCGTCGACGTCGTAGTCGCCGTAGACCACAACCAACTCTTTTGAGCGGATGGCGGCGGCGAGGCGCGCAGCGCCCTTGGGCAAGTCTTTCAAACACGCTGGGTCTTCCACCGTGGCCAATCGCGGCTGCAAGAACGCGCGCGCTGCGGTCGGGTCGGAGAAACCGCGCTGCTGCAACAACGCCGCCAGTAGCGGTGAAACCAACACTTCGCGCACCAGTCGCTCTTCCGCTTCAGGATTGCGTTCGCCTAAATGCCAAGTCACCTGCATGAGGTGCGAATGTAGCAGGGGCTTGCCGCTATCATGCCCGCTCATGAACGCCCCCGCCGTGCTGCGCGCCGTCCTCGGCACCGCTGGTCACATCGACCACGGCAAATCCACTTTGGTGAAAGCACTCACGGGCACAGACCCAGACCGCTTCCCTGAAGAAAAGGAACGCGGCATGACCATTGACATCGGCTATGCGGAGTACCGCACTGCTGATGGCGTGGATGTCGGCCTGATCGATGTCCCCGGGCACGAGCGCTTCGTGCGCAACATGGTTGCGGGCGCTTCGGGCATGGATTTGGTGATGCTGGTGGTGGCGGCTGACGACGGCGTGATGCCGCAGACGCGCGAGCATCTCGAAATTATGACGCTGCTGGGCCTGCGCCGCGGTTTCATCTGCTTGACCAAGGTGGACAAAGCCCCGGCGGACCTCACCGAGTTGGTGGAAGAAGACTTGCGCGAGTTCACTGTGGGCACTTTCTTAGAAGGGGCACCAATTCTGCGCGTGTCGGCAATCAGCGGCGAAGGCATGGACACCCTGCGCGCCACCATCGACGCCATGGTGCGCGATCTTCCAGCCCACGACGACAGTGGTTTGTTCCGTATGCCAGTGCAACGCAGCTTCACAGTGAAGGGCCACGGCACGGTGGTCACCGGCGTGCCGGTCAGTGGCAGCGTGAGCGTCGGCGATTCTGTGGAATTGCTGCCCGGAAATCATCTTTGCCGCGTGCGCGGCATCCAAGTGCATCACCGACCAGCAGAGCACGGCGCAGCGGGCCAGCGCACAGCACTCAACCTTGCCGACATCGACTATCGCAATGTGGGCCGCGGTGCGGTGTTGGCAGTGCCTGGTTATTTCAGCGCCACGCAATTGCTGGAGGCACGCTTCCGTTTGTTGAAAGCAGCCGCGCCCATTCATGAGGCGTTGGCGGTGCGCTTTCATGCTGGTTGCGTCGAAGTGATGGGCACGATGGTGCTGCTGGACAAGCGCGAATTGCAACCCGGCGACGATGCGCTGGTGCAACTGCGCTTGGAAGAACCCGTGGTGGTGGCGCCGGGGGACAATTACTTGGTGCGCCTCGCATCACCGGAACGCACTTTGGGTGGCGGGTTGGTTCTTGGCGAAACGCGCTTCCGCTTCAAGCGCTTCAAGGAATGGATTCACGAAAACCTTGAGGGCAAAGAGCAGAGCTTGGGCGACAGCGGGCGTTACTTGGAATATGTGGTGCGTTCGGAAGGGCTGCATCCTGTGCCCACAGAAAGATTGCCTTTGCTGCTGAAAGATTCTCCTGCGGCGGTGGCGCGGGATTTGGCGGTGTTGCTTGGCGATGGGCGCTTGGTGCAACTTCCGGCGCGCAAGGAAGTGCTGCATCGCGACATGGTGCTGCGTGGTGGCGAAGCGGCTTTGAAGGCGTTGCTGGATTTGCATGCAGCAGATCATTACCCCTTTGGTTTTTCAGTGCAGGCCTGTGCGTCGCGTATGAAACACCCGCCCTACGCGGTGCAATTATTCTTGCAACACTTGCTGGCCGCAGGCGAAGTGCAGCAGCAAGCCGAGCAGTACCGCGCCAAGAAATTCACCGGCGGCATGAGCAACGAAGACCGGCGCCTTTGTGCCGAGTTGGACAAACTGCTGGAATCCACGGGTTTCGCTGCGCCCATCCCGCAAGAAATGGCCGACGCATTGAAGGTGCCGCGCAAACGCATCGACAACATCTTGAAGCTTCTCACCGGACGCGCGCTGGTGGTGGAGTTGGACGAGAATGTGTTTGTGCACCAGAAGTCTGTGCAAGACGCGCGCGACAAGTTGGTGGCGTATTGCCAAGAGCATGGCGCCATGCCCAGCAATCAGATGAAGGATGTGATC
>CAMDTN010000074.1 GCA_945907755.1 Singulisphaera sp. GP187 | reverse complement strand
GCGCTGTGCTGCGCACCAAATCCACCAGCCGCAGCGGGCCAATGAATCCGCCGAAAGCGGCGCGTCCTTCAAGCTGGTCGTTATGCGGCTCCACGCTGGGATGCTATGCGCCCGCGGCACGAATCACAGGGTCAGGCAGCATCGCGTATCGTGCGCTGGCCCCGAAGCCCTTGATGATGAACTTCCTCGACATCGACAAACTGACAGCCGGTTACGGCGGCACTCCAGCGCTACGCGAAGTGTCGCTGCGCGCGGGCCAAGGCATCACGGGTTTGTTGGGCCCGAATGGCGCTGGGAAATCGACGCTCATCCGCGTGCTGTTGGGGATGCTGCGTGCCGAAAGCGGCAGCGTGCGCGTGAATGGCCACGACCCATCAACGCGTGCAGGACGCGACGCGGTGCGGCGCAGCATCGGCTGGATGCCCGAAGGCGATTGCCTGCCATTGTCGTTAAGCGCGGTGGAATGCGTGCGCGGGTTGGCCGAGCTTTCGGGCTTGGAGCGCGGCGACGCCATGAAACGCGCCCACGAGGTGCTGGATTTCACGGGCCTCGAAGAGCAGCGCTATCGCCCGGTGGAATCGTTGTCGCTGGGAATGCGCCAACGCGTGAAGCTTGCGCAAGCCATCGCGCACGACCCGCCGTTATTGCTGCTAGACGAACCCACCAACGGCATGGACCCAGCTGGTCGCACGCGCATGTTGCACTTGCTGCGCGCATTGGGGGCGCGCGAAGGGCGCGCGGTGCTGCTGTGCTCGCACCTACTGGACGATGTCGAAGCGCTTTGCGCTGATGTCATTGTGCTGTCGCGCGGGCGCTTGGTGCAGCAAGCAGGGGTGGACGCGCTGAAAGGCGGCGGGTTTTCTGCGCTGCGGCTGCGCACGAGCGACGACGCTGCGGCACTATCCGCATTGCTGGCGGCGGGCTTTGTTGCGCGAGCGCATCAGCAAGGCATCGAAGTGGACCTCGCGCCCACCGACGACGCCGACGCCTGCCTCGCTGTGTTGGCGGATGCGCGCATCGCAGTGGCGGCGCTTGCACGAGTGCGGCCCTCGCTGGAACAAGCCTTCATGGCGTTGCTGACGGAGCCTGCCCAATGAAGCCGCCAACGAGCACTGCTCCGGCGCTGCACACACGCGGCGCATTCGGTGCGCTGTTGCGCCAAGGCTTGCTGAGTGCCTCCAAACGCCGCACCGCCATGATCGTGCTGTACGCACTGCCCGTGCTGTGGGGCATCGTGTTCTCGTTCATGGTGTATTTGAAATATGCCGGCTCTGCGAACCCGCTCTTCGGCGAAGAGCGCAGCGCGGGCGGCACCATCGTGATGTCGCTGATGGAGCGCGCTATCAAAGTGCGCAGCCAAATCGATGTGTTCTTCAATGTCTCGCGGCTGTTCGTGTTGCTGGTGGTGGGCTGGTTTGGCGCGGGGCTCATCGCCGATGACCGCTGCAGCGGTGTGTATCAATTGCATTTCAGTCGCCCCATGGGCTGGCGCACCTATTTCGCCGCGCGCGCGACCACGCTGTTGCTATTGGGCGGCGCCGCCGTGGTGGTGCCCGGCTTGATGATCTGCACCACCGCCGCGTTCTCATCGCCAGACTTCAGCTTCATCACCGAAGAGGGCACGGCAATTCTGGCCACCCTTGGCTACGCCGCAGTGCTCACGCTGCTGTATGCGTCGGTGGCTCTGGCAGCGTCTGCGCTGGCCTCACGCCGTTCGTTCGCGCTCATGTTGCTGTTCGGCACCATTCTGTTGCCCGACATTCTCTCGCGCATCTTCTGGGGGCTGTCGCGCAACACGGATTGGCGCGTGCTGTCGCCACTGACCAGCATGCGCCGCATCGGCGCGTGGATGCTGGACCGTAACGAGTGGTTTGACTGGCCGGTGTGGTGGTCGGTTCTGTACATCGGTGGAATTGTCCTGGCCGCAACGATCGCGGCGGCGCTGCGCGTGCGCCGCATGGAGCGCGAGCCATGAGCGCGCTCATCGAAGCCAATTCGTTGTGCCGCTGGTTTGGCCAAGTGATGGCACTGAATGACCTGAGCGTCAGCATCGCGCCAGGCATCACCGGCCTCTTGGGCGCGAATGGCGCAGGCAAGACCACTTTCATGCGCTTGCTGTGCGGCTTGCAGCGTCCCAGCAGCGGCAGTGTGCGCGTGTTCGGAGCCGATCCGTTCACGCAGCTCGACGCGCGTCGGCGCATTGGCTACAGCCCCGCCGACGATGGCCTGTACGACGACTTGAGCGGTGCGGCCTTTGTGAAATACACGTTGGAGTTGTCGGGCTTCGAGCGCCGCGTGGCCGCGCGGCTGGCCATGGACGCGCTGGACCGCGTGGGCTTGGCCGATGCGGCGCAGCAGCGCGCGGGCACATATTCCAAAGGCATGCGCCAGCGTTTGCGCATGGCCCAAGCGATTGCGCACACGCCAGAATTGTTGGTGCTGGACGAACCCATGGACGGCCTCGACCCACTCGTGCGCGTGCAATTACTGGAATTGCTGCGCGGGCTGGCGGCGGCGGGTTCTTCGATTCTCATCTCGACGCACATTTTTACAGAGGTGGAAGCGCTCACCGATCGCATGGTGGTGCTGGGGCGGGGGCGCTTGCTGGCCTGCGGCAGCGTGGCCGAAGTGCGCGCGTTGCAGTCGCAGCACCCGAGGAAGCTGCGCGTGCATGCGCGCAATCCGCGATCCTTGGCGCGCGAATTGTTGTTGCTGCCGCAGGTGGTGGCGGTGCGCGTCGAAGACGACGGCGCTTTGCAAATAGAAACCCGCGACTTACGCGCCGTGGAATTGGCGTTGCCGGAATTGGCGCGCTCGTTGCGGCCGGGCATCACTGCTGTGGAATGCTTGGATGCCGGCATGGACGCGGTGTTCGGATATTTGGCGGAGGCCTGAACGATGCTGCAAACTCTGTGGCTCGTTTTCATGCGCCATCTGCCGCGCGTGTTGCGCTCGCGGCGCTTGTTATTGCTGGCGGGGCTCGCGGCGCTGCCCATGTTGCCGGCATTCTTCGCAGCGCGCATGAAACTGGACGCCACCGCAGACAGCGTGGTGGCCCATGTCAGTTGGTTCCTGATGCTGCAATTGGTGCTGCCGTTGTGCGCGCTCATCGCGGGCAGCGCGGTGGTGGCCGAAGAAGCAGAGGACCGCACGCTGAGTTGGGTGTTCATGCGCCCGGTGTCGCGGCCTGGGTTTTTCTTGGGCCGCTTATTCGCGTTATTGCTGCCGTTGCTGCTGGTGTTGGGCTTGGCAACGCTTGGCATGGTTGCGGTGGCGCAATCAGCCAAGGGCGCTGCTGCGGCATTCGACCCCGAGCAAGCGCAGGGCCTGACACCCGGGCACGGAATGCGCGTGCTGCTGGTGGTGCTCGTCGGCGCCACGGCTTACACCGCCGTCTTCGCCGCGCTGGGTTCACGCTTGAAGCACCCGCTGATGATCGGGCTCGGTTACGCCTTCGTCATTGAAGCGCTGTTCGGCAATCTGACTGGGCCCACCATGAAACTGGCGTTGTCGCACCACTTGCGCTCGCTGTTGGTCGATTCATCCGCGGCCTACAACCGCCTCGCTGTGCAGTTGGGCTCCGAAATCGACAGCCCTCAAGAGGCGTGGGTCACCTTGGCCTCCGTCACTCTCGTCGCGAGTGCATTGGGCGCCTATCTCCTCCGTCGTCGCGAAATCTGAGCGCCGCAAGACGAGACGCGAGGCCGGATGAAATTCTGAGACGGCTGTTCCATGGTGCGTCTACGATTCGGCCGGACAGGTTGCCGATACAGGTGGCCTTTGCTCGGTAGACCTCATGGACGATCATGAACGGTCGAACAACCGGTTACAGCGGACGGCTCGCTGCGCAGCCTGCCGCTGATGCTGAGCGTTTGGCCTACACAACAACTCAAGGGAGAAGAGCATGACAAAGTATGGCGCGGAGTTCTTCGGGACATTCTGGTTGGTTCTTGGTGGGTGCGGCAGTGCGGTGCTGGCCGCTGCGTTTCCCGATGTGGGCATCGGTCTCCTTGGCGTTTCGTTGGCCTTCGGTCTGACCGTACTCACGATGGCCTACGCGATTGGCCACATATCCGGATGCCATCTCAATCCGGCGGTCTCCATCGGGCTCTGGGCTGGTGGTCGTTTCCCGGCGAGCCAACTGCTGCCTTACATCGTCGCACAGGTCTTGGGCGCAGTCGCTGCGGGCGGCGTCCTTTACCTCATTGCCAGCGGCAAGGCGGGCTTTGATGTATCCGCTGGGTTCGCTTCCAATGGCTACGGCGCCCATTCGCCCGGTGGGTACTCCTTGGCGGCTGCTCTGACCACTGAAGTTGTCATGACCATGATGTTCTTGGTCATCATTCTCGGTGCGACCGACAAACGCGCGCCGCAAGGCTTCGCGCCGCTCGCGATTGGCTTGGGTCTAACGTTGATCCATCTGATCAGCATTCCAGTGACGAATACCTCCGTGAACCCTGCACGCAGCACGGGAGTTGGAGTGTTCGTTGGAGATTGGGCCGTTGAGCAGTTATGGCTTTTCTGGGTTGCTCCGATTGCTGGCGGTCTCCTTGGCGCGGCCATCTATCGGTTCATCGGGAGCACGAAGAATCACGATGCCTAACAACCGGTTGCAGCGGACGGCGCTGGCGTGCCGCCGCTGACCGCCAAGGCGTTAGGCAGCAAGACAGAGCAGCACGCATGTGTTATCGGACAACGCTATGACCTCGAACACGAATGCAGTTGGAGGGACACCGTTCGTGCTGCTTACCGGGGCGAGCGGGTACGTTGGCGGACGCCTTCTCAAGTTGCTCGAGCACAAAGGATGCCGCGTCCGCTGTCTTGCTAGGCGCCCAGCCATGCTGCAGGCGAGGGTCGGTCCATCAACGGAAGTCGTCGCGGGCGACGTCCTCGATCAGGCGAGCCTTGAACCCGCGTTGCGCGGTGTTGAGGTGGCCTACTACTTGGTTCACTCGATGGGGTCGACTGGCTCGTTCGAGCAAGCCGACCGACAGGCGGCGCGGAACTTCGGCATGGCGGCGAAGGCAGCGGGTGTTGGCCGCATCATCTATCTCGGAGCCCTGGGCAACACGGAAGAGGCGCTCTCAGCCCACCTGCGTAGCCGACACGAAGTCGGGGATGTGCTGCGCGAGTCGGGCGTACCGGTGCTCGAGTTTCGTGCGTCGATCATCATCGGATCGGGCAGCCTTTCGTTTGAGATGATTCGCTCGCTGGTGGCACGGCTACCGATCATGATCACGCCGAAGTGGGTCAGGGTCCCGGCGCAGCCCATCGCGATCGACGACCTGCTGCACTACTTGGTTGCGGCCCTTCAGCTTCCAGTGTCCCAGTATCGGGTGTACGAGATCGGCGGCGCGGACCAAGCGTCCTACGCCGACATCATGCATGCGTACGCCAGGCAACGCGGGATCCGCCTGCGGATGATCTCCGTGTCAATCCTCACCCCATACGTTTCCAGCCTCTGGCTTGGTCTTGTCACGCCACTCTACGCGCGCATCGGTCGCAAGCTCATCGAGAGCATCGTGCACAGCACCGTGGTGCGGGACGCTGCCGCACTGGAGACTTTTGCGATCCGCCCGATGTGCATCGAGGAGGCGATTCGGAGCGCCATCGTGAGCGAAGAGCGCGAGTTTGCCGCGACACGCTGGTCCGACGCTTTGTCCTCGTCAGGAGCGTTGCCGGCGTGGGGCGGCGTGCAGTTCGGTTCGCGGCTGGTGGACTCACGAACCCTGAGCGTCGCTACGACTCCGGATGCCGCGTTCGCGCCGATCCTGCGCATCGGCGGCCACACGGGTTGGTATGCGTGGAACTGGCTGTGGTGGTTGCGAGGCGCCCTCGACTTGCTCTTCGGAGGCGTTGGCATGAAACGCGGGCGGCGTTCTGACACGCACCTCAATGTTGGCGACACGGTCGACTTCTGGCGTGTGGAGATGCTCGAGACGAACCGGATGCGGCTAGTCGCTGAAATGAGGTTGCCAGGACGGGCATGGCTGGAGTTCGAGGTGACTGGCGACGACTCGTCGGCGACCATCCGCCAAACCGCTACTTTTGATCCGGTCGGGCTGCAGGGGAGAGCCTATTGGTACGCGCTCTACCCGCTCCACCAGCTGGTCTTTGGCGGAATGCTGCGAGGAGTTGCGCGCGCCGCCCTGCGGGAGCGGGCACGGCCCGATGGAAACCTTGGTGCCTAACAAAAGCGCGCAGCCGACGCGCGAGGCCACGCGCAGCTGATGCTGCGCGTCATGCGGCCCGGATCCCCTCCGCTACGCGGGGACTCGCTTCGCTCGCTCCCGCTACGCTCCGGGGATCCGGGCCCAGAGGGTCCCTTGGTCTGTTCGAACATCAGTCGTGATCACCTTCTCGCCCTCAACACTAAACTCGGGAGGGCGGTTGTCTCACGATCATTGGCACAGAGGGGGACCTTGAACTGACCTCACCGCTAATTGAGATCCCCCCTTCTCCGCGAACCGTGGTAGGTTCGCCTGCGGGCAAAGGAGCTTCAGATGCAAATCATCTCCATCGACAGCAAAGCTAAATGGATGGTCTTGATTGGTCTGGCTGGTCTCGTCCTACAAGGCGGTTGCGTCACACCGTGCACAGAAGTTCAGTCGAGTGCAATCGCAGACCCCTTGCGCCCCGTAGAACCGGGAGCAGTCATCGACGTCTTGCATACTGAGGCGGATTCGGATCCTTGGCCACGCGGAAGTGACCTGACCCCCGAAAAGTGGTCCATGAGTTATGAGAGTCACCTGCCCCAGAAGGGGCAAGGAGTCTCTCTTGAAGAAGCGCAAACGACACGGCCCGGACGAGATCATCAAGAAGTTGCGTGACGCTGAATTGGCTGCTGGCCAAGGCGAAGACTTGGCCAAGATCCTGCAGCGGCTGGAAGTCAGCGAGCAGACCTACTATCGCTGGAAGCAGCAGTACGGCGGAATGAAAGCGCCGGACGCCAAGCGGCTCAAGAATCTCGAGCGGGAAAACATCCAGCTCAAGAAGCTTGTGGCCGACCAAGCGCTCGACATCGCCATGCTCAAGGAAATCGCGCGGGGAAACTTCTAAGCCCGGAGCGACGGCGGCGTGCGGCTGATCATCTTGAAGAATCGTTCGGGGCCTCCGAGCGGCGATCTTGCAAAGTGGTCAACCAGCACCGCACGACGCAGCGCTACCGGGCTATCACGCCGGACAATGAAAAGCAGCTCGTGAAGCACATGCTCGACTTCGCTCGCACACACCCGCGCTACGGCTACCGCCGCATCACGGCGCTGATGCGACGCGCGGGCTGGACTGTCAACAAGAAGCGCATCCAACGCCTCTGGCGCGAACAAGGCTTGAAAGTGCCACAGAAGCAGCACAAAAAACGACGATTCGGCTCTTCTGCGAATGGTTGCACGCGGCGCAAGGCAGAGTATCGCGATCACGTGTGGACCTACGATGTCGTGTTCGACCGAACGGATGACGGGCGCACGCTGAAGTTTCTCACCGTTATTGACGAGTTTACGCGCGAGTGCCTCGCGCTGCCGGTAGGGCGGCATTTCACTTCGCAAAATGTCATCGGCGTGCTGGCAGGCATCGTCGCGCAGCGCGGTGCTCCAGCGATGATTCGATCCGACAACGGCCCTGAGTTTGTGGCGGTGGCCATTCGCGCTTGGTTTGCGCGGACCGGCATCGCCACGGCCTACATCGAGCCAGGCTCGCCCTGGGAAAACGCTTACATTGAAACCTTCAACGGCAAGCTGCGCGACGCGCTGCTGCAACGCGAGATCTTCATGACCGTCGCCGAGGCCAAACACCTCGCCACAGGATTTCGTTTCGAGTACAACAACAATCGTCCTCACTCGAGCTTGGGCTACAAAACCCCGCGCGAGTTTGCCGCTGGGTGTGCGCCCTTCGGCTCCGCTTCGCTCCGCCTGCGGGCGCACACCCGCACTGTTTCCCAACCCGTTTCACTCTCATAGCGAGTGGACCAAAGAATGGGGTCAGGTCAGAAGCTGACGGTCGCCTGCGGCGCCCGCAGCTGATGCTGAGCGTTAGGCGCACCAGATGCGCTGTGCGGAGCCCGGGATGTCAGTGTGACCGCGGAGCCCGGGATGCAAGACTGGGCGCGCGGAGATCAGCGTTGCGCGAGAGCCGCGC
>CAMDTN010000073.1 GCA_945907755.1 Singulisphaera sp. GP187 | reverse complement strand
CGGCAGCATGCTGCACGGACCATGCGTGCAGCGCCGCTGCGTCCGGCAGCGGCATCCCGCTGGTTTCACGCGCAGCCTGCGTGAAGGCAGCCATCGCCGAAGCTGCGGCTCGGGCCGGATCAGGGCTCCACAGAATTTGGTTGCTGTTCGCGTCGGTCACCAAGCGCTCCTGCTGCAGATTACCGCAGCGCCCGCAGGCGTCACCATTGACGCAGCGCCTTGAGAGGGTCTAATCTTTGGCAGCACTTTCCATGGAAGATGAATCAGTTAATGCTCCCGAACCCGCCATCAGCGACTGGATCGGTGATGTTTACCGCCTCCACACCGCAGGCCTGCTCGATTACGCGTCGCGACAATTGGGGAAGAGGAACGAGTACATCGGATCCGAGGACATCGTGCACATCGCGTACTTGCGGTTTCTGAAAGCCGAGCTCACTCGGGATGACTTTGCCGGCAGCGAAGAAGAGCGCATGGGCAAGGTGAACGGGTGGCTGAAGCACGCTGTCCGCTACATCGTGATAGAGATTCTTAGGAGTGTGGATCTTGAGCGTCCAGCGAGTGAGCGAGAGTGTTATGCGTTCGGCGAGCGAATCCTATGGGAAACAGCGTCGAGAAAAGCGTTTGAAAGTGAGTGCCTGCAGAGTTTCTTCGCGGCCCTGCCTTTGCTGGACCCGAAGGATCGCGACATCTTGGAGCGCAGCAAGTTCCTTGGGCAGAGCGCCACTGCAATCGGCAAGGTTCTGGGCATGATGCCAGATGCGGTGCGCAAGGCTCGCACGCGGGCCGTCGCTGCACTGCGTCAGAAGTTGCCTCCGGAATGCCGCGATTTGATTTTGCCGCCCGAATAGCCCAAGGCGCCCAACAAGCACAAGCGGGATGGTGCGCGTAGCGCGGAATGCCTTAGCGCCGGAACGGTTCCAAGGCGCGCAAGACGGTGGCGGCGTCTGGAATGGGCTCTGCGGCAAAAGGTGGGCTGAATGATTCCACCCATACCGGCTGCAACGCTGGCAGCGTGGCCATGAAGCGCAGGCCCGCGCGCTGCTTTTCGATTGCTGCGGGGTCTGCGTCGGCGGCCACTTGTAGTTGTTGCACTTCTCGTGCGAGGTAAACGAAGGTTGCTTGCGCGATGCGCGCGCGGTCTTGCTCAGTAGCGATGTCATGAGCGCGGACGAGGTTCACTGCCGCAGTCAACAACGGGCGTTCGTTGTCCAGTCGCTTCTGGAGCAAACTACTGCCCTGCAATGCGATCCACAGCGGTGCAGCCTCTGCGTGGCGGCCAGCCGCGCTGAGGGCTTCTGCCAACAGCAAGTGTGAAGTGGGGTCTGGCCCGAGCGGTGTCGGCGCGGACGCCAGCACGGCCCTCATGTCCAACGCGGTCTGGCGCGCGCGCTCGACATCTTCCTTCAGGCCTGGATTGATGCTGCGCGTGGCAAGTGCCGCGTCGAAGTCCGTAATAGCTTTGTCCCAACGGCCTTGGTCCATGCGGGCCAATGCGCGTTGGTGCAGTAACACCGGCTCGTTGCCATGCTTGGCGATGCCAGCGTCGAATTGCGCTTCGCCACCAGCGGGGTCGAAGGACTCGGTCAAAATGATGCCGAGGTTCATACGAATCTGCCAGTACTCGGGGATAGCGGCGAGCACTGCTCCGAACACAGCGACGCTTGCGGGGCTATTGCCACTTTGCCACAGCGCCGCGCCCAGATCGGTGCGGCTGTCGCGCGCCGTGGTTGCTGCTCGCGTGCGTTGAGAGATGTCAATGCCCGCGGTGGCCTTCACGGCTTGTTCTAGGAACGGAATGGCTTGTTCCGCCTGCCCTTCCCGGAGGAACGAAACGCTCATCTCCCGCAGCGCGCGTGCATGGGTCGGATCCAGCTCCAACGCCTTGCCAAAGATCATGCGCGCGTCCCCGTGCTGGCCATCCTTGCCCAGCGCGACACCGTAGTTCACCAAATGGCCAGGGTTCTTGTGATCTGCAACGATGGCTTGCTGGAACCCTTTGCGTGCGGCAGTTGTGTCTCCTGCAAGCAGTTCCATACGCGCTGCCGAAGACTGGTAGCGCGCGTTGTTTGGGTCCAGTTGCCTTGCGCGTTGGAATGAAGACAAGGCGGTTGCATAGGTGCCATCCTCTTCGTTCCACAGGCCTTGCAAATGCCAAGCTGCTGCGCGTTCGGGGAATGCCCGCAGCAATGCATCGAGCACTTCGCACGCACGATCATTCATGCCGAGTGCCCGATGCGTGATGGCCAGTTGCATTTCAAGATTGGGACGCGAGGGAGCAATCTGCAAGGCGAGAGTGATGCGTTCAAGCGCCAGCATGGGATTGCCGCAGGCCAACCACGCTTGGCTTGTTTGGAACAACACATCGGGCGAATCACTGCAATGCCGCATGATGGCGATGTCGGCGTCTTTCACCCACGCTTCGTTGCGCGCGATTCCGGCGGCCCACACTGCAGTGACAAGGTACAGCGCATTCGGCGCAGCAGCAGCGAGCTGTGCTTCGTGCGCGTGCTGCGCCATCAACTGAACACGCTGGGCATCCGCGTCGGGCGCATTGCCGTTGGATTGCAACGCAGCCAAGGCATGGGTGATCAGGAAATGATCGACAGCGCTCTGCGCTTTGTATTCGCTTGCCAACGCAACCTTGGTGGCAAACGGTGCGCTTGCGTCAAAGGGCTTCTCGAGCATGGCCAAGTGAGGTGTGCGCCGCAGTGCTGCGCCGTCGTTGGCACTCAGCAGAAGTGGCACTTCGCTCGCACGATTCAACCCACGCAGGGCGAGCACCAGACCAGCAAGCGCCTCGGGCTTGGTGGCGTCCGTCGCCAGCGCATCGCGGAAATCCGATTCAGCTCGTGCGTGCTCGCGCGCGAACACCGCCGTGAAGCCGTTGAAGACAGAGCTTTCCATTGCGCTTTGGGCGCCGCGTTGGTTGGCTTCTTGCAGACGCGGCATGACATAGAACGCCGCCACCGACGCCAGTGGAATTGCCAGCACCAGCAGCGCATACCACGCAGCTTGCGCCGGTTGCCGCCGCATCCAGCGCAAGAGACGCATGAATTCACTGGGCGGCCGCGCCTTGATCGGCTTGTTCTCGCAGCACAGCGCAAGGTCTTCGCCCAATGCCCCGGCGCTCGCGTAGCGGAGCTGCCGCCGTTTCTCGAGCGAGACCATCACAATGGTGTTCAGATCGTTAGGGATTCCGGGGGCCAGTTGTTTTGGTGGCCGCACATCTTCTTGCTGGATTGCGGTGTAGGTCGCCGCAGGTGTTGGCCGTTTGAATGGGTTGATCAAGGTGAGGCATTCGTACAGCACCACGCCCAAGGCCCAGAGGTCGTTGGCCTCGTTCGCTGGCAAGCCCTGCAGCATCTCTGGGCACATGTAGATCGGCGCGCCGATGGGGCCTCTGCGAGATTCCTCCGTCGGTGGCAACTCCATTGCTCGTGCCAAACCAAGATCCACCAACACTGGTGAGCCATCGCCGCGCAGCATGATATTGGATGGTTTGATGTCTCTGTGAATGATGCCGCAGCGGTGCATGTGCGCCACAGCGCTGGCGAGTTGGCGCAGCATGGTTGCCAAGTGCTGTGGCGGTGATTGGGCAGGGTTGGTTCCGGGGAGGCGTAGCGGGGCCTCGAGGTGGCGTCCGCTCTGCGCATTGACGCGGCCGCTGGTGCGCGCACCATGCAAGAGCGATTCCAAGGTGGGGCCGTCAACGAACTCCATCACCAGCGTGATCAGCCCGTCATCATCGAACCACTCCTGCAACTTTGCAATGCTTGGGTGGTCCCGCAATTGCTTGTGCATTTCCAATTCGCGCTGCAACGATGCCTGGGCGCCTTTGTCGAATGGCCTATCGACTCGTTGGAACTTTATTGCGACCGTGCGGTTGAGGCGAATATCGCGCGCTTCCCACACTTCGCCGAAGGCACCGGAGCCACAATGCCGCACCAATTTGTAACGGCCGCGGATGATGCGGCCTGGTTCGGTCAAGACGCGCGCCGCGTTGCGCGCTGCAATCTCTTGCTTCTCCCTGAAGAGCACGAACTCACGGGCGATGAGCTCACGGATAGCGGGAAACTGTGCGCAGTAATCCGCTTCCGTGAGTTCCTTGCCACTGTCGCGGTCGTCAGACCATGTGCGCATGAACACCATGAAGTCGTCCGAGCCAAAACCCCACTGGCTATCGGAACCGTCAGACGCACCGTCTTCGGACATCGATCAGAAACTCACCTTGGGCACTTCGCGCTCGGCGGGGTTGGTGATCTCGAACATCTCTGCGCGCTCGAACGAACCCGCGATGAGCGAGTTGGGGAACACTTCGCGCAAGTTGTTGAAGCGCATGGCGCTGTCGTTGTAGCCCTGGCGCACCAACGAAATGCGATTCTCGGTTTCGGCGAGTTCGTCTTGCAGCTTCAAGAAGTTGGTGTTGGCTTTCAGTTCGGGGTAATTCTCGGCGATGGCGAAGAAGCCGCTGAGCGCCTGGCCGAGGATGCCTTCCGCCTTACCCGCAGCGGCAGGCGTGCGCGCGCCGGCGGCGAGGTTGCGCGCTTGAGTCACTGCTTCGAGCGTGCCGCGCTCGTGCTGCATGTAGCCGCGCGCGGTTTCGACGATGTTGGGAATGAGGTCGTGGCGCCGCTTCAGTTGCACATCAATGTGCGACCACGCGCTTTTCACTTCGTTGCGCGCGCGAATGAGGCTGTTGTAGATGCCGACAAACCACAGGACCACGATCAGTCCGAGGACAACCAACGCGATGAGGATAATCCATCCAACTTCCATGCGGCACGGATCCTTTCCGCTGGCTGCTGGCCAGACGCTTGCCAGAACTATACGCGCTCAGTCAATGGAGCCAGAGGCGCCGTCGTTGTGCGCGGAATGCACCAATGCGTCCATGATGCGGGCGTTTTTCCAGCCTTCGTCGGCGGCAAGGTGCGCTGGGGTTAGCCCACGGCACGCGTCAACGAAGCTGGCCAGCATGAGTCCGAAGCTGTCCGCAGCGGGCACCGCGTGCGTTTCTGTGGCGCCGTCGCGATGCACCAACACTTGCGTGGGCTTGTCCGGAAATGTCTGGAACGCTGTGGGCAGTTCGATCACCCCGGCGGTGCCGCTCACCAACGCGCGGTTGCGCAAGCCGCCGTCGAAACCGCACGAGATGACGGCGTGGCGTCCGTCGCCGTAATCCAGCACTCCCGACAAGCTAGTGTCGATGCCGAATTCAGCATCGAACCCTGCCATAGCGGTGACGCGGCGCGGCGCATCGCCCAGAATCAAGCGACTGAAATTGACGCAGTAGCAGCCCACATCCAGTAACGCGCCGCCGCCCCACTCGGGCACCAAACGCACATCATCTTTGCGTGTCAGCAGGAACGAGAAGGACGCTTCGACGCTGCGCACCGTGCCGATGGTGCCCTGCGCGATCAAGCGTTGCAGCAGCGCCACCTGAGGGTGCGAGCGGTACATAAACGCCTCCACCAACAGTACGCCAGCTTCGCGCGCGGCGTCCAACAGCTCGCTGCATTCCGCCGCGTTGCGGCCCAGTGGCTTCTCGCACAACACATGTTTGCCATGGCGCAGTGCAGCCAAAGCTTGGTCGCGATGCAGCCCGTTATGCGTGCCGATGTACACAGCGTCCACATCGTCAGCTTCGAACACATCGTCGTAGCGCGTGGTGACGCGCACGGCTCCGTGCCCGTGAGCGCGCGACGATTCGCGCGAAGCCACCACTTGCAGTGTGGCATCGGCGCAATCATTCAGCGCAGGAATGAAGCGCGTGGTGACAATGCGGCCGGCACCCACCACTCCGATGCGAAGTGGCACCGTTGCCGGGTCGACGAGTGCGTTCGAGTTCCAATCGGCCAACACCTTGCCAGCGGCGTCGGCTTCCGCGGCGGGGACGCAGAGAGTGCAGGCCTCTGTGTCAACTATTGGGCCCCACGGTGCCCATTGCCCCAAGCTCTCACCGGGGATCAGCGGGTGCAGACCTTCGTCTTCTAAGAGGCCCTTCCAGATTCCCGCTTCGAGGTGGTTGTGCGCCGCTGCGAGAAAGACGAAACCGTCTGGAATGGCCATGGCGAATGCCTCCTGAAGCAAGCGCGATGCTACTGCGCGGGGCGGACCGCGCGCAACCGCCGCAACAATTCATCAGCGCACACGCCCAACAGAATCACCCCACCGATGATGGCGAATTCCAACTGCGTAGGGATGCCCAACAAATTGGTGGCGTTGTAAAGCACGCGGATGACAGCCGTGCCGATGAGCACGCCGATCACGCTGCCTTCACCGCCGCGCAATGAACAGCCGCCCAGCACGGCTGCGGCGATGGCGTACAGCTCGTAGGACTGGCCGAATTGCGCAGGCGTCACCGAATTGAGGCTCAGCGAAAACAGCATGCCGCCTAAACCAGCAAGGCAAGCGCACAAGACATAGGCCAGCGTGACCATGCTGTTCACTGGCACGCCGCAGAGCCGCGCCGCCGCACTATTGCGCCCCGTGGCCAGCAGCCAGCGCCCCGCCACCGAGCGCGCCAAGAACAAGTGCGTCAGCAGCGCCAGCACCGCCAGCAATAAGACCGGCACGGGGATGCCGCCAACCGAACCGGTGGCAAGGAGTCGCAATTGATCGTGCTCGTTGCCATATCCAATGACTTGTTCACTGGTGATCGTGCGCGCGGCGCCGCGGTAGATGAGCAAGCCGCAAAGTGTCACCACGAATGGTTGCAGGCGCAGGCGCGTGATCAGCACCCCGTGCAGCAGCCCGAGCAGTGCGCACACCGCGAGCAATGCAGGCAGTGCCGCCCACGCGGGCCAACCATGCACGCGCAACAGCCACGGCAACAATGCGCCCGTCAGCCCAGCCATGGAACCCAGCGATAGATCGATGCCGCCGGTCATGATCACTAACGACGCGCCCAAGGAGAGCACACCGAACAGCGCGGTCCAGCGCAAGATGTTGCCGAGGTTGTAGCTACCGAGGAAATCGGGGTTCAGTGCAGCGGTGACGCCCACCGCCACCAGCAGCAAACCAAGGATGCCGAAGATGCGTTGGCGTTCGGGGTTCATGAGTGCTTGCCTCCGGTGGCCAAATGCAACAAGCGTGCTTCGCAAAGTTCGGCGCGCGGCACCACTCCAGCAAGGCGCCCTTCGTGCAACACAATGGCGCGGTCAGCTAAATGCAGCACTTCTTCCATTTCAGAGCTGGCGAAAAGCACACTGGTGCCTTGGGCGGCAAGGTGCAGCAGCAGCGCGTGAATATCGGCGCGTGCGGCAACATCGATGCCGCGAGTGGGTTCGTCCAACAACAACAGGGTGGGGGAACACGCGAGCCAACGAGCCAGCACCACTTTTTGCTGATTGCCGCCAGACAGCGTTTCCACTGCAACGAGCAAGCGCTCTGGTGCCAACACTGCGGCGGCAGCAGCGCTGCGGGCATCGGTTTGTTCGCGCTGCATCGAGCGCCACCATGCATTCTTCGTTGGCTGCACGCTGGCCATGCCGATGTTGTCAGCCACGCTGAAGCCATCGAACACGCCTTCGTCACGGCGGTCTTCCGGCACAAAGGCCATGCCGCTGCGCACGCTGTGCTGCGGGTCGCCGGGGCTGATGTTTGTCAGCGAGTGCGGCATGCCGTCGGCTGCATGGCCCGCTGGGGTCATCTGCACGCTGCCAGCAACGGGCATGTCTGCGCCAAATATTGCGCGCAGTGCTTCGGTGCGCCCGGCGCCAACCAAGCCCGTCAACGCCACAATCTCGCCGCGCTTGACCACGAAATCCAAGGCGTGCTGCGGATGCGCCGCAGTGTGCAGGCCTTGCACTTGCAGTAGTACCTCGTCGCGCGTGGCGGTGCGTGCTTGCGGATCGGGCAAGCTGCGCCCCACCATCGCGGCCACCAGTTTCTGCGCAGTGCAATCAGCTCGCGTGAATGCTGCCACCTTTGCGCCATCGCGCAGCACAGTGACGCGATCTGCCAAGCGCAAGATTTCTGGCAAGCGATGCGAAATGAACAGCACCCCCGCGCCGCGCGCGCGCAGCGCTTCCACCAGCGTCATCAGTTGCTCCGCTTCGCGTGCGGACAACGCCGAAGTGGGTTCGTCCAGCACCAACAAGCGCGCGTCTTCCGCCAAAGCCCGCGCCAGCAGTAGTTGTTGCCGCGCACCAATGGATAGTTGCGCCACCGGCGTTTCTGGAGCGAAGTGCGCGTGCACCAATTGCAACACGCGCTGAGCTTCTTCGTTTTCAGCGCGGCGGGCGCGCCACCACTGGCCACGGCGTTCACGCCCCAGCGCGATGCAATCTGCGGCGCACATATTCTCGGGCACTTCCAC
>CAMDTN010000072.1 GCA_945907755.1 Singulisphaera sp. GP187 | reverse complement strand
AGGGAGAGTGGTGGGCGCCGCTCGAAGAGATCTTCGACATCAATGCCTCTGCGCACTGAAGGCGCGCTGCCGCGTCAGCGCTTGAGGCGCTGGGCGTCGCAATCGATTTCGAGCAGCACCACGGGCTGCGCTTCGTCGATGTCGAACTGCTCGGTATTAAACAGCGGATTGCCGTAATGCACGCGCAAGCGCCAACTGCCCGCGGGCGCGGCTTCCATCAAAAACACTCCGCCAACAACGCTGGTGACTTCCAGAACCGAACGCCCATCTTCGCCGATCAGTTCCACGCGGGTGGGCAGCGGCGCTCCAGCGCGTGCCAATAATGTGCCTTCCAAGCGCGTGCCTCCACCGAAGGGGAAAACAACTTCCATGGGCAACGCCGAGCCCAAATGCACTTCTTCGGTGCGCGCGGGCAAATTGGTGCCGGGGAAATCCAATATCACGGCATAAGCACCGGCGGTCATGCGCGCGATGGTGAAATCCTTGGTGGTGTCGATCATGATCTGCCGCCGCAGTTCACGCCCACCATCGGGAGAAGTCATGAACGCACGGATGCGGCCTTGCGCGGGCAACACACGCGTGCCGACTTGGGTGATGCGGCCGATGAGCGCGCAGGGCCCGCGGCCAAGGCCCACTTGCATGTTGCGCGCATCGCCCCAAGGGTGGCGCAGCATGGCAATGGTGTCGTATTCAGGATGCGAGACCACCATGTTTTCCAGCGCCACCGCGGGAATGGCCCATGGCACTTCGAAGGAACCGTTGTGGTCAGACAGCACGCGTGTGTGCCCAACGAATTCGATGGTGGCGTCGCCGATGGGCTGGCCCGATTCGGCATCCACCGTGCGGCCGCGCGGCACTACGCCTGCGCTGAGCGTTATGTCCAGTTTGTGCGTGCGGCCTGGCTCCACCGTCACAAAGTGCGCGCGCGAGGGGACGAACCCATCGGCCCACACCGACATTTTGTAGCTGCCCGGTGGAATGTCGAGGATGCGGAAGCTGCCGCTGCGGTTATCCACCAAGCGGCCCGCTGCTGGAGTGAGCGCAGCATTCACGGTGCCGATTTGCCCGTTGTCTGCTTGCAGCGAAGCTTCGATGTGTCCCGGCGCGTTGGATGCAACTGCATTGGTGCCTGCAGCGCTGCTGCCTTGCGCGGCGCTGCCATCAGCATTGGTGCCGCGAGCGTGGGCAGTGATGCGCCCACCCATCGTTGGGTCGCTGCTGTTTTCTTCCGACGGCGTTGTGCCGCCACCAATGCTGACTAACCCCAAGTCTCCGGACAGCAGCCACACGGTGCCAGCAAAAGTGGCAGCGAACAGCAGCGTCAGCACGAGAATGTCACGAGTGCGCTTCATGGGTGTGTCAACCGCCGCAATTCACTGCCCTTCGGAAAGCCGAGCGGCGAGGAGCTCGGCCAAGTGCGGTGCATGGGAGCGGATTTTTTCTTGCGTGATCGCGACGGGATACACCGTGCGATGGAAAACCACTGTGTCGCCCTTCAATTCCACCCACGAGGCGCGCGGGTCGCCGTCGCGCGGCTGGCCCACGCTGCCCACATTCACGATGTGGCGGAACGGTGCGACGAGCGGCAATTCGTTGCTGTCATCGCAGGGCTCGAACGCGCGATTGTCTGAGCGCAGCACACAGGGCACATGGGTGTGTCCGCAGAAAGCGGCGAGGTCTACCAAATCCAAGATCTGCGCGAGCTTGCGCCCGTGAATGATGTCTGGGTCGTCGGGGTAAACATATTCATTCACCGGATCGCGCGGCGAACCATGCACGAACAGCAGCGATCCATGGCGCACGCTTAGCGGCAAAGAGCGGAGCCACTCCCAGCGCTCGCGGTCGTTATCCGTTGCATTCGGTCCCGGGCGCAAACGCGCTTTTGTGAAACGCAGCGCGGCCTGCGCAAAGTGGTTGAAGTGCTCGGCACCAGCAAACAGCGCTTCGTCATGGTTGCCGCGCACTGTTTTTACGCAGCGCGCGCGCACCATGTCGGCGCAGAACTCGGGGTCTGGCCCGTAGCCGATGACATCCCCAAGGCACCACACTTGCTTGATCCCCAACGCGTCGATTTCCGCAAACACAGCTTCCAACGCTTCGCGGTTGCTGTGCACATCAGAAATGAACGCGTAATGGGTCACTTGGGGGCGCCAGGCTTCACTGCGGGCTCAACGGGTGCTGTGGGCAGAGCGAAATCCGCGATGACCACTTGAGACTTGCCGTCACCGCGCGTGCTGGTCCACATCACGCGCTTGCCATCGCGGCTGAACACCGGCAGCACATCGGCGCCGGGGTGCGTGGTGACGCGCGTGCTCTCGCCGCCGGCACTGGGCACCAAGAACAATTCGAAATTGCGATGATCGCCGAGGTTCTTGGAGTAGATCAACCACTCGCCGTTCGGATGCCAGTAGGGGCACCAATTCACGGCCTGGTCGAAAGTGAGCTGGCGTTCGTTGCTGCCATCAGCATCGATCACATAAATCTGCGCGTTGCCCGGGTTGGCAGCGTCGCGGAATCCGCGGAAGCAAATGCGCTTGTTATCAGGCGAGAAGAACGGCCCGCCGTCGTAGCCCTTGGCGTTGGTGATGCGGCGCACATCGCTGCCATCTACCGCCATGGTGTAAATCTCGTGGTCACCGTCGCGCTCTGAAGTGAAGCAGATGCGTTTGCCGTCGGGGCTGAACGCGCCTTCAGCGTCATAGCCGGGGGAATTGGTCAGACGCACTGGGTTCTGGCCTTCAATGCCACTGACATAGATTTCAAAGGACGGGTGCTTGTCCCACGCATAACGCCCAGCTTGCTTCGGCGGGGGGCCATAAGTGGTTTCATCGTGGTGAGTGCTGGCCCAGAGCAGCTTGGGTTCCGTGGGGTGGAAGTAGCTGCAAGTGGTGAGGCCCTTGCCCGGTGACACGCGCACGAGGCGCGTGCCATCCAAGTGCTGCACGAAGATCTGATAATGCGGGCAGTCGCCGCGCACCGCCTGGTAGCAGATCATGTCCTCGTTGGGCGAGAAATAGGCCTCTCCAGCGCGGGCACCAATAAATGTTTGTTGGCGCAAATTGCTGATCAGCACTTCGCCCTCCGCGCGCACGTCCACTGCGGGCACTGGTGGCGGGCCGTGCTGAGCGAAGATGGCCATCGAAACGGCGGCAAAGAGAAAGAGCGTGCGCATGGTGGGTTGGTTCCGTTCGTGTGGCGCCCATTCTGGCACAGGCGCGCGCAGCTCCAAAGGCTGCTCAGACCTCTATGGAAGTGCTGCGTTTGGGGCCGCCGCCGGCGGTGGCCGGGGACTGTTCTGCGAGGGCTGCGCTCACTTTGGGCAGCAAGGTGCAGCCCTGGCAGGCGTGGGGCGTGGATCCTGCAAGCAGCGCCGCGCGCAAAGAACGCGCCATGTCGCTGCTGAAGGCTTGGGCCCCGCGGAAGAGTTGGGGTCCAGCAGCTTGCGGGCACGCGCCAAACGCGCCTTGCTGGGTGGCGCGCACCATGACAAACGGAAAGGGGCACAAGCCCGGGTGGCTGACAAATGCCGCGCGCGCGCATTCGTTGAGGATGTTCCAAGGGGCCAGTTCGTCCAGCGCCGCGCCGTGCCGCAGCGCCCCACCGTCAGGCATGGTGACGGTGACTTTTTGCGTGCGTGCGCAGGCATCCAACTGCGTTCGCGCCGCACGCAGCGAGAACGCCGCTTCTGGTTCCGCTGCGCGCAAATGCAAGTCCACTGCTTGCTGGAACGATGCGCAAAGCTCGATGAGCTTTTCGGCGAGGTGGCGCTGCTCGGAACGCAGCGTGGCGTCGATGATGCAGCGGCCATCCATTCCAGCAGCGAAGCTGGCGAGCAGGTGGCGCGCACTGTCTGTCAGGAACTGATCTGCGTTTCCGACAAGGCGCAAGCGCACAGTGCGCTTGAGCAGTTTCGGCGGCAGCATCTCGGCGCGGGAATCCATGCCGACCGGAGGCCGCGTGCTGGCCTCCAACGCGTCTGCTGATGGCAATGCGCAAGAAAGGTCCACCCACAAATCGTGCTTCCGCGCAGCGCGTTCCACGGCGTCGGCATAGGGCGAGGGCAAAGGCCCCAAGTCTGGTGCGATGAATGCGGCTTGCGCGAGCATCCCTGCCACCGCGCCGTCGGGTTCAGGGTGCAGCAGCGAGGCCGGCAATTCCACGCGCAGCGGGCCTTGCAGCGTCTGGTCTTTCCCGCTGGCCAGAGTTTGGATCAGCGACATGACTTGCAGCAATCTCGGGGGCGCGCTCACAGGCGCGATGGTAACCAGCGCCGTTACGCCGCGGTGGCCGCCTTGCTGTGCCAGTGGTAAACCACAGCCATGAGCTTTGAGAATAAGAACACTTGGTTTAGGGCGCTGCAGGCAGGTGGTTTGGATCCGTTGCACGCGGCGTTTGAAGCCGCATGGCGCGAGCAACAGGGGAGCATCGGCAAAGACCACGGGCATTACATCAACGGCAAGGCCAAGGCAGGTGGAGGCGTTTACAGCGCCAAGACCAGCCCGTCTGACGCACGCATGTTGGTGGGACGATTCGTGCAAGGCACTAAAGACGAAGCCTTGGCCGCAGTGGCTGCAGCCAAAGCCGCGGCGCCTGCGTGGCGCGCCACTCCGTGGCAAGAGCGCGCAGATTTGTTGGATCGTGTCGCCGATGTCATGACGCGGCGTTTCTGGGAACTCTGTTGCGCCATGACATTGGAGAACGGCAAGAATCGTTTCGAAGCCAGCATTGATGTGGATGAAGGCATCGATTTTTGCCGCTCCTACGCCGCGCAAATGCGCGAGCACAACGGCTTCGTCACCAGCATGGGTTCGCCATTTCCGGGCGAGGCCAACGAAACGCGCTTCCTGCCCTATGGCGTGTTTGCAGTGATCGCGCCGTTCAATTTCCCTATCGCGATTACTGCGGGCATGACCGTGGGCGCGTTGGTCACGGGCAACACCGTGGTGTTGAAGCCCACGCAAGACACGCCGCTGTGTGGCGAGTTGGTCTATGAATGCATCGCCGAAGCGGGTGTGCCTGCTGGTGTGATCAACTTGGTGCACGGCAGCGGCAGCGTGGTGGGCCAAGCACTGGTGGACAGCGACGATGTGGATGGCTTTGTGTTCACCGGCAGCGTGGGCGTGGGTTTGCAGATTCTGCACACCGCGCAGCGGCGTTGCGCGAAGCCAGTCATCGCAGAAATGGGCGGAAAAAACCCCATCGTGGTCAGTGCGAAGGCGGACTTGGACAAAGCAGTGGATGGTGTGTTCAACGCAGCTTTCGGGTTCAGCGGGCAGAAATGTTCCGCGTGCAGCAGGCTGTATTTGCAGCAAGACATCGCTGAAGATTTCTTGGCGCGTTTGGTGCGGCGCATGCAAGGCGTTGTCGTGGGCCAGCCCGCGCTGAAGGACACCTTCATGGGCCCGGTGGTGAATGCGCGCGCGCTGAAAACCTACTTAGACGCAGTGGCGTTGGCGCGCCGCGACGGCGGGCGCTTCATCGCTGGTGGCGAACAGATTTTGACCGGCGACTTGGCCCACGGCTACTTCGTGCAGCCAGCGGTGGTCACAGGCTTGCCGGCGAGTCATGAACTATTCCGGCGCGAATTGTTTGTGCCCTTTGTGGCGGTGGACACTTTCGCCACGCTGGACGAAGCGCTGCGCAAAGCCAACGATGTGGAGTTCGGGTTGACGGCCGGCGTGTTCACGGAAGACACGGCGGAGCGCGACTTCTTCTTCAGCCACATCGAAGCGGGCGTCACTTATTGCAATCGCCGTCGCGGCGGTTCCACCGGTGCGGTGGTCGATGCACAAACATTTGTGGGCTGGAAAAACTCTGGCACCACCGGACGCGGCGCTGGCGGGCGCAATTATTTGCAGCAATTCATGCGCGAGCAGTCGCGCACCATCGTCACGGGCTGAGGCGGGCTATATCCCGCCGCGGAAATCGTTGAATGCGCGAGCCCCTTCGCGCAGCGCTGCGGGCGAAATGCCCAACGCGGTGGGCAAGGTCGCGATGGCGCTCATCAGGGCTTTGCTCACGGGGTTGTCGGTCATCAGCACGGCCAGCAGGAGCACGAAGCCCGCCATGCGCAAATGGTCCAGCGTCTTGCGCACAGCAATTGGCAGCCAAGGTTCGATGACGCCGTAGCCGTCCAGCCCAGGAATGGGCAGCATGTTGAACACAAACGACGCGCCTTGGAAATACGCGAACAGCGCGAGGGTGGGCCACAGCGTGCCGGTCTCTTCGCTCGGCTGGTAGAGGCCCAACGCGAAAGGCGCAGCGCAAAGAAGCAGCAGCCCGAGATTCGCCAGGGGCCCCGCAATGGCCACACCCGAAAGCCACGCACGGCTGCGGATGCGCGTTGCGTCGATGTACACCGCGCCGCCTGGCAAGGGCACGCCGCCCAGCGCCAAGATGATCAGCGGCAAGATGATGCTCATGAACGGGTGCATGTAGCGCAGCGGGTTCATGGTCAGGTAGCCCTTGCCTACGACGCTGCTGTCGCCGCCGGCAAAAGCCACGCGGGCGTGGCTGTACTCGTGCAAGCACAGTGAAATGATCCAGAGAATAAGGACGCTGAAAAAAATCATGGTGAGCTTAGTGCTGAGCGCGGATGGTACGGGCTTTGGCGCTCAGGAGTAGCGCGCATCCAATTGCGCTTCTTGCACCCGGGAAAGGGGCAGCTTTTGCAGGCCGAGGTCTTCCAGTTCCAACAGCACCATGTCGCCTTCCATGCCGCGCAAGATGCCGTTGAAGCGCTTGCGGTCGGTGGCGGTTTCTTGGCGCATCACCATGCAGACATAGCGCCCAGCGAAGCGCTGGAAGTGACGCGCTGTCAGCAACGGCCGGTTCGTACCTGCGGATTCAACCTCCACGGCATAGTCATCCACACCTAATCCCGCCGCCGCCAGCGCGTCGCGCACCGCAAAATTCAAGCGCGTGCATTCGTTGATGGTGAAGGGGCCCGGGTCTGCGTCGGCCTGCAAGTGCACCACGCGGTCGTCGCCGATGGTTAGCTTCAGCACTTCGCAGCCGTTGTCAGCGACCGCGCGTTCTACGGCTTCCACCGCTTTGCGTTTCTCGTCCGGTTTCATGGGCGTCCTATTGTGCCGTTGGCGGCGCGCGCGCAGCATGGGCCCATGGACATGCGCGCGACACTCGACGGGGCCGTGATCATGGCACCCATGACCCGCGGCGGCAATCTGCCCTATCGCAGGCTGTGTTCTGAGTTGGGCGCCACCATCACCATGGGCGAAATGGCCCTGTCGCGAAAGTTGCTGCGCGGGCACAGGCCCGAATTCGCGCTGCTGAAGCGCGCTCCCGATGAACGCTGCTTTGCGGTGCAGCTCGCGGGCAACAACGCTGAAGAAATGGCCGAGGCCGCGCGTTTGGCGGTTTCGCGTGGTGCGGATTTCGTCGATGTGAATTGCGGATGCCCCATCGAAGACATGACGCGGCGCGGGCTGGGGGCTGCGCTGCTGCAAAAGCCCAAGCGCATCGCCGCAATCGTTGACGCCATGGTGAAGGCCATCGCGCCAGTGCCGGTGACGGTGAAAATTCGTTTGGGTTGGAACGAGGACGATCGCAACTACCTCGTGGTGGCGAAGGCGGCGGTGGATTCTGGTGCATCGGCAATCACAGTGCACGGGCGCACGCGCGCTGCGCGCTACCGCCGCGCCGCAGATTGGGAGGCAGTGGGCGAGGTGGTGCAGGCGGTGAGTGTTCCCGTGATCGGCAACGGCGACATTCTGTTCCCGCACGAGATTGCGGCATTCAAAGCGCGCAGCGGTTGCACGGCAGTGATGATCGCGCGCGGCGCGTTGATCAAGCCGTGGATCTTCCGCGAAGCCACCGACGGCTACATCGACTTCGACGCGCCAGCGCGCTTGCAATTGCTGGAACGCTATGTGACCCTTGGTCGCGAGCACTTCGGCACCGATGAACGCGGCGAACGGCGCTTGCGGGGGTTCTTGGTGTGGCACTGCGGCTTTTGGTGTCGTTATGTGCCGCGTCATGCGGACGGCACCTATCCCGTCATGCAAGAGCGTGAAGAGCATTTCGAACCGCGCAACGAATTGGAAGTGCTGCTGTCGCGCGACGACGCCGCCGCTCACGAGTGGCTGTGCGATTTGCTCCTCAAAGGTGCCGATGCTGCGGGCCCCGCGCCTGCGCTTCCCACCGCCGAAGCCGCCAATTCCCGCAGCGACATGGCCGAGGGCTGAGCGCCTGATGCGCTTCAGCCGATGGCAGTGCCGGGGCGGCGGGCGGCCTGTTCCCAAGTGGGCAGTAATTGGGCGTACACATGGGCGCACAGCGCCACAGCGGCGCGGCGGTCTTCGATGGCGCGGCTTTGCACATCTGGCGAGGGCAACAGCGCTGC
>CAMDTN010000071.1 GCA_945907755.1 Singulisphaera sp. GP187 | reverse complement strand
CGCTCGAAATCGCTGCAGGTAGCGATGGTGCGTGACAGCGCCATCAGCTTGGCGGCATCCAAGGACTGCTGGAACGCAGGGCGTGGAAACACGCGCCCGCTGGCATCCAGCAAGGCTTGTTCCAGCTCGGCCAAGCCGCGCTCGTCGCCGTGGAGTCGGCGCAAGTCCATGCACACGGCTTTCAACGCTTCAGCCGCTTGAATATCGCCGCTGCCATGAGTGCGCACGCTGATGGCGACATTCTCTTCGTCCGTCGCAGTGCGCTCTTGGGCGTCGGCCAGCGCGGCGGTGTGTTCTTGCGGCGCGCTTTGGAACCACAGGCGCACAGGGCCGACGGTCAATTCATCGCCGCTTTGCAGGCGGCCCTGCTGCACATCTTGACCATTCAGCAGCGTGCCGTTTTGTGAATCGAGATCCACCACGCGCCAGCCATCCACTTCGTGGTGTTCGAGGCTGCAATGGTGCGCGGTGACGAAGCGCGAGTTAATGCGCAGGTCGTTGTCTTCCGCGCGGCCGATGCTGACCCGCGTGCCGTGGAATACAAGATTCTCACGGCGTCCAGCTCTGTCGAGGATGAGAGTGATCACGGCATTGGGGGAGGGGCGTTCACTATAGCCGCGAGTCTGCTCAATCCAGCAGCGTCAGCCCCGAGTGGCGCAAGATGAGTGTGCGCCGCTGATTGCCGTCGAAGAGCACCACCACTTTGCGGTCCAGCCCGCGCGCGGCGCCGCGCAGGCCGGTCACCTCGCCGCAGCCCCAATCCGCATGAAACACGCGCGAACCTTCGCGCAACTGCGCCAGCGGGTGCGCTTCATCATCGTCGTCGCCAACGGGCGCGTCGATGCCGGCCCATTCGTCGCCATCGGCATCGCGCCAGCGTTGACGGAAAGGTCGCGGGTCGCGGCGCGGGGCTTCGTCGCCAAAGCGCTCGACGCCGTCGCGTCCCAATTCATCCAGCAGCGCCGAAGGCCCAGTCACCACTGTTTGTCCGAAGCGCGAGCGCAGTTGCGCGGCGCATAAGACCAAGCGTTCGCGCGCGCGCGTCATGCCCACATGCAGCAGGCGTCGCTCTTCTTCGTCGTCGCGCGATTCCAGTTCTGCCCACACATGCGGCAGAATGGAGTAGTCCACGCCAACGATGAATACGTGGTCGAATTCGAGACCCTTTGAAGTGTGCAAGGTCATCAAGTTCACAGCGGGGCCGTCATCGACCGTGCGATCCAAGTCGGTCAACAGGCTGATATCCGCCAAGAAATCTGCCAGCGTTCCGCCGCGGGTGCTGTCGAACTCTGCGGCCAGTGTGAGGAACTGCCCGATGTTGCCGAAAGGATCCAACGATCCGGCTTTCGTTGCTTTGGTGGCCCACCAACCGCTGTAGCCAGTTTGCTCCAACAACTCCTCGGCGAAGGGGCGCACGCCGCGGCCCTCTTGGAATGACGCTTCTAATACGCCGATTAATTTGCAGAAGGCGAGCGCGGACTTGCGTGTGCGCTCGGGCAGCGTGGCTAAGGCCGCGGCGTTCGCGGCCAGTTGCGGCAGCGCCATGCCGCGTTCGAGCGCCAACGCTTCCATGCGTTCCACCGCGGTGTCGCCCAAGCCTCGCGGCGGCGTGTTGATAATCCGCTCGAACGACACGGTGTCTTGGCGATTCACCATCCAGCGCAGCCACGCGATGAGGTCTTTCACTTCGGCGCGCGCGAAAAATTCGAGCCCACCCACCACGCGATAGCGCACACCGCGGGCCATGAGTGCGCGTTCTACGGGCAGCGACAGCGAGTTGGTGCGATAGAACACCGCGATTTCGTTGGGGTCTGCACCTTCTTGCACCGCACGCTGCGCGCTGTCGGCCACCGCAGCGGCTTCTTCTTGATCGTCGTTGAACACAACCACGCGCACGGGCTCGCCGGGCGCAGCTTCCGTGCGCAGCGTCTTAGGGATGCGCCGCTTGTTGTGCGCAATCAAACGGCTGGCGGCGCCCAAGATGTTGGCGGAGCTGCGGTAATTCTGCTCCAGCTTCACTATTCGCGCTGTCGGGTGATCGCTCAGAAAGTTGTCGAAGTTGCTGGGGTCTGCGCCGCGCCACGAATAGATCGATTGGTCTTGGTCGCCAGTGACGCACAAGTTGCCGGTGGCGGCGCTGAGCGTGCGCACCAGCGCGTACTGAATGGGGTTGGTGTCTTGAAACTCATCGACCAACACATGAGTGATGCGGCGTTGCCAGCGCTGCCGCACCACTTCATGGTCCAACAACAATCGCAGCGCTTGCACCATCAAGTCGTCGAAGCTGCAAGCATTGGCCTTGAGCATCATGGCGTCGAACAGCACATAGGCGCGCGCCGCGACAGCCTCGCTACCGAAAGTCGAGGCCTGCACCGCCTCCGCCGGAGTCAGGAATTTGTCTTTCCAGCGCCCGATACTGCGCAACAAATCCGCGGGGCGATTCTGGGTTGGGTCCAGTTTCATTTCCGCCAACACCTTCTTCATCAACGCGACGCTGTCGCTTTCGTCGTAGATGGTGAAGTCGCCGCTGCGGCCAATCACAGGAAACTCTTCGCGCAGGAAGCTGGCGCAAAAACCGTGGAAGGTGCCGACGCGCACACCGCCACGACCGACCAACTGTTCCACGCGCGCACGCATTTCGCGTGCGGCCTTGTTGGTGAATGTCACCGCGAGGATGGCGCTGGGCGCCACGCCTTCACGAATGAGCATGGCGATGCGATGAGTGATGGCGCGGGTCTTGCCGCTGCCCGCGCCTGCCACCATCAGCACCGGCCCGTGCAAGGCCAGCACCGCAGTGCGTTGTTCTGGGTTCAGCGAAGCCAACAGTGGGTCGTGCGCGTCCATCGCGCCGAAGTTACCAAGGGGCTCCGTCAGCGCGGCGCGGCGGCCAGACGCGCCACGGTTTCCAACGCAGCAGCGCTGCCATAGAGATGCAGCGTGTCGCCAGCGTGCAGTTCCGACCAGCCGCGGGCCGGCAGCACATTTCCTGCGCGTGCGATCAGCAGCACGGAAACATCTTCGGGCATGGCCACTTCCAACAAACGGCGGCCATCCAGCGCAGAACCAGCTTCGACAAGCAAGCTGCATTGCACGCCTTCCAACTGCTTGTCGCAGGTGATGGAAACGCCCACTTCCGCGCACAGCGGTGCTCTTTCGCGGCGGCGCATCCAAGCGTCCAAGGCATCCAGGAAAATGGTGTCGAACAACGCAGCCACCAGCAGAATGTCGAAGAGCGCGCCAGGGCCGCGGCCAATTGGTGCGGCTGCCAATGGGAGCAACGGGCCCATGGTTGCCAACAGCAGCACAGCACCGCCGCGAGGCCCGCGCAACGCCGCGGCCAGCCAGCCCGGCCAGTCGGCCCCGCGAGTGACCAAGAAAACGCAAATCGGACGCGCGACCAGAGCAAGCCCCAACGCGGTGGCGATTCCCAACGGCAGCGCAGCAAAGATGCGCACTTGCAGAATCCATCCGATGGAAGTGCCCAGTAGCAACAAGCACACCAGTTCGGCGCCACGCCCCAGAGTGCGCGCCGTGTTGCGCACGCTTTCGCCACTGGGCCCAAGTCTGCGGCCCAGAATCAGCCCCGCCGCCACCACAGCCATCAGCGGTGCCGCTTGCACAGCCATCGCAGTCGCGCACACCAAGAACACCGCGGCGAGGAACAGCAGCAAGCGCTGTGCGGGGTTCGCACCGCAGCAACGCGGCAGCGCCAAGCTGAGCGCGAAGCCCAAGACGGCGCCAACGATCAATCCACCGCCCAAGCTAGCCAGTGCGAGCCCGAGCCAGGCCCAACTGGCTTGCGTTTCAGAGCCCATACGCGCGGCCGCCAACACCACCAACACGGCGGCTAGCGGTGCGGCCAAAAGTGCCGCAACGCCAACCAGCGGCGCGCACCGTTGCTCGCTTTGTCCAGCGCGGATGTCCACAGCGCCGCCAGCCACTATCAGCGAGGCCCCGGCTGCGAGCAACAGCGCGAGGGAACGGTCTTCACCGGCGCTGAGCGCGCTAGCGAACGCCAACGCCGCTGCCGTGAACACCAGCAGCACTGCGAGGACCAGACCGCGGGGCAACGAAGCCAAGCGTGGCAGAGCTACACCGGCAGCAAACAACGCCAACGCTGCAGCGAGGATTCCGGTTTCGGCCAAGCGCGATGGTTCGCCAAGCAAAGGCACGCGGCCGTGGAAAGCGCCGAGGGCAATTCCCGCAAGCAGGAAAAAACTCCGCGGCACCATGCCGAGACGGCGCGCGCCGCGCAGCAGCAGCACCGAACCGAGCGCGACGCTGCCCAAAGTCAGCAACTGCCAAAACACGGGGTCCTTCGTGAAGCTCATTGCGGCGAGATTGTGCCAGAAGTTTGCGGTGCCCGGGCTCCGCCAACGCAACCCCGCGCCGCGCCCGGGCTCACACGGGTGCTAATTTCCGGCGTGAGCTTTGAATTGGCACATGAAATCGTGGGGGACGCAGCGGCGCCGCGGAGCGCGTGGGTCTTGCACGGCATCTTTGGATCGCGGCGCAATTGGTGGTCGTTCGCGCGCGCGTTCACTCTCGCGGCACCGGAATGGCGCTTCGTGTTGGTGGACTTGCGCCACCACGGCGAATCTAAGGGCGCGCCTCCGCCGAACACAGTGGAGGCTTGTGCCGCAGACTTGGCGCGGCTTGCAGAGCGCTTGGGTGGGGCCCCACAGGCTTTGATTGGGCACAGTTTTGGCGGCAAGGTGGCGCTTGCTGCTGCTGCGGGCTTTGCTCCGGCGTTGGAGCAGTTGTGGCTGATGGATGCGTCACCGAGCGCCAAGCTTGCAACATCAGCGCCCGGTGCCGTGGCTCGCACGGCGTCTGGTGCCGGCGTGGTATTGGAAGCCTTGCGGCACATGCCTGCGGTACTCGCAAGCCGCGGCGCGGCAGGAGAATTGCTTGAAAGGGCAGGTGTTGCGCGGCCCGTGGCGCGCTGGCTTGCAACTTCGCTGTTGCGCTGCGAAGGTGGATTCACATGGGGCTTCGATCTGCCCGCGTTCCAGCAGTTATTGGAAAGCTACTGGAGCTTCGATGGCTGGCCGCTGTTAGAGGCCCCTGCGCACCGTCACCTTCAGGTGCATTTGGTCATTGGTGCCCATTCACAGCATTTCAGCCTCGATGACCGAGCGCATGCTCTGCAATTGGACACGCGTAATGTATTGCACTGCCACGAACTTACGGGTGCAGGCCATTGGGTTCAGACCGACGCTCCAGAAGCGCTGCAGCAACTGATGTTCCCGCACTTTCTTGTGCCGCATGCATGAAATAAGGCGCAGTTTCGGTTGTAGTGTCTTTGGAGTCCGAGCTTCACTCGGGCTGACGCGCGGGGCATCGTCCCGGCGCGACCATCCAACACTTCCTCAAGGAGAGCTCCATGTCTCGTTCACTCGTTGCACTCGTGGCCATCGCACTGCTCGCAGGGGCGTGTGTGAAGGCCGATACCAAGACCGCCGTGAAGGCCGATGGCTCGGGCACTGTCAGTGTCGAGCTGTCTTACAAGTTGGAGGCGATTGAAAGCGCCAAGGGCCGCGCCGAAGAGATGCGTGCTCGCGCCGAAGAGGCCGGACGCGAAGGCCCGGACCAAGCGCAGATGGACGAACAGCTCGCCACCTTCGTGGGCAACTTCGACCCCGAAAAGGCCACTGCGGAAATGAAGAGCCGCGGCTTCGATGTGAAGAAGGCGGAGGCCTTCGAGAAGGATGGCTGGAAGGGCGTGAAGCTGGAAGGCAGCTTCGCAGATATCAACCAAGTCCTCGCGGCGGATCGCACCAAACGCGAAGCGGCGCGGGCGACTGCTGAAGCGGCTCGGACCACTGCGGAAGCAGGGGCACAGGGCGGCGAAGGTGGACGCGGCGGCCGTGGCGGCATGGCGCGCATGATGGGGGGCCGTACCCGTGGCACCGACACCTCTGCACCCTTCGTGGCGCAGTTTGTTACGACCGACACACCCAACATCGGCAGAGCCATCTTGATGGCGCCTCGCGAGAATCGTCAACGCGGTGGCCAAGGCGGCAATGCTGCTGGCGGCGCTGGCGGTCGCGGTGGTCGTGGTGGCCAAGGCGGGCAAGGTGGCATGGGCACTGGCATGGAAGACATGAAGCGCACACTCACCATTTCGCTGCCCGGCAAGATCACCGAGACGGTGAACTGCAAGAAGGTGGACGACAACACGGTCAGCTTCGATGTTAAAGGCACGGACATGCAGCCGGATGAAGACGGCAACATGCCCAACATGGTGACGCAAGGCGTCAGCGTCCTGTTCGAGATCCCTGAAGGCTGCAAGATCAACTTTGAATCTCCGAAGGCCAAGGCCCCAGAGAAGAAGGCTGATGAAGCGCCGGCCCCAACCAAGAAAAAGGGCGAGCTGCGCACCGACGGCGGCGGCATCTAACCCTTATTCGCTGATTCCTCGACGGCCCGCGGATGCCCAGCACTCGCGGGCCGCTTCATTTCCATGCGGTCAGCGGCTGCAACTGAATTGCGCCGGCCTCAGCGTTCACACCGAGCAACCCACACGAAATGGTGACGCCCGCGCTTTAGACTGCGCACTCGGGAGAGCTGGACATGCGACGAGTGCTGTTGAGTTTGGTGGTGTTGTCTTCGATGGGAATGGCTCAAGCGGCGGCGGCCAACGCTGGCTCCGGCGCAAACCCTGGCTACGACGACACACCGCTGTTGCGCAACGCTGCCGGCGTTGAGCTGCCATGGCGCGTCCATGACCGGCGGCGGCCGCGGCCGGATGTTGTCGCTGGAGCGCGCTGTGTTTCTGTACCGCCGCCCGCCGATGCGGTGGTCTTATTCGATGGCGTCAGCAGCGCCGCGTGGCGCAGTGGCGACAAACCCGCCGCGTGGGCCGTGCGCGACGGCTGCATGCTCGCCGGCGGCGGCGACTTGCGCAGTGCCGAAACTTTCAGCGATGCGCAAGTGCATTTGGAGTGGCGCGCACCCATTGAAAACACCAAGCAAGGCCAGCAACGCGGCAATAGCGGCGTGTTCTTCATGGAGCGCTACGAAGTGCAAATTTTGGAAAGCCACGGCAGCATCACCTACGCCGATGGCCAAGCCGCAGCGCTGTACGGGCAGTGGCCGCCGTTGGTGAATGCTTGCGCCGCAGCAGGCGAGTGGAACAGCTACGACATCGTTTTTCGCGCGCCGCAATTCGATCCTGAAGGCAAGTGCACGCAGGCAGCACGAGTGACCATGCTGCACAACGGGGTGCTGGTGCACAGCGAGCGCGCCTTCATGGGCGCCACAGCACACAAGGCATTGGCGCAGTACAGCGCGCATGGTCCTGCGGCGTTGCGCTTGCAAGACCACGGCGATGCTGTGGCTTTCCGAAATATTTGGTTGCGGCGGCTTGCAGCCAGCGGAGATTCCAAGTGAGCATGATGCGTGCTGCGGTCCTGTGCGCACCACGCCAAATCGAAGTGCGCGCGGTGGCAGCGGCGCAGGCTGGCCCGCGCGATGTGTTGCTGCGCCCGGTGGCAGTCGGTATTTGCGGCACCGATATGCACATTTGGTCTGGCGACGCCAACTACAACATTGGTGCTGATGGCCGCGCGGTGCCGCTGGAGCAAGCCGCGCAAGTTTTGGGCCACGAGATTGTGGCGGAAGTGTTGGAGTTGCCAGCGCAGGGAAGCGGTGGCCCGATGGCGCACACTGCCGCGCCGTCGGCCGGTGCTGCGGCGTCACTGCGCGTGGGCCAACGCGTGGTGTTGGACCAAGGCTTGAATTGCCATTCGCAAGGGCGCGCACCAGTGTGCAGCTATTGCAGCAGCGGACATTCGCATCATTGCGCGCACTATTGCGAGCATGGCATCACCGGCTTGCCCGGCGGTTTCGCTGAACGCATCGCTGTGCCGTGGATGAATGTGTTGCCATTGCCAGATGGGCTGGCAGTAGAACACGCTGCATGCACGGAACCTCTGGCTTGCGTGCTCCATGCGTGCGATGTCCTGCTGCGCGCGCGGGATGCGCGCTTCGCATTCGGCGACCGCGTTCAGACCATCGCCATTTGCGGCGGCGGCACTGCGGGGCAAATGTTTGTACAAGTGCTGCGTCAAGTCTTGGGCTTTCGCGGTCGTCTTCTGCTCAGCGACCCATCGCCGCTGAAGCGAGGCTTGGCTTCTACACACGGTGCCGAGGCGTTGGACGCTAGTGCGGCACCCTTTGATGCGTTGGTGCGCGCAGCCACCGGCGGACACGGCGCCGAATTGGTGATCGAAGCTTCAGGCTCTGGCGGCGCGTTCACTCAACTCGCCGGCGCGCTGCGCAGGCAGGGCACTGTGTTGCTGTATGCCCATGGCCATGGCGGCGCACCGCTGTCGGCGCTGAATGGACTGCACTGGTTGGAACCCACGCTTTTATTGCCCAACGGTGCTTCCGGCGCATTGGACGCAGATGGCAGGCCGCTGCTTTATGCGCGCGCGTTGCAAGCACTGGAAAGCGGCGCGGTGCGTGTCGATGGGTTGATCAGTCGCAAGCTGCATGGATTGGAGCAAGTGGCCGCAGCGCTGGAAGTGCCCATGGGCAGCGACGAAATCAAGCGCGTTGTGATGCTCTGACATCCCGGGCTGCGCCCGGGATTCAGCGGAAAGAGCACTGGCCGGCGAGGCGCGTCTTGGTGCAGGCGGCGACGCGGCCGATGCAGGCGACGAGCGCGCCTTGTGCGCGCAGCGAGCGTTCGAATGCAGCGACACCGGCTGGCGGAACGCAGGCAAGAATGCCACCACTGGTTTGTGCGTCGGCCACCAACAAACCAGCGTCGGCGCCCAGTGTTGCACTGAAACTTGCGTGCTCACCGTAGTAAGCGAGGTTGCGTTTGGTGCCGCCAGGCACAGTGCCCGCGGCGTACAGCGCAGCAGCGCCCGCAATCAGCGGAATGGCAGCGACATCAATGTCAGCAGCGGTGCCGCTGGCCAACATCATCTTGTGCAAGTGCCCGAGCAAACCGAAACCCGTGATGTCGGTGGCGGCGCGCACGCCCGCGGCGTTCATGGCCTTGGCACCAGGCGTGTTCAGCGCGGCCATCACCGCGATGACCTCGCTGGCCTGTTC
>CAMDTN010000070.1 GCA_945907755.1 Singulisphaera sp. GP187 | reverse complement strand
GCGCGAGTTCATCGAGTTTCGTGGTCAGCACTTCGCGCGGCAGCACATAGGCTTCAGCGTGCCCCGGTGGTCGATAGAACTCGCAAAACTTGCAGTCGGTAATGCACACATTGGTGTAGTTGACATTGCGGTCTACCAAGTAGGTCCGGCGTTCCTGCGGGTTGTGCCGCGTCGCGACGGCCATGGCGGTGGCCCGCAGGCTTCCCATCGAAGCGTGCAAGTACACCTCAAGTGCGTTGGTGGCAGAAAGCCTCCCACCGTCACGCACGGCACCCAGAATTGCATCGATCTGCGCATTCATCGAGCGCAGGATAACCCCGCTGCACCCAAGCGCACCCGTGCATAGAATCACGCTGTGTTGTGCATCGACAAGCTCACTACTCGTTGCTCTGAAGGGTCGATGCCTGCGCTGGAATCCATCAGTCTGCTGGTGGACGCCGGCCGTCCATGTGGCGTGCTTGGCCCATCTGGCAGCGGCAAGAGCGCGTTGGCCGCAGCGCTGGCGGGGACGCTGCCATTGGCCAGTGGAACCTTCACGCTGCAGCCGCCAACAACGCACCCACTGCGCGTGAGCGTGCTGCCCCAAGGCCCAGTGCTGTGGCCCCGCAGTGCACGCACCCTGTGGCAATTATTGCGCAGCGACGCCGCGCAACAGCGCGGCATGAGCAACGCGCAACAGCGCGGCATGAGCAACGCGGCGCTGCCGCCGGGTTTGCCGGACGCTGCGCTGGCGCGCCTGCCATTGCCTGCAGCTCGTCGGGCGGTGCTGCAAGTGTTGCTTTCGTTGGAGCCCGACTTGCTCATCGTGGATGAACCAGCGGAGACTGAAGCGAATGCAGTGCGTGAATGGCGTGGGCTGATCAGCCAGGCTGCGCAAGCAGGCACGCGCGTATTGGTGCTGTCGCGCAACGAAGCAGTGCTCGCCGCCTGCTGCACCGACATCGCAATCTTGTTTGATGGCCGCTTCGCCGCAGCGGGGGCGTTCACGGAGCTGGCACCAGCCGCAGTGGCGCTGGCGCAACGGCGGTATGGCTCATGTTGATCGAACTGGCATTGGTAGCGCTATCAGGTGCGCTGTTGCTGCGTTGCGCGCGCCAGGCGCTGCGCGCTGCGTGGGTTGTGCCCCTCAGCGTGTTGGCAGTTTGGCTATGTGCTGCACAACCAACGCTCGTCATGAGTGCAGGGCTCTGTTGTTGGGGCACACTCGCGCTGTTGCAGTTGTGCTCTGCGGGGCAGCAATCCACGGAGGATATCGCTGCCTACTTGCGGCTGTTAGGAGCCACTGAAGCCACCGCGGTTCGTGGAGCAAATTGCTGCCGGTGGCAGTCTGGTGCGGCACTCGCTGTACTGGGCACTCTGTTGAGCGCGTTGCTTGTTGCCTTCGAGGCCGACGCCGTCTTGAGCTGGGCATGGGTGCCCGCAGCGGCGCTGCTGTTGTGTGCACATTGGCAGCGACGCAGCGTTGCGCTGGCGCGCCCGGACAACAGTTTTCGCTTGCCACGCCAAGCACAAGAATCCAGCGGCCCTTTAGCGTTTGGCGAGCGCCCGGCGGACGGTAGCGAAGAGCTGTTCCCTCGATAACTCGCCTGCACCTGATAGCATTCCGGCCCGCAACGACGCGGTGAGTTCGAAAATAGAAAGGGAGTCCCCATGGGTGCAGCGAGCAATTTGACCACAGCAGAATTCGAGCAGTCCGTGAAGTCGTCCAAGGGCGTCAGCGTGCTGGACTTCGGCGCGAGTTGGTGTGGTCCGTGCCAAGCCTTGGCGCCGGCCTTCGAGAAACTCGCTAGCGAGTACCAGGGCCGCGCCAAGCTCTTCAAGATTGATGTGGATGCCGAAGGCGACCTTGCCGCGCAATTCGATGTGATGAGTGTGCCCACCGTGGTGTTCCTCAAGGATGGGGAAACCAAGGCGCGCATTCAGGGCAATTACCCTGACAAGATCCGGGCCCAAATCGACGCGCTGCTAGGCTGACCCAACTGTGGACGGCGACGCAGGAGAGATCGCGCGCGGCATCTTGACCGCGCTGCGCGAGGCGGAGCATGTGGTGTTCACCACCCACATCACGCCGGACGGCGACGGATTTGGCGCGGCCTTGGCGCTCATGCGCACAGTGCGGCGTATGGGCAAGCGCGCCGAGTTCATCAACTGTTCCGCGTCGCCGCAGAACTTGCGCTTCTTGACACGCCGCGGTGAGTTTCAAGTATTCGAACCGCAGGTGCACGCCGCGGTGTTGGAGTCCGCTGACGTGATCGTGGCGACGGATTTGGGTGGGGCCAAGCGCTTGGGGCGCATGTTGGAATTCATCCAGGCGAGCCACGCCACCAAGATCCTCATCGACCACCATCGCTATCACAACGATTTGTTCGACTTGCCGCTGATCGTTGAATCTGCTTCGTCTACTTGCGAGATCACGCGCGACTTGTTGCGCATGATGGGCGTAGCGCTTGATCTGAGTCTTGCCGAGCCGCTGTATGCGGGCGTGGTGAATGACACAGGCTGGTTCGCTTACGACGCCACAACGCCGAGGGTGCATCGCTTGGCCGCTGAGTTGCTGGAATGCGGTGTGCAGCCAGCGAAAGTCTGGCGTGAACTGCACTGCGGCCAGCCGCTGAACAAACTACATGCCTTGGGCTCTTCGCTGGCGGCCATCCAGCTCGAATGCGGTGGCCGCTTGGCCATCAATATCGCTGACAAGAGCGCGCTGAAGCTACTGGGCGTCGTTCCTCGTGATGCCTTCGAGATTGTCAATTATCTGCTGCGAGTGCGCGGCGTAGAAGTGGGGTTGTTCTTCTTTCCCATCGATGACCAACGCACAAAAGTGAGTTTGCGCAGCGCAGGCCGTGTGGATGTGTGCGAGTTAGCAGAACGCCACGGCGGAGGTGGGCATCGCTTCGCGGCAGGGTGCACGGTGGAAGGCATGAATTGTGCCGCCGCCGTGACGACTCTGGTCGATGGCCTGCGCGTGGTGTTGGACCGCAACGAGTTGCCCTCAGAGGAGCTGTAATCCATGGAAGTTCGCGTCACCACAGGGCCGGTTCGCGGCGCTCAACGCGGGTCGCTGCAAGTGCATCTTGTGCGCGAGGGCTTGAAAGGCATGCCAGCGGCAGCTCAAAAAGAGTGGCGCACCGCGCTGGCCGCTGGACTGGTGCAAGACAAAGCAGGCGCGATCCTGCTGTGCGCCCAAGGCACGCCCACGAAGGCCTCGATGTTGGCCGTCCTCCAGCCTGGTGTGAAAGCCGACGAGAATGCGCTGCGCAAGATAGGTGCCGACATGCGCAACCGCTTACCCAAGGGCGCGCGCCATGTGCACTTGCATTGGCCCGCTGCGGAAGCTGCGGCGGCGGCCGCAACAGTGGTTACCGGCTTCCTGTTGGCAGGCCACCCCGCGGCCAAGGGCCCAGAATCCACGGTGCGTTTGAGCGTCGTGGTGGCGCAGCGCGACGCCGCGTTGAGCGCTGCCATTCGTCGCGCGGTCATCGTTGTCGAAGGCGTTGTCTTGGCTCGTAGATTGGGCAACTTGCCGGGCAATTTGTGCCCTCCAGAAATCTTGGCTGCGCAGGCCGCCAAAGAAATGCGTGCTGCCGGCGGCAAGGCCACGGTGCTATTGCCCGCTGCACTGCAGCGCTTGAAGATGGGTGCACTCTTAGGCGTCGCGCAAGGCAGCCGCGCCCCAGCACGCTTCATCATCATGGAGCACGGCAAGAAAGTTGCTGGGCGACCAACGGTGGTGCTGGTGGGCAAGGGCGTCACTTTCGATTCAGGCGGCATTTCGCTGAAGCCTGGCGAAGGCATGGAAAAGATGCGCCACGACAAGTGCGGCGCAGCGGCTGTCATTGGAACCATGGTGACTGTGGCGCGCCTGAAACTGCCGTTGCACATTGTGGGTTTGGTGCCGGCTGTGGAAAACATGCCCGGTGGCGCTGCGCAGCGCCCAGGCGATGTGGTCACCGCCATGAATGGCAAGACCATTGAAGTCATCAACACGGATGCCGAAGGGCGTTTGATTCTCGCTGACGCGTTGTGCTACGCGCAACGCTATAAGCCGCAACACTTGGTGGACCTCGCCACCCTCACCGGCGCCGTCACTATCGCCCTCGGCAAGTCTCATGCCGCCATTCTTGGCACTGACGAGACAGGCATCACCGGCCTGCTTGCCGCTGGCGTTGCAAGCGGCGAGCACTTGTGGCGACTGCCCCTTGGAACCGCTACAGCAGAAGCGATGCACGGAAAAATCTCGGACCTAAAAAACCTCGGAGGACGCGAGGCTGGCACCATCACGGGCGCAGAGTTCTTGAGACCCTTCACAGCGGGTTTGCCGTGGGCGCACTTGGACATTGCTGCGGTGGCATGGGACGACACATTGCATTCGTGGAATCGCCCTGCAGGGTCCAGCGGCTTCGGTGTCCGTTTGCTGCTGCAGTGGCTTGAATCGCTTCCGACGAGCAAGTCCACCAAACCAAAGAAAAAGGCCTGAGCATGCTCACTCCAATTTTTGAACCGCACACGCACATGGTCTCGCGTGTCACTGACGACTATGAACGCATGGCAGCGGCGGGTATTCGCGTCGTCTTAGAACCGGCTTTCTGGTTGGGCCAACCGCGCACCAACGTGGGCTCGTTCATCGACTACTTCGACACGCTGATTGGTTGGGAGCGCTACCGCGCCGCGCAGTTCGGCATCCACCATGTGTGCACCTTTGCCTTGAACCCGCGAGAGGCCAACGACCAACGCGTGCGGGAAGAAGTGTTGCAATTGCTGCCGCGCTACCTTGAAAAGGGTGGCGTTGTTGGGGTGGGCGAACTGGGTTTGGACGAAATGACACCCACGGAAGACCGCGTGTTCGAAGCGCAAGTGGAATTGGCGCGCCAACACCGACTGCCGCTGTTGGTGCACACACCGCACCGCAACAAGAAGCAAGGGTTCTTGCGGTGTCTGGATTTGCTGCGTGCCGCCAACTTCCCGTTGGAGCGAGTCCTGTTGGATCACGGCAACGAGGAAACCATCGAACTCACCATGGGCACTGGGGTGCTGCAAGGTTTCAGCATTTATCCCAACACCAAGATGGACCCGCCGCGCATGGTCGCATTGCTGAAAAAATACGGTGTCGAGCGCATCAGCATTAACAGCGCGTGCGACTGGGGCATTAGCGACCCGCTGTCGGTGCCAAAGACCGTAACTTTGATGCAAGCAGCAGGGTTCAGCGCAGAGGCGATCCACCAATTGGTTTGGCGCAATCCGGTGGATTTCTTTGCGCAGAGCGGACGTTGCTCGGAAACCGAGTGGTTGACGCCAACGGAAAAAGCGCCCCTCAGCGCAACGGGTACCACAGTGGTGCGTGGTGGTGGCCCCGATTCCGAAGGCTGCTGCTGATGGACTGGGTGCAAGCATTCGCCATCGCAGCGCCAGACATTGCTGCGCTGCGCGCTGAGGTGGCGGCAGTGCAGAATAGTGCTGCGTTGGATGTGCGCTTCCCAGGTTTGCCGCGGCGCGTTGGGCGTTCCTGTGCTCCCGCTGGTGAGGTGCGCTTGCAGCATGGCAGCGCTGATCGCGGGCGCTGGCGGCTGTGCGATGTCGCAGCCTTGATGCTCATCGAGAAATGCGGCGGCGCGGCCAAGGCCCAAGCGCTCTATGACCATGGCGATCGCGATGAACGCCTGATGGCGGCGCGCGCGCTGCTGCATCTGGCCGATGCGGCCATGCTGCGCTCGTTCCTGAGCATGTTGCAGACTTCGAACGATCAAGCCTTGTTTGAGGCGGGGTTTCTGGATGCTGCTCATCCTGCTGCGCTGCTCGACGACGCCGCTTGGAACCGGTTCTTGCTGAAAGCGGCATTCATTGGGCTGCCGCTGGAACGCATCTACGGCTGGGAAGCGCGTGCCAACGCGACGCTGGTCCAGATGCTCTTGGACCTTAAGGCTGAACGCATGGCTGCCGGGCGGGATGTTTGGGCTGGAACAGAGCGCGTTGTTGCCGCGGTGCGTTGATGCTGTCGCGGTGCGGGTGTAAATTGCGCCCATGGCCAGAATGAGTTGGAAGGCTGCACTGCTGACGTTTTTGTTGATGGGATTTGGCTGCAAGAGCGCCGATGAAAAACTCGACGACTTGCACCGCTCCACCGACGACCGCGGGCGACTGGATTTGGGCATCTACGACGCTGGGCTGTTGGTTCACGAGGGGTTCGCCACGCTCATCGAAGCGGAGCAACTCAGCTTGGGACAACTGGGCCGCGCCATTCACGATTGCGCGCTCATCCTCGATGGCAACGAGTTTGGGCTTTGCCGGGCCGATGCAGTCTCTGCCCTGACGCATCTGGCTACGCGCTTTCCTTTGGTGGCCAGCGCGCAACCGCTGGAAGTTCACCCAACCTTGAACCAGCATGCGCTGGGACAGGTGGAGTTATTAGATACTGCAGCCAGGCTGCTGAATACCCCCGGCCTGATCGGCGCTCTTCAGGATGCTGACAAGGTGGTTGCCGCCCGTGCGCTGCGCGAGCTCCGAACACTGACCAAGCAGGATTTTGGCATGGCGCCGGGTCGTTGGAACGAGTGGTGGTTGGCGAACGCAGCACAACAGATGCGCCAGTGCGTCAGCGACAGTCAAGAACCCCTGCGCAATCTGGCACGATTGCGCTTCACTTCACTGGCTCAGGCCCGTTCGGTGTTGGGGTATTTGGCGGCGCGCTCCAGTGCGACCGACGTCGCTGAGCTGCGCGCGCAGTGTGCACCAACGATTGCGGCTTTGGCGCGTCAGGTGTTGGTGTTGGGTTTGCAAAAAGCGTTGAGCGACAAAGACCCAGCCGTGCGTTGGGAGGCTTACAGGGGCATCGGTGTGGTGCAAGACCCATGCCTGGCCGCCTCGCTGAATAGCTGCTGGGCACAAGAGAATTCCAGCGAAGGCCGCGTGCGGTTGCTGCAAGCCACCGCCTGTTTCCCTAGCAAGATTTCTCTGGCAACGCATCTGCTGGCGCTCGGCGAGGATGATCGCGCTGTGATGCTGACAGCCCATGCTGGTCTGCAGCGCATGACCGGGGAAGACGGCGTCGCCGAAGAGCGCTGGTGGCTGCAGTGGTATGAGCGCCGCGGAAAGAACCTGTGGCCATGAGGCCACTCTGTATCCAGGCATGCCTCGAGCCACGGCGGGCCTACAACGGTGTCGAGTTGCGCGCGCACTTCATCCGCCAAACATTTGGGTTGCACGGCGACGCAGCAGTCATTTTTCGCGGGCCTGCCTGTGTGCGCGCCGAAGGCCTATTAGATCTGGAAGACCGCGACTCGCACGATTTCATTGTGGCAGCCGATATGCTGCACTTGATGGTGGAGTGTTTTGGAGCACCGCTGGAACGCATGGTTCTGTTGCAACGCTTGGTCACAGCGTTGGCCTGCGACCGTCTGCGCACAGCATTGCCCGCCGCTGAAGCGCTCAGCGTGCGTCGTAGTGGCGACGATGTGTTTGTCGGCGACGAAAAATTCAGCGTGAGCATTGCCACGGTTTCTGTGGTGTCGGGACTGATCCACGCGGGATTCAACATTGACGCTGCAGGGGCCCCGGTGCGCGCAGTTGGGCTGGCGCGCTTCGGTTTGGACCCGCAGGAGTTTGCAACTGGTTTGCTGCACGATTTGCAACAAGAAGTGAACGGCATGATCGAGGCCTTGTGCAAGGTGGCGCCGGCGCATGCTAGTGCAAGCGATAATAGAGGGCGCGGCGCGGGGCCAGCGGCTTGAGCACAACGCGCAAGCCGCTGCTGCTGGCCCTGAAGTTATTGCTTGGCGCCGGGATCATTGCGCTGATCGCGTGGAAATTGCCAATTCGCGACGGGGTGTTCCGTGATGGCCAGTTGATCGCTGGGCGCAACATCGTCATCAGCCCAGAAGGCGGCACGCTGCATGTGATCACTCGCGATGGCGAGCGTCTGGATTTGCCGCGTTCCGGCGGGCCTCGTTTCGTGATCGGTGCCCAAGGCATGCTGCTGCGCCGGTCAGGACAGCCAGATAGGGAATTGCAATCCGCGGCATTTGTCGGCGAAGTGTCCTTGGATGGCGCTGACGGGCCCATGCTGATCCCGTTGAACAGCGTTGACACCGAAGAACGCGCCATTGCCGGCACAGAAGAGAAGCAAGTCGAGCCAATGATCGTGCGGGGCCTGGAAACGATTTTGCGCCGCCTTGAATGGCGCTGGCTCGCGCTTGCAGCGGTGCTGATTCTTGCGTCGCTGCTCTTGGGTGCGCTGCGTTGGGAAGTGCTCGTGCGAGCGCAAGGTTTGGCCCTGGGTTTTCCAGAGGCAGCGCGGCTCACCTTCATCGGTCTCTTCTTCAACAATGTGGTCCCTGGGTCTACCGGCGGCGACATCGTGAAGGCGTGGATGCTGGCGCGGCGCCATGGCGCCAGGCAGGCCGCGGCCGTCACGACGGTCATTGTTGACCGCGTACTCGGGTTGTTCGTGTTGGCCGGGTGCGCCGCGGTGGTGATGCTGTTCGATTTGGACAACTACCGTGAACTCGCCCTGATTTTGTGGGCCATGCTGGGTGCAGTTGCACTTGGTTCACTCTTGTTCCTCAGCCGCCGCGTGCGCCGCGCGTTGCGGATGGATCGCATCTTGCGCCGCCTACCAGCAGCGGCAACGCTGATGGAACTGGATCAGGCCATCGTGAATTATCGCCAGCACCCAGCCATGCTGTTCTTCGCAGCTGCGTTGAGTTTGATTGCGCAGGTGTGTTTTGTGGGGGCGGTGGTTGTAATCGGCACGGACTTGGGCCTCGACGCTACCTCGGGGCTGCGCGAACCAACCGTGCTCACATACATCATGACGCTGCCCTGCGTCTTTATTGTCAGCGCCGTGCCTGTGTTACCGGGCGGTTGGGGCATGGGTGAAGCGGCATACGCCTACTTCTTTTCCATCGTTGGGGTGATGGACCTTGCGCTGCCGGTGGCTTTGTCTGTAATCACACGGGCGGTGCAGCTTGTTTTTAGCCTTGCCGGTGGATTGATGTTGCTGCGTTCGCGGCGCAAGGGTGAAGTCCCGACACCGGATCAAACTGCGCAGTAGATTGGACTCAGCGGAGATCGCAATGCCTATTCTCGTCGCCGGCTCCATGGCTCTTGACACCATCACTACACCATCAGGCTCTCGCGAAGAGATCCTCGGCGGGGCAGCGAGTTTCTTTTCAGTGGCTGCATCGCTGTTTGATCATGTGCGCCTCGTCGCCGTGATCGGATCAGACTTTCGCGACCGCGACTTGGAAGTGTTCCGTCGCCGCAACATCGACATGGGTGGGCTGGAGCGCCGCGACGATGGCGAGACTTTTCGTTGGACCGGGCGCTACGAAGGACGGATGGAAACAGCGCAGACGCTGGAGACGCGTCTGAATGTGTTGGCGCAGTTTCGCCCGACCTTGCCCGCGCACTTTCGCGAGTCCAATCTGTGCTTCTTGGCCAACACCGATCCTGTGACCCAGGAGCATGTGTGCAAACAATTGGAAAACCCTCGCTTCGTGCTGTTGGACACCATGAACTTCTGGATTGGCTCGCATCGCGACAATTTGTTGGCGGCTATGCGCGCAGCCAAGAATGTGATTCTGAACGATGACGAGGC
>CAMDTN010000069.1 GCA_945907755.1 Singulisphaera sp. GP187 | reverse complement strand
CCCCAGTAGAAGTTGCCATAGGGCGAGGGGTACCCAGTGGTGGTGTTGACAATGGCGCCGGTGCCGAGGGTGATGGTCTGTGCAGACACACCGCCGAGCAGCACGAGCACCGCAAGCAAAGCAAGGGTCGAATTACGCATGATGATCCTTTGGAGTTGGGTGACAATGAGATGGCAAAAAAGCCTACACGACGATCTTAGTAGAACAGCCCGGGGAGCGCCACTTGGCAGGAGGCCCTCAAACCACACGGACTTAGATCGTCGGTCGCACGGACACCGGCACGAACTTTCCCCAGCACGCCACATTGGTGCAATGGAGTTGGCGCCGAATCACTGCAACAAATCAGCCCTTCTGTTTCAACTGGGCCAGCAGCGTGGCGAGGTGTTTGCCGGGGCACGAGGTGCCTTTGGCCATGTAGGCGCGCTTCACATCGTTGTGCCCTTTCACCACGGACCAACTGAGCGAGTACTCCTTCACCAACCAACCCAAGAGTGAGCCCAGTGTTTTGCTCTGGGCTTCGCTGGGTTTCATGCGCTCGAAATCGCCCATGAGTGCGATGCCGACATTGTGCAGGTTCGCTTGTTCGTTGCCCGCGTGCGCACCTTGCCAACACAGTTCGCGGCCTTCGAAGATGCGGCCCTGACGGTCGATGATGAAGTGGTAGCCGATGTCCGCCCACTTCTCGGTGTCTTGGTGTGCCGATTGGTAGGCACGAACGCGGGCAGCATTGGCGATGAAGGACGCTGCGGGCAAGCCGTTCGGGTCTGCGGTGTGGTGCACGGTGACGCAGGTGACCTTGCCCATGGGGACGGGTTCGTTGCGCAGCTTGATAGGACGCGCGTTCCAAGTGCTGCGCGCGTGCACTGACGGAGGCGGCAAGCCCTTGCCCGGTGGCCGGCGCAGCAGTTGGGTGTTGGCAGCCCCCTGTGGGCCTGGAACAACGATGACTGGGCTGACGCTGGGTTTTTCCACTTGCGCGAGGCGGCGGTCGAGGTCGGCCAGTTCGCGGATGTCACTGCGCAGGATTTCGTTGCGCAACCTGCGCGCGGCTTCGACCCCGCCGCGCGCCAATTCAGCGCGGGCGCAACACACTGTGGCGCGGTCGCGATCTTGCATGTTGGCTGCATTCTTGCGCGCTGCGGTGAATGCAGCCAACGCCTCTTCGGCCTTGTTGATTGCGAGGAAGGCTTCACCAGCGGCAAGATCGGCGCGGTGTGCGAGCACAACATTGTCGTTAGCCATTCCGCGGGCTTGCAACGCGGCGCGCAACGCTTCGTCGGTGTCATGCAATTTCAGCGATGCTTCGCTGAGCATCAGCTCTTGTTCGCAAGTGCGTTGCGACAGTTTCAACAGCAAGTGGCGCGCACCAGCGGCGTCACCGCTGCGTAACATGCGTGCAGGATCAGGCGCGTCAACTGCACCGCTGTTGTTGCCATTGTTTTCTGGGCCGCCTGCGCAGCCGAGCAGCACAACAAATTGAACGATGGCGGCGCACCAAAGGCACCGCCGCAACAGAAGCGGCATTGAGCGGCCCTCCCCAGGACCCAGAGCACAGATGGAACGGGTCGGATCCTACGCGAAACGCGAGCCCAGGGTCAACGCGCGCGCGGCTGCACGGAAGCATGCTGTTTCAGCCAGAGAGGAATGCGTAGTTGCATGCCGACGCGGATGTCTTCAGCGCGGTCGACTTCAGGATTGTGGCGCATGATCTGCGTCGCGAGCGTGCCGCTACCGAGATAGCGCGCGCCGAGGCTGTACATGGTGTCGCCCTTTTGCACGGTGTAGGTGAGGTATCCGCGGGCATCCACCTGCTGCTTCTCGGCACTGTTCAATTCGCCGTTTGGGCGTGGTGGGGCTGAAGGTGTTGGCGCGGGGCCATCGGGGGCGTCGGTCAATTCGCGTCCGCCACCGATGCGCACCACGACACTGTCACCGTCCGGCAGATCGGGGTCTGGATCGCCTTCTAAAGCAGGCCGCGAAGGTGTGCGGTCGGGGTCGAGCCGGGTGGCGTAGTGGACGATGGTGGCCACAACCACCAACAGCCCAAGCCCGAGCAGGACGAGACCAGCGATCAGCTTCTGCATGGAGAGAGCGTAGGCCCGCAGCGCACTGGCGGTCAAGCGCCATGCGCATGCGGCTGCTGGGCCAGAGCGAGTGCGCTGGCCCGGTGGGCAAACTACCGCGTGCTGCTGACGGTGTTCACCGATTGTTGATGGCGCACGGCCTTGCGCTTGGTGGCCCAGCCATCGATCCAGACAACGATGGGGCTGGCGACATAGATGGTGGAGTAGGTACCGACCACCACGCCTACAAGCAGGGTGAAGGCGATGCCTTCGATGCCCGACTCTTGGTTGCGGTTCAGTAGGAACAACACCAACACGGTCATAAACACCGTCAGTGAGGTCAGGATTGTGCGACCGAGGGTCTGGTTGATGGAGAGGTCGATGGTGTCGGCCAGCGAACCCTTCACATTGCCCAAGTTCTCGCGGACGCGATCGAACTGCACGATGGTGTCGTTGAGCGAGTAACCCATGATGGTCAAGAAGCCTGCGATGATGGGCAAATTGATGGGCACGTGCACCCAACCCAACTTATTCACCACAATCACGACGCCCAACGCAACGATGGCGTCGTGGAAGGTGGCGATGGCGGCAGCGATGCCGTAACGCAGTTCCTTGAAACGCATCCAGATGTACAGGATGACTGCGACGAGGGACAGCACGACAGCGACGATGGCTTGCTTCTTCAAGTTAGCCACCACGTTGGGGCCGACGTAGGAGATCTTGCCGAAGGCCAGATTCTCGTTGGGCTTGCCGTCGAGTTGCGGCATGCGCGCGCCGAACAGCGTCACGAGGTCGCCCACGAGTTCGTGCTTCAGCAAGTTCTTTTCGTTCACCTGGATGCGCCACTCGCTGGAAACTTCATCGCCAGCGGCGTCAGTAGTGAACTCGAGACCGTCCACCGCGATGCCTTGGTATGGGTGTTCGCCGCGGGAATCAGCGTATTCGTAGAGGCGGCTTTCGAGGCTGGGGCGGCTGATGCCGGACTTCAGGTCGAAGCCCAAGGACCACTGCCCATTGTTGGCGTTGAAATCAGCACTCTTCAGCGTGTTGAAGTCCGCGCCGAAAGTGGCGGCGAGGTCGCTGCCCACGCGGCGCTTCATGTCTTCCGGGCTCGCCTTGGCGGCAGTCTGGATGCGCACTTCAAGAACCTTGAAGCTGTTGGCAGCGGCATCGGTGACGGCACCCACTCCGTTGGGCTCCACTTGCGGGTACTTCTGTGCACCGGATTCAGTCTTCAGCGCACCCAAACGCGCGGTGACTTCGCCAGTGCTTGTGGGCGTTTCAAGATTCATGCGCACCACATAGCCGCCGGTGAAGTCCAAGCCGTACTTGGCGTCGCCAGCAGCAAAGAAGGCAACCACTGACAAGACCACTGCGATGACCGACGCGGTGACACACAGCTTGGCCTTCGACAGGAACTTCACTCCGATGTTCGAAGGCACCCACTGCATCATGGTCAACTGCTTGATGCTGCCGTTGCGCAGGAGCGTGATGAACACAGTCTTGGCCACGAATACGGCGGTGAATAGCGAGGCTACGAGGCCGGCCATCAGCGTCACGGCGAAACCCTTGATCGGGCCCACACCGTACTTGTAAAGCAGCGCCGCAGTGATGATGGTGGTGATGTTGGAATCGACGATGGTGATGAATGCGCGGTTGAACCCGGCGTCCACTGCGGCCAGCAACGCTTTACCCTTGGCTTGTTCTTCGCGGATGCGCTCGAACACCAAGATGTTGGCGTCGACTGCCATACCAATGGTCAGAACGATGCCGGCGATGCCGGGCAAGGTGAGAGTGGCGCGGAACAACGCCAGCAGGGCCACGACCAAACCGATGTTCAAAACCAGCGTGATCACCGCGATCATGCCGGAGAGGCGGTAATAAGTGAGGGTGAAGGCGAAGACCAACGCTGCGCCGAGGATGATCGACATCCAGCCGCGGTCCACCGCTTCGGTGCCGAGGGTGGCAGCGATCGATTCTTCTTGGCCAGGAATCAGGCGCAGCTTCAAGCTGCCCGATTGCAAGCAGTTCACGAGGAAGCCTTGTTCCTCTTCGCTGAAGCCCGCGCCGCCGCCGCGGATCTGCACGCTATCGCGCAGTGCTTCCTGAATGGTCGGCGCGCTCCAGAGCTCGTCGTTCAGAACAAGCGCCATGGGCTGGTTGATGTACTTCTGCGTGTACTCTTCGAAATCGCCTTGGCGCTCGTTCAGGATGCCGTAGGTGACGGTGCGTTTGCCGAACTCATCTTTGCCCGGCTTGGGATTGACGATGTCTTTGCCGCTGAAGCCGCGCAGGTTGCCGCCGTAGTACGACGGGTCGTAATAAACCCATGCGCCGCTGATCAGTTCCTTCTTGTACTCATCGCCGCGAGCGGCGCTGTTCATGGACGCGCGAACTTCGGCCTCGGCGGTGTTCGTCTTGCGAGCCGTTTCGCCAGCAGTCCATGGCTTCCAGAAAATGCCCACGCCGCGGCCGTCGGCGTTTTTCATTTCGAAGGCCATGCCGTCGCGGTAGGCGCTGATGGGGATGGGCTTGCCCGCGGCCTTGGCCGCTGCCACTTGGCTGCGCCCCGCTTCGATGGCGGTTTGGCGCGTCTTCTCGGCGTCGTCCTCGTTGAACGCAAAGTTTTCGATGCTGCCCGCGGTTTTTCCGGGGACATCGAAGCTGGTCTTGCGTTGGTTCAGTTTGCCCACGCCGACGGGGAACTCGAGCTGCCCGAGTTGCACCATGCGGCGCCGAATCTCGTCGGCTTCGCTGCGCGACAGATTGGGCGACTGCAGGACGATGCCATCGGAGCCCTCTTGGCGCACGGTGAGCTCGCGCACACCCAGCGTGTCAATGCGCGTGGAGATGACCTCGATGGTCTCATCCAGCGCTTGCTGCTGGTTGCCGCCTGTGCCCACCAGAGCGCGGACCGTTTGCGGGTCTACGTTGTAGGTGAGCGTCGTGCCGCCCCTGAGGTCGATGCCGTAGTTCAACGGCCAATTGGCGACAGTTGCCCATGCAGCAAGGGCCAACGCCGCAATCACAACAAACCAACGCACTGAGAGCTTGTCGGACACGCTCACACCTCCTCAGCAAAGAAGCACACCGGGCGCCGCAACAGCGGACAGCACAGCAATATCTTCAGCCGATGATTTCCTTGAGCTTCGCCGCCTTGCCCACGCGCTTGCGCAGGTAGAACAACTTGGCCCGACGCACGCTGACACGTGTCTTCACCACCAGCCCGACCACTTTGGGCGAGTTGATGGGGAAGATGCGCTCGACGCCTTCGCCCTGCACGATGCGGCGCACGGTGAAGGTGGCCGAGGGGCCGATCTTGCCGCGGCGCGCGATGACGGTGCCGTTGAAGATCTGAATGCGCTCTTTCTCGCCCTCGCGGATGAGCACCTGCACATCCACGGTGTCGCCAATACCGAACACAGCCAGCGGCTTCGCGCGCAGGGCTTTGTTCACCACATCATCATGCTTGTTCATCGTCGTACTCCGCCGCCGCTAAGCGGCGTCAAACTTGTCCTGCATTCGGCGCTTCGTTCGGCCCTCCTCGCAGGAGATCCGGCCGCAGCAACCGTGTTCGTTCCAGCGCCTGCGAATGCCGCCACGAGGCCACCTTTGCGTGGTCGCCGCCTAACAGCACATCAGGCACTTGCATCCCGCGGAAATCCGCGGGGCGCGTGTAGTGCGGGTGATCCAACAGCGGCCCCTCGAAGGAGTCTTGCAGGGCCGACAAGTCGTGGCCCAGCACTCCGGGGAGGAGGCGTGCGATGGAATCAACCAACACCATGGCGGGGACCTCCCCACCACTCAATACATAATCTCCGATCGAGACTTCTTCGAAGGGCCACGCGAGGCGAATGCGCTCGTCGTAACCTTCGTAGCGCCCACACAGAATCACGATGCGCTCGTCTTTGGACAGAGCGCGCACGCGTTTCTGCGTCAGCGTGGAACCGCAGGGCGACATCAGCAACATGCGCGGCGCGGGCTGGTCGGGCGCGATCAATGCCTCTAAACAGGCGAAGATCGGTTCCGGCTTCAGCACCATGCCTGGCCCGCCACCGAATGGCTTGTCGTCCACAGTGCGGTGCTTATCCAACGCAAACTGCCGGAAGTCGTGTAACACCACTTCCAGCAGCCTCTTCTCCTGAGCGATCCTGACGATGCTTCCGTTAAGAAAGCCTTCGAGGATGCCAGGGAAGATGGTTAGAACATCGATCCGCACTCAGGTCCCAGTCTTGCTCGTCCCTTGGACAACAGGCCTCCGTACGAACGGAAAGACATTGCAGGCCAAGGGTTAGCGAGCGGCACATGATACAGAGGGGTGCAGTGGGATCAAGCAATGCGCACGTGTGCGCGAGGGTGTTGGCCGGGCCGGTCTGAAGTCGTTCACTTGCAAGGGGTTGGGCAGGCGGGCATCTGAGGCGACACTGCATGCATGTTCACGGGAATCGTTGAATCCATAGGCCGGATTGTTGATCGCCACGAATCCGGTGGGGCGTTGGGCTTGAGGATTGACTTGGGCGTGGCGGCGGAGGGCGTCCGGGTGGGCGATTCGTTGTGCGTGCGGGGCTGTTGTCTGACGGTAGAGGCTGTTGATGGTGGGGTGGCCCGTTTCCACCTGATGGGCGAGACTCTGCGCCTCACGGATTTTGCACGCTTGCAGCTTGGCGATGCCGTGAACCTTGAGCGCGCACTGCGCGTCGGTGATCGCCTTGGTGGGCACCTCGTGTCCGGGCATGTCGACGGTGTGGGTGATGTGTTGGCGGTGGAGTCCCTCGCCGCGCAGACCAATCTGAAGTTGCGCCTGCCGCCGAGTGTGGCGCAATTCACCATTCCGAAGGGCAGCATCACTGTGGATGGCGTGTCGTTGACGCTGGCCGAATTGCGGGACGCAGAAGTGACGCTGTGTTTGATCCCGCACACATTGCAAGCCACCACTCTGGGCACCCTGCGCGTGGGCGACAAAGTGCATCTCGAAGCCGATCAAGTAGGCAAGTGGATGGCGCGCCTCTTGCCGCAGCGTCCGTAGGTCCGCGTTGGTTAGCTCGATTAGTGCCCGTTCAAATCCGCGTTGGCTTTTAGTTGTTGTGCTCTCGCATCAGCGCAAGCCGCAGGCCTTGTACGCGCGGTCGCGCACAGCACGCGCCACAGCCGAAGCGCGGCGCGCGCCGTCGGCCAACACGCCATCCACATGCTGCGGGTTCGCCAGCAAGCGTTTGCGTTCTTCTCGTGCTGCACCAAAGCGCTCATCCATTGCAGCCGCCAGACGTTGTTTCAATTCGCCGTAACCAGGCCCTTGCTCGCCACCAGCGCGGGCGCGAGTGCAAAGCTGTTCATACTCTGCAGGTGCCAACAGCAGTTTCAGCCACTCGAACAGCAGCATGCCTTCAGGTTCCTTCGGCTCAGAAGGCGGCCGAGAATCCGTAGGCAGTTTGCCGAGGGCTTTGTTCAGAGCCTTGCCTTCTTCGAAGATCCACAGCGCATTGCCATAGCTCTTGCTCATCTTCTGCCCGTCGAGGCCCAGCACGCGTGGTGTTGGGGACATGCGCCACTCGGGGCGCTTGAAGGTGGGGCAGTAGGCAGCGTCGAAAGCTCCGCCCATGTCTTGGGCGAATTCAACATGCTGGATCTGGTCTTTGCCCACCGGCACTTCATCGGCGTCGAAACACAGAATGTCTGCGGCCATCAGCACGGGGTAATAAAAGAGTCCTACATTGGGAGTCACCCCGTGCGCGAGCTTGTCTTTGTATGAGTGTCCGCGTTCGAGCAAACCCATACCAGTGACGCTGCTTAGGAGCCACGCGACTTCGGTGACTTCAGGCACATCGCTTTGGCGCCAGAAGACAGTGCGCTGCGGGTCCAAACCCAGCGCGAGATATGTCACCGCAATCTCGCGCGTCATTTCGCGCAGACGCGCGGCGTCTTTTAGGCTCGTAAGCGCGTGCAGATCGGCGATGAACCAATAGGCCTCGCCTTCTTGCGCCAACGCCAAGTGCATGGCAATGGCACCAAAGTAGTTGCCCAAGTGAGGCAGGCCCGAAGGCTGAACGCCTGAGAGGAAGCGCTTCATGGGCGCAAGCTACTCCCAGCGTCGGTTCTGCTCAAGAATCCTTCCGCCCCGCTCCAAGTGCACTAGTGCGCGTTCGATCCGGCCTAATTCGCCCAGGATCACCTTGGCGCCGTCGTGTGCTCGCTTGGCGCTTTGTTGTCAGCGGTATTCCTGTGCGGCTACCGGGCGCGGGCTCACAGTGGCCACCGGCAGGCCGTCGACACTCAATTGGGCGTTCTCGACGCGAATCTGGGCACCGCGCAAGACACCTGTGTCCGAGGCATAGGCTGCGCGTCCTCGCGCAACGATGCGGATGAATGGCTGAACATCAAAGCCGCTCTTCTTAAACACGATGCGCCGTGAAGCACGCAGTTGCAGGTTGCGGAAGTTGGCGCGCGCTTTGCCGCGTGCTTCAGAGATGTGGCCGTCGCCTTCTGCACGCAAGGGCACCACGTCCTCGCCGCTCAGCGAGATGTCCCATTCGTAGTTGCAGGAGCAGGTGATTTCGATCTCATCGGCGATGAGTGCGCCTTCGGCCTCGATGAGCACTTCGATGGCGCGCACAGCTGCGGGTACTTCACTGGAATCGTGGCGCAGTTTGCTAGGCCCGGCTGTGGCAATCGCCGAGACCTCTGGCCCCTGCACGCAGGCGCCACAGAGCAGCAGAACAAGGAAGAAAGCTGCATGGTGGGGAAGGTTTGACATCAGAGCTCCGAATGCGCAGCCACTTAGCGCGGCACTTAGCTGTTCATCGGCTTCCGATGCGATCCGACTTGGCCCAAGCTTCCAGAGATCACGCGGCGCCTAAGTGCGCCGCCGCTTGCGCTGCGGTTCGGCGCTCGCAACGCTTGCCTTCGCCGCCCGTTTCTCGATTAGTGCTATTTCGCGCAACTTGTTGCGCGGCTTGGCCGTGGCGCTGAAGCGCGGGTCGAGGCGTCTGTCGTGCAGCAACGCCAAAGCGAGCGCCAATGCGTCACTGGCATCCAGCGGCGTCGGTTCTGCGGCCAGGTTGAGTTCGCGCATCACCATGGTGCGAACTTTCTGCTTGGTCGCACCGCCGTGGCCCGCGACTGCGGCTTTCACACGAGCGGTTGGGAAATCGACGACGGGAATGCCCGCTTCCGCGGCAATGCACAGCACGATGCCGCGCGCCTCACCGATGCGCAGTGCCGACTGCACGTTTCGAGATACGAATGCTTCTTCGAGAGCCACCACATGCGGGCGGTGATGCGCCAACATCTGGCGCAATCCAGCGGCTAGCACCTTCAAGCGCTGCGCCACGGAGTCCGTTGCTTGGGCCCGAAATGCACCGTGGTCCACGTGGACCAAGCGTCCGGAGCGGCGCCCGACAACACCAAACCCCAGCACCAAAGTGCCAGGGTCGATGCCCACGACCACTAACGGATTCGTCTTACACAGCGATTCGAACGGCATGCCGCGCGCATTCTATTCCCCCGCGCCCCCTCCGCCCCATTAGTGCGCAACCGATCCGTCCCGCGCCCTCGCAGCTCCCGTGCGCACTTCCTAAGCCCCTAGCGACGCTTGCGCTGCAAATCACCTCTGGGTGGTTGACCCGAAACCCTGGAGTCACGCATGCCCCCCCTCTCGCAAGCCCCA
>CAMDTN010000068.1 GCA_945907755.1 Singulisphaera sp. GP187 | reverse complement strand
ACTTCCAAGAGGTGCTCATCCACCCGCAACAGCGGCGGTTCGATGTCTTGCCCAGCCAGCGTGGCTTTGCTGAGCAAGAAGAAGTCCTCTGGATGCACGCTGAAAGTCACTCCGCCGCATTCTTCGCTGCGTCGGAAGATGCTGTCCATGGCTGCTTCCGACAACACCGGATCCAATTCCAGTGGCAAGCAACGCGAATGAATGCGGCGCAAGGCGCGCCGCCCGCCGTGCTCTACGGGGCCGCCGTCACCAACTTCCAGCCAGCGCTCTGCGAACAGCGCGCCGCTCGGTTCGCAGCGCACATGGCGAACATCCACTAACACCACGCCCAGCGCGCGAGCCATCAGCAACGCATCGATGAATGTCTTCTGCTCGGCGGGGGCCACTTCCAAGATGGCGCACTCTTCGGCTGGAGTGTCGCCCAACACGCACTGGCGCAACAAATCTGTGCCCACTGCACCGGAGCATGCACCAAGCCCGCGCCAATCGGCGGCAGCACCATCCAACCTCAGCATGGCCAATGCGGGCGGCACTAATGCCTGCCACAAAAAGAAGTTGCCGGGAAAGGACTGCAATTCGGGCATGGGGTGCCACAGCGCCCCGTTGGCATCCAGTGCGCGCGCGAAATCTGTGGCGAAGAACTGCGGCCTGCGCGGATGAGCAGCGCGGAAGCGCGCCGGCACTTGGGCGCGCGCGTTGCGCAAGAACGCCGGTGTGAGCAGCGGCAGCAGGCGCCGGCGCATGGCGCGGGTGTCTTGCGCGAACACTTCGGCCGGAATGAAGGCCGGTGCTTCGGCCACTCGCCACGGAAAGCTGTACGCCGGGTGAACGCGCTGGGCTGCCTGCTGCACGCAGAGCGCAGCTCCCTCTGCGGAACGACGCATACATTCTTCTTGCAGCCGCGCCCAGTGCGGCGTGCTTAAGGCGGCACTCATCAGCGCCGTGGCTGCAGTTCTTGCTCTGCCAGTTGCAGCAGCAAACGCTGCGCATCTGCGGGCTGAATGAACGCCTCTTTCAACGCTTTCAGTTCCACTGCGGCGGTAGCACGGGCCACAGCGGCGTCGCGCAGCTTGGCGCGAATGCCCACTTGCGCCTCTGCGAAACTCACTTGACGACTATCGCGGCGTTCGTCAACTAACACCAGCAACCAGCCGCGACGAAACTGCAGCGGAGCGGACAGCTTGCCAGGCTCGGCACTGAACGCGTAATCCAAGATCTCAGGGCCCCAGTCGGAATCTTTGCCAATCCAGCCGAGGTCGCCGCCCTTTTCCACTTCGAGAGTGCTGTAGCGCCGTGCCAATGTGGCGAAGTCCGCCCCAGTGGCCAGCTCGGCAGCAACTTTGACAGCCACTTCTTGAGCACGCTCATCCGAACCAAATGCCAGCCGGGTGAATACTAGGGCGCGCACATGCGCTTGGGCGCCAACTTTGAATTCATCCTCCGCGTGCTCGCGGTAGTAGTTGCGCACATCGTCGACTGTTGGGTCCACTGTGTGCGCAGCACGCAGCACGCCCCCCACACCACGCATGGCACCGGCCTGCGCGCGCACCAACACGGCGCGCTGCTGGCGCATGGTGACTTCCTGCAAGAACTGCGTTTCGGTCTGATCGCGTTCGATCAGCGATTCGCGGAACGCGTCAGCGCCGCCCATCTCTTCCTTGCGTTCTTCAATGTAAGAACGCGCCACGCTGGGATTGATGCTCAAATGCAGGCGCGCTGCGGCGTGATCCAACACGAGGTCGCGGATCATGCCGAGGAGTTTGTTGTTGTAGACCTCTTTGCGCCGTTCCGGCGGCAGTCCCGCCAGTGCACCACGCACAGCCTTCCACACTTGCGCTTCTGTAATAATTTCGCCATTCACCACAGCAGCAACGCCAGTGCGGTACTCAGTGCCTGCGCGAGGCGCGGGCACACCGCCAAGCGGCGCTGCGGGTTGCACAGGCTCCTGCGCAGCAAGAGTGAGCGCGATGGCAAATATCGATAGCAGCACTGCGCGCATGGGCATCTCCGTCATGGGGCACCAGTAACAACCGCCTCCAAATGACGCGCGCATGTTATCCGCGCTTGCGAGACCCCGGAAGATCGGCGAAAGCCCCGCGCAGAAAGGCCAACAACGCGCCAGCGGTTGCAAACGATCGCTCGGTGACCAACAACAGCGTGCGCCCTTGCACTTCGCGTACCCGAAGCTCCGGCAGCGTCAGGCGCTTGCGGACACGCGCGGCATCGCAGGCCAAGGCCACGCCCTCCCCCGGAATCAGCCACACTCGCTGCACACGCTCGTGCAGAAGCAGCGTGCGCAGCCGCGCCAAGTCGGCGAACTGTTCCACCATTGGCGGCGGCGGGCCAAATCGGTCTGCGAACTCAGCGCCCAGCGCTTGCACTTCCTCTTCCGTGCGCGCGCGTGCATAGCGGCGGTAGGCCTCCACGCGCAGGCGGCGGTCGGGAATCCACTCTTCTGGCAAGCATGCGCTGAAGCTCAAATCCAGTTCAGCCTCGGCATCCAAGTCTGGCTGGCGGTGCTTCAGTTTTTTCACGGCAGCATCCAGCAAGCGACAGTACATCTCGTAGCCAACTGAAGCGATGTGGCCGCTTTGTTCCGATCCCAGCAAATTGCCCGCGCCGCGGATTTCCAAGTCGCGCACGGCGATGCGAAAGCCTGCGCCCAAGTGCGAGAACTCCTCGATGGCCGCAAGGCGGCGACGCGCGTCTTCGCCAGTCAAGCGATCGGCCGGCACCAAGAACCAAGCGTAGGCCTGCAAATGCGAACGCCCCACACGCCCACGCAATTGGTGCAGGTCTGCGAGGCCGTAATCTTGCGCTTCGTCCACGAAGATGGTGTTGGCTGACGGGATATCAATGCCAGATTCCACAATGGTGGTGGCAACCAGCACATCCGCGCGCCCAGCCAGAAACTTCATCATGGTGGATTCCAACTGGCCGGCACTCATCTGGCCATGGCCCACCAACACGCGCGCTTCCGGAACCAAGTCTTGGATCTTGCTGGCGATGCGATCGATGCTGCGCACGCGGTTGTGCACGAAAAATACTTGGCCCTGACGGTCGAGCTCGCGCAGAATCGCGCTGCGCACCACCGCCGCGTTGTACGCCCCCACCTTGGTGCTCACTTCGCGCCGCCCGCGTGGAGCCTCTTGCAACGACGAGATGTCGCGGATGCCCAACATGGATTGGTGCAGTGTGCGCGGAATGGGAGTCGCCGTCATGGTGAGCACATCCACATTGGTGCGCAGCCGCCGCAGCTTTTCCTTGTGCCCTACGCCAAAGCGTTGTTCTTCGTCGATCACCAGCAGACCAAGGTCGCGGAAGCGCACATCGGAGCCCACCAACCGGTGCGTGCCGATCAAGACATCCACGCCGCCTTCAGCGCTGGCTTCAAGGATCTCTTTGATTTCTTTGTCCGTGCGGAAGCGTGAGAGCGATTCCACGCGCACCGGCCACGCGGCCATGCGCTCGCGGAAAGTCTCGGCATGCTGCTGCGCCAATAAGGTCGTCGGCACCAGCACTGCCGTCTGTCGGCCGCCCATCGCGCACTTGAACGCGGCGCGCATGGCCAATTCCGTCTTGCCATAGCCCACATCGCCGCAGAGCAGGCGATCCATGGGGCGCACCGCTTCCATGTCGCGCTTGATGTCCTCCATGCCGCGCTTCTGATCTTTGGTCAGCTCGTGCACGAAGGCGGTTTCGAATTCTTGCTGCCAAGGAGTGTCGTGCGCATGGGCTTGGCCGCGTTGCGCCGCACGCAAGGCTTGCACTTCCAACAACCCGGCCGCCAATTCCAACACCCCGGAGGCCACTTGCTCTTTGCGTTTGCTCCAAGCAGCGCCCCCCAACTTGCTCAGTTCGGGCACTGCGCCGCGGCCGCCCACATACTTCTGCACAAGGTCGATGCGCACCGCCGGAACCAACAGCGTCAGTTCGTCAGCGAAGAGCAAACGCAAATGGTCTTGTTGCGCGCCCGCTTTCTCGACGCGTTCTAAGCCGACGAAACGCGCGATGCCGTGCAGCGCGTGCACCACCGTGTCGCCTTCGGCCAAGTCGAGGAATGTGTCAATGGGCCGCGTGGGTGGTGGGCTGGCGCCATCTTCCAAGACCGCGCGACGGCGGCGCACATGAGTCAAGAACAAATCGCTGTGGCCACACGCAGCCAGCCCAAAGGCCGGCGCGTGAAACCCGCCTAACAAACGCCCTTCGCACGCTTGCAACACGCGGCCTTGTTGCATTTCGGTCGGCAATAGCGACAGGAATCGTTGGCGTTCCCCGGCGGCTTCAAAGGCCAGCAACACGCGCTCTTTGCCCCGAGCCACACGCTCAAGCGTCATCACCGCCGCCTCAAAACTGCCGCCATCTGCTGTGATGGCTTTGCCTCCGAGGTCCACACCATTGCTACCCAATTCCAATGTTGATGTCAGCAAGTGCGGCAGATGCGCCACCGCTTCGAAGCGCGCTTGCGCGGCGGCCACCGCGTCACTCGGCAAGCGCGCGCAGTGCAGCGCGATGGCTTCAGTGCAGCGCAGGGCTTCGTGGCGCACCACCAGCGTGTCTGCTGGCAGCAATGCTGCCAGACTCGAGCCTGCATCCGGCGGCAACCCCAGCAGAAGTTCCACCCTGTCGAGTGTTCCGCTGGATATTTGCGTGGACGGATCGAACCGTCGCAGCCCAGCAATGCAGTCTTCATCGAATTCCACGCGCAAGGCCAGCGCTTCGCCTTCGGCCAAGAAATCCACCAAATCGCCGCGCACTGCAAATGTGCCACTCCGTTCCACAACGCCTTCGCGCGCCAACCCGGCATTTGCGAGCCGCGCTACTAAAGCGTCGCGCGACAAATCTGCGCCCACTTGCAATTGCAAAGTGACCGCGGCGGCATCGGCAGCAGTGGAAAAGCATTCAAGCAAAGTGCGGCAAGCGCTGACAACCAACGCCTGCGGCGGCAGATGCAGCGCACGCTGCGCACGCAGTACGGCGTCGGCGTGGCCACTGGGCAAATGCACCACGGGGGCCTGCAGCTTGTACAAGTGCAGCTCCGCCACCGCGTCTTCTGCTTCTTCTTCAGAGGGCAACACCAAAAGGAGCGTGCGGCCGGTGCGACCCTGCAACGATGCCGCTAACAATGTGGCCATCGAGCCCACAACGCCGCCAACAGCCAAACCGCCGGAGCTGCCGTCCAACAAACGTTGGAACGGCAGTTTGTCAGCAAACCTGCGCAGCAGGTCGGGGGCGCCCATGGCTTATTCGAAGCCGAGTTCCGCCAACGCCAATCGCGCGGCGCGCTGCTCGGCTTCCTTGCGCGAGCGCCCATAGGCCGCCGCGAACGACCTGCCGTCATGACACGCGCGCACTTCAAAAGTGCGGCAGTGGTCATCCCCGGCGCTGCTGACCAGGGTGTAGGTGGCATTGCCACGGTGGCCGGCCTGCGCCACGCGATGCAAATGACTCTTCCAGTCGGTGCCATCGGGCAGTGCGGCAGCGCGTTCGATTTCGGCGCTCAGATGCCGCTGCACAAAGCTGCGCGCTGCTTCCAACCCGCCATCCAGAAACACCGCGCCCAACAAGGCCTCAAAGGCGTCGGCGCACATGGCCTCAGAAAACTGCGAGCCATCGGCAAACATGCGCCCGGTGCGCATCGCCGCAGGCAGCCCCATCTCGCGCGCCTTCAGCGCCAGACTGCGCGTGTTCACCACCAGCGCACGGGCCTTAGTCATGGGCCCTTCATCCAATTCTGCATATTGCTGGTGCAAGTGCCACGACACCAACATCGACAGCACGGCGTCGCCCAAAAATTCAAGGCGTTCGTTGCTCTGTGCAGCGCCGCAGGATGCGTGCGTCAGCGCTTGAGCCAGTAATTCCGGCTGAGCGAAACTGTGGCCACCAAAGGCTGCGGTCACGGTTCGAGGCTCGCTTGCCCGGGCTGCAACAACAACGCGTATTCCTTTTGTGCGTAGCGATCGGTCATGCCTGCAATGTAATCCGCAATCGCGCGCGGCAAACCTTCTTCTTGGCCAATCTGCTGGTAACGCGGTGGCAACAAGCGCGGGTTTTCTTGCAGCGTTTGGAACAGGCCGCTGACAATGACGCGCGCGCGGCTGCGCATGCGGCACACTTTGTAGTGCGTGTAGAAGCGCCGATGCAAGAAGGCCCGCAGTTGTTTTTCTTGCGCCAAGCGCGTGGCAGAGAAACCCACGAGCGCGTCGCTGCGCGCGCGCACATCGCGCAAGCACTTCACCCCACTGCCATTCAGCGCAGCCAGTGATGCGTTCACCAAATCCGTCACCTGCAGAGTGATCAAACTGGCCACGGTCTTATGTTGCAGGATGCGCCCACTGGCTCCCGGGTTGCGCGCCAAGGCGTGCTCGCGAGCAATACACCACAGTTCCACTTCGCTCATGGCGACGTCGTCCAACAACCCGCTGCGCAATGCGTCATCAACATCGTGGCTGTTGTAGGCAATGCCGTCGGCGAAGTCGACCACCTGTGCTTCCAAGCACGGCCCCTCTTCAGGGTGATACGACGCATACTCCGGCCCAGTGAATGGGCGCTTGTGCTTCAAGATCGACTCGCGCACTTCGTAAGTCAGATTCACCCCTGCGTGTCCAGGGCTGCGCACTTCCAAGCGCTCCATAATGCGCAGCGCTTGGCGATTGTGCTCGAAGCCGCCGTGTGCGCGCATCAGTTCGTCGAGCACATCGCCGCCCACATGCCCAAAGGGCGCGTGCCCCAAGTCATGAGCCAGTGCCAAGGCTTCGCACAGGTCTTCGTTCAGTTTCAGTGCGCGCGCGATGCTGCGCGCAATCTGGCTGACCTCCAAACTATGGGTCAGACGCACGCGGTAGTGGTCCCCCGCGTCAGAGATGAACACTTGGGTCTTGCCGATGAGCCGACGGAAGGCGGTGCTGTGCAGGATGCGGTCGCGATCTCGTTGGAACTCCGTGCGCAATGGATCGCGCTCTTCGGGCACGCTGCGCCCGCGCGATGCTGCTGACAGCACTGCCAACGGCGACAGCGTTTGCTGCTCGCGCGCCTCGCAAGCTTCGCGCGTGCATAGGACATGCAGTTCTTCCGGTGCGCTCATGGCCGCGAGCGTAGCCCGCATGTTCATGAAGCTCAACGCAGCAGGTAGAGTGTCCACGGAGACCGCACCGATGGAGTCAGCAGGAATGGACACGCCCCCGCCAGCCGGTTCGTACGCCTTATTGGGAGAGGCCGCGCGCAAGCACTACTTCGCGTTCTATAAGCACATCTTCGCAGGGCAGGGCAGGGCGCTAGATCGCAAGACCCGCGAGTTGGTGGCCATCGCCGCCTCGCTCGCCGTCAATTGCAACAACTGCTTGGATGGACATATCAAGAAGGCGCGCCAGTCCGGTGCCACCGAAGCCGAAATCGCCGAAGTTGTAGAAGTCACCTTGGCCGTGAGCGCCGCCGCCATCGTGGACCGCGCCGACGGATGTGCCGCGCGGCTCGGCACTTAGCGCTGATGATTCGCGACGCCGCACGCCGGCCTTGCGATTCCCCATGCGGCACTGGCATGTTCGTGGCCAAATCCCCTATGATGCCTGCACTTCCGTTTCACTGGAGAATCCCCATGCCCCGCATATTGCTCGCGCTCGCACTCATGTTCAGCTCTGCCGCGCTCCCCGCACAGGGCTGCAATGGCAACGGCTTCGCTACGCTGGGGCTCGGCCCCGCAGCGCTCTCCACCAATTTGGACATCAATTTCTCCATGCCTGGCGGCGGCGCCTACTACTGGTTCTTAGATGTCGCTCCCGGGAACATTCCACTCGGCCTCGGCTCGGTGTGTCTCGCAGCTTCTCCTGCGCTGATGAACCTGTTTGACACCCCGTCCATGGGCTTGCTGATTCCACCCAGCGGCACACTGCCTGTCATCGTGCCGCTGCCGGGGACCCCAAGCCTCGCGGGATTCACGCTGTTCACGCAGATGATCGCGTTCAATCCCAGTGCGCCCAGCGGGCTGGCGCTTAGCAATCCGATGAGCATTCAACTGGCACTGCCAGATTCGTACAACGGCGCGCTCAACACCATGTTGAATTGGCGCGGCCTGCACACAGCCACCAGTTTCGTGAATTCGCGTTATGTGTTCGTGGCCGGCGGCGGCAGCGGCGCGTTGCTGGCACCAACACCTGTGAACTCCACTGCGATCTACGATCATTTCACGCGCACCTTCATGCCAGGCCCGAATTTGTCTGTGCCGCGTGTGCTGCACACTGCAACGCGCTTGCTGGACGGCCGCATCTTGCTCGCCGGCGGGCTGGACGGCGTCGCCATCAACAACTGGACTGATGGCGAGGTATACGACCCCGCCACCAACACTTTCATGCCTGTTGCTAATCAGATGGCTGGCCCACGCGCGGCCCACACGGCCACGCTGCTGAATGACGGTCGCGTGTTGCTGACCGGCGGCAACACCATGTTTGCCATCCTCTCCGCAGGCAATTACATCACGGTGTTCAGCACATCGATCAACACCACTGAAATCTACAACCCGGTGACCAACACCTTCACGCCGGGGCCGATCATGAGTTCGAAGCGCTTGGCGCACGAAGCAGTGAAGCTGCCCAATGGCACGGTGCTGGTGGTGGGTGGCATCAATGGCGGCATCAACCTAGGGGTCACGGCGCTGCCGACCTTCACTTCCACAACGCAGATCTTCAACCCGACCACCAACACCTTCACCAACTCTGGCACGGTTGTCAGCAGTCGCCTGAAGCCGGTGCTGGAAGTGTTGCCTTCAGGCAATGTGCTGATGGCCGGCGGCGCCGCTGGCACTTTCATCACCGCGACGAATACCACCGAGATCCGCAATGCCATCACCGGAGCGTGGAGCGCCGGACCGCTCATGCCCGTCGCCACGGTCCTCGGCGGCAACATCAAAAACTCTAATGGCAGCATCATCGTCAGTGGTGGCGGCACAGGCACCCTTGCGAATTTCACCGCTGGCAACCAAGTCATGCGATTCACGGAAGGTGTCGGCTGGGTCGGTCTCAGCACGCTGCCCGCAACGCGCATGAATCACAGCATCACGCTGATGCCCGACGGCACATATTTGTTGGTGGGTGGCATAGACGCCCTCACCTACACCTACAACAACGCCCTCATTTGGACTCCTTGATCGGCGCCAAGTAACCCAAGACCTCCCGCAATCGCGCCGCCTTGATGGCGTTCAGCAATGCGGGAGCGCAGCTTTCCGCCGTAAATTGCGCATAGCCACTTTGCGCATGCAAGTTGATCCTGCTGCGATCTATGCGAACGGCGCCATGAGCCTTGTCTTCATCGCTGGGTGTCAATTGTTCCAGCGCTTCCCGGGCATCAGCGTCCTCAAGCACATGGCGATCAACCTGTCGTCCGAGGACTGGAGCTATCGCCACGTCTGGGTCTTCCTGCCCTGGTTCTACTTCCTCGGCCTCGTCTTCGCTTGGAGGCGCTACCGATGAAGAACCTACTCCGTGTGCTGCAGGCTGAACGCGAGTGGACCCAAGCGGACTTGGCCGAGCGCCTTCAGGAGTCCCGGCAGACGGATCGAACACGTTTTCGATGCGCCCCGCAGCGGAGAGGCAAAGGCCTAAAGTTCCTGTTCAGCGGTGGTGCGCAGCGGCTTCCTGCACAACAAGGCACTGCTGATGTTCTCGCCTTCGCGCTATAGCGCCGGAGGCTCCTCGCGCTCGAACCTCGCGAGCTCCGCAAGGTGCCCGGCCACTGAGCGCAGTGCCCGACCCGAGAGGGCATCCACCCATCGACGCGTCCGCAGCTCCGAACCGGAGCGCTCGATGTATTTCCTCGACAGCGCCATCCCGGCAGCGAGAACGACGAGCCCGACAACCAGGTTTCCGACGA
>CAMDTN010000067.1 GCA_945907755.1 Singulisphaera sp. GP187 | reverse complement strand
GCACAGGTGGCGGCACAGGTGGCGGCACAGGTGGCGGCACAGGTGGCGGCACAGGTGGCGGCACAGGTGGCGGCACAGGTGGCGGCACAGGTGGCGGCACAGGTGGCGGCACAGGTGGCGGCACAGGTGGCGGCACCACCCCTCCCGCTCCAGCGCCCTACCTCCCTCTCAACGATGTCCGCCCTGCCCCCCAGAGCGGTTCGTTCACTGGCGGAGCTTGGGTTCCAACTCCGCCGAACTGGGTGCCACCCACCATCGAACCAGAACCTGTCATCAAGACACCCCGCAATGGTGGCGGTGGCGGCACCAATCCGCCCCAGCAGCCGGTACCCGAACCCGAAACCGTGGTGCTCTTCACCCTCGGTGCGGCTGGTGCGGCAGTGCTCGCTTGGCGTCGTCGCAACGAACTCGCCCGCGCCTTTCAGCGCGGTCTCTGAACCCGGACTCCTTGAGCACAGGCGCTGCATCAGCGGCAGCGTCGCCTAGCAGAACTGATAAAACGGCCAGCGCATGAGTCGATCCGAAAGTGTTTCTGGGCCAAGCGCGGCCGTTCGCAATCTACCCGCCATCGAGCGCCTGCTTGGTGAGCCTGGCCTCGCTGCCGCTTTGAACCGGCGCAGCCGAGGCTTGGTCACCCTCGCGGCTCGCAGCGTTCTTGCGATTTTGCGAGCTCAACTACTCGCATCCGGCGCCAACGAGGCACCAAGCACCCAAGACATCTGCCGTCTCATTGAGCAGCACTTGGATTTGCAACTCACGCCCATGCCGCGAGTGATCAACGGTACAGGGGTTGTGCTTCATTCAGGACTGGGCCGCGCGCCAATAGCACCGGCAGCTCTCGAAGCCGTGCAACGCGCTTTCGGCTACTGCTTGCTGGAAGTGGAACGCGATGCCGGCGAGCGCAAAGCGCGCGACTCACGCTGCTGCGAACTGCTGCGTTTGTTGACTGGCGCTGATAGTGCGTTGGTGGTGAACAACAACGCCGCTGCCACATTGCTCATCCTCGACGCCCTTGGCCGCGGGCGCGAAGTGATCTGTTCTAGGGGCGAATTGGTTGAAATCGGCGGCAGTTTTCGCATCCCTGAAGTGATGGAAGCCAGTGGCGTGAAGTTGGTGGAGGTCGGCAGTACCAACAAGACCCACCTGAAGGACTACGAACAAGCCATCACAGAACGCACCGCAGCGCTCTTGGTGGTGCACACCAGCAATTACCGCATCGTAGGGTTCACCGAACAACCAGCGCTGGCGGAGTTGGCCGCACTCGCTCGCAAGCACGGATTGCCTCTGATCCACGACCTCGGCAGCGGTTCGCTGCTAAGTCCCGAAGAACTTGGCATCGGCGACGAACCACCGGTGGCGCGCAGCCTCGAGGCGGGCGCAGATGTCGTCTGCATGAGTGGCGACAAACTTCTCGGGGGGCCCCAAGCCGGGATCATCCTTGGAGCGTCGGCGTTGGTTACGCGCATGCGCAGTAGCCCGCTGGCTCGTGCTATGCGCGTCGACAAGCTAACCGTGGCGGCTATGGAAGCCACTCTGCAGCTCTACTTGGACCGCGACAACCTGCGCACAACTCATCCGGTCATCCGCATGCTCACTTCCACTCGCGAACAGCTGCGCCCGGCCGCCAAGGAGTTGCTGGGTCTGCTGGCAGGCCTGAATGGGTGCGAAGCGCGGTTGGTGGAATTGGATTCTGAAACGGGATCCGGAGCGCTACCAACTTTGCAACTGCCAAGTGTCGGCGTGGCACTGACAGGCTTGCGCGCGCCACAAGGGTTGGCAAAGCGCCTGCGCCATCAAAGCCCTGCCTTGTTCACGCGCATCATTGACGACGCCGTGTGCGTGGATGTGCGCACGCTGCTGCCAGGCGAAGCGCCAATCGCGGCTGCTGCCATCCGTAGCGCATTGGACAAGGCGCGTTGACGAGGCCCCTCGCGCCGCATAAGACAACAAACCCTTCGCGGGAGCGGATCGTTTCCTGGTGGAACGCCCGGTCTTCAAAACCGGTGGGACGGGCAAATCACCCGTCCGGTGGGTTCGATTCCCATGCGCTCCCGCCATTTTTTGCTGCGCATCGAGCCACCAACGCCGACGAACATCGGGGTGGCCACAGCGTGACGGCGTACAGCATCGCGTTCGGTAATCCGGCAGCCACACCAACACTGTGAACACTTTTCACAAGACCACCTTGAGCCTGATGTGCTGTCTACTCGCTGCCTGCGGCGAACGCGCTGCCGAGCCGCTACGCATCGTCGGCGCGGCTTCTGCGCTGCCCTTACCCACAGCTTCGCAACTAGTGTTGCTGTGCTCAGAAGCCATCGACTCCAACGCAGCCCAAGACACTCTCTTGTTGAGTGATGTGGACGGCCGCTTGATCGACTGCAGCTACAGCACTGAGGGCCCGCACTTGATCATGACGCCCCGCGGCGAGATCTTCAGCGCCGAGCACTCGCCGTACACGGTGGCGCTTGCCTGGCCGCCCGTTGGACCGCAACTTCGCAGCAAGCGTGGGCAAACAGCCGACACCGCATGGCGTCTGCAGTTCCAAGTGAACGCGCAAGCGCACAGCTGCGAAGAGATGCTGCTGCTGACGCCGACCAATGCATGGCCAACGCCACTGCGCGTTGGCGACACGGCCGGTGCGCCTGTGGAGTTGCAACTGAATTTCACCGCACCATTGGACACACGCACGCTGCACGCTGGCATTCAGGTAATCGACGAGCAGCGTCACGAAGCGTTGGATGCTGTGGAATTCGAAGTGCTGCCCGATCAACCACAACGCGTCTTGTTGCGCCCCTTCACACGCAATCCATGGCTGCTCGCGAGTGGCACCTACCGCGTCGAAGTAGGGGCAGCCTTGCGCAGTTTGCACGGAGTGCCTGTTCGCCCTGCACAGCGACGATTCCAGCTCAGTGGCGCGCCGCGACTACTGCAATTCGACTTCACGCAGCGCGACGATGTCACTGGCGCTGCGCGCGACGCTGTGCAACGCGACGGTGTGCTGCGGCCGCGCCCGCTGTATCACCCAGTGCTACCGACGCCGCAGAGCGGCGGACTGGTGCCCTTGGGCGACGACCGCGGCACCACGCTGTTTCCCCGTGCACCGCACGGCGTGAAGGCGCAGCTGTTGCTGCCTGGCCACTGGCTTGCATCCACCGCGTCTGGCGAATCGACGCAGCGCCGCATGCTCATCACCGAAATCGACTTGCTCGCTGATGCACCAGTGCCAATGGACCTCTGCGCAGCAGACCTGCAAGTGCGCTTGGGCTTGCTTCGTCGTGATCCAGCGCGCCGCATCCAACTCAGCGAGCGCTTCGATGCCAACTGCACCCCCAACAGCTTGCGCCTCGTGCAACTGCGCGACTCAAATGGGATCACTCAGCTTGGAGGCGGCGCCGATGGCACGCCTGACAGGCTCATCCGCTTGCGGCTTCAAGACCCGTGGGTGTACGACGTCGACGATGGCGACCTCGTGCTGACCATCGAGCATGACGGGGTGTGGTCGCAGTTGGTGCCATTGCCCGAACGTGGCTTGAGCATTTTGGGGATGAGTTCTGACGGGCAGAGCGAAACATCTGAAGGAACGACGGCACTCGTCATGGGCCTGCGCGGGGCCAATAGCGCCACGCTCACGAGCAGCTTGCAAGCCCACGTCTGGCTGCAGACACTCAGCTTCGAATCGGTCGAAACCCGCTGGCACGTTGTGACCGACGCGAAGAATCCAGTGTTCAGTCGCGAGCCCGAGCATCACGCCCGCGCGGAGGCAGTCGAAGGCCAAGATTTCACTGTGTGGTTTCAAGGTGGCAAGGCGCGCCGCGACACGGCGGGGCAGCCATTGCTACACGCCGACGGCAGTGTGCAAGTCGACCCGACGGGGCCCTACGACCTTGTTCCCCCTCGCGGTAACGGCGACGCCCTGCGCGCTCGCATCGAATTCGAGCCCAGCGGAAGACTGCTGCGTCAGGCACCCACAATCGAGTACATTCTGGTCGCCTATCGAGATGCGTAGCATCACACCACAACCATGAAACACTTGCACCACATCCTACCGGCCGCACTCATCCTGCTCTGCAGCGCTTGCGGCGATGATCGCGGCACCGCGAAACCCGACGCAAAACCTCATTTGGCGCCAACGGCTCCACTAGCAGAGGCCCCCATGGCCGGTCACGAAGCCGCGGATCTCGCGAAAGTGGCCCCGTCGGACAGCACCCAAGAACCTGTCGTCGCCGCTCCAAAGGAGGTAAGCCCTGCAGCGCCCGCGGTAGCGCCAACACCCGCGGCGACATCCACCCAGGATGCGGCCCCCAAGCAGGCGCCGCTGGTTTTCCACCCGGCCTTGCCGGAAGATCCGGTGATGACTGTCAACGGCGAATCCGTTCCCGCATCGCGCCTGCTGCGCATGCTGTTGGAGGAGAATTTCACGGCAGGTGTCAGCAATATCGTGTTGGCTCGCCTGCTCGATCTTGAATTGCAGCGCACCGGAACCGCACTGCCCGACAGCGAAATCGATGAAGAGCTGCTGACTCTGGTAAGTGGCGCCGCTCCGGGCAAGACCCTAGCTGAGATCCAAGTCGAAGGCAAATTGTCACTCAAGCACTTGCGCAGCCAGGCCCGCACCAATCGCGGTTGGAAAAAGCTGTTCTGGGACAGCCAGAAGATTCCGGCGGATCAGCGCACGGAACAGACCAACACGTTCATCATGCAGTTTTTCATGAAGCAGGCTGTTGAGAAGTACGAACGCCGCGTGCGCGGCAGCGCGCCCGAGCCTATTGCTGGTGCCGCTGCTCAGATCATCGACCGCACCACCGGTAACGAAATTGTCGTTGGGGCTTCAGAGGCCCTCGACTTCTTGATGGGCTTGGTTCGCAACGGATCCATGCTGGACGCAGCGACGGAGCTGTCCAAGCACATTGTGATGGAACAGCTCATGAAGAACGCCGGTAAGAGCATCGGCGACGGCGAGCCCGCTGCGTGGACAGCGCAAATGCGCGCCGATTACCCCGGCATGTTCGGCTGGGATCAAATCTGCAGATTGCGCGGCACGACGCCAGAGCGCGAGCAAGAACGCTGGTGGCGAACGCAAGCATGGAAGCGCAGCACCGGGCAATCGCTAAGCGACGAACAAGTCGATGCGTTCCTCGCGCAGCACAAAGATTTCTTCATGGGCAAGACCAAGCGCGCCGCCCACATCCTCGTGCGCACGCGCGACGAAGTCACAGGCCTTTCGTTCACCGAAAGCGGCCAGGCTGCGGCGCTCAAGAAGATTGAACTGGTGCAACGCAAGCTCGAAGAAGGCACCGATTTCGGTTGGCTCGCCGAGAACTACTCGGATGACAGCGTCACGGCCAAGGGGCAAGGACGCATCGGCCAAGTGTTTAAGGAATGGGGCGGCGGACTGGACCCAGTGTTCCAGAAGGCCGCTTGGGACTTAGAATCTGTGGGCCAACTTTCTGCACCGGTGAAGAGCCAGTTCGGCTGGCACATCATTCGCATGGACGAAATCACTCCGCCGGCCGCCAAGCAGGAACCCAATTGGAAAGAAGCAAGCTTCTGGAAGAGCATTCGCGACGAGGCCGAAACCTTTGCCATGCAGGCGTGGCTGCTCGGATGCATGAAGGACGCCAAGGTTGAGATTGCGGCGCCAGAGCAACTCTTCAAACTGAAGGAACGCTCGTACGTCGAGGCGACATCCGTGCCCAAAGACTGAACGGCTCGCAGGTCTTTCACTGCCGCTGCGCGATTCCGCCAGCGGCAGTGTGCGTTTTGGCGGGCCTTGATGCAGCATGGGCGCGCCACGCTCGAACGGAACTTGCGCAGCAGCGGAGTTTCCTATGTCTCACTTGATTCTCTCTGCTTTCTTGGCCCTGATGCTCGGCACTGCGGTGCTCCCGGCTCAGTCGATCTTGTTTCATCCGGCGACGGACAGCGCGCTGATCACAGGCATCGCACTGCACGACGAGATCTGGAGGGCTGCAACTCCAGCGCAATCGGTGCTGCCACGCGAGGCCGTAGCCGCATTGTTTGGCGATCGCAACGCGAACGGCATGCTGGACGATGGGCCCACGCGCTTCGACGCGCTGGCGGTCACCGCCACCGGCGGCGTGCTCGTATCGCTCGCGAGCAACGCAGTCCTCACCAACGGCACCACCGTCTTGGATGGCGATGTGTTGCGCATTGATCCAGCAGCGCCCCTCAGCGTTGTTTGGACCGAAGCCATGTTCGCTGCGGCCACTGGAACCAGCACCGTCGATGTCGATGCGTTCGCCATCGGGATCAACGGCGAGCTCTACTTCAGCTTTGAAGATGATGAAGTCACTAGCAGCGCTGCACTCTTGGCGCAGAACGGTGGCAACAGCATGCTCGACGAGCAGTGCGTGTTTCGCTTGGACCCAACCCAGAGCGAGGCAACCCTGCGTTTGAGCCAAGCCGCCGTAGTGGCGCTGTTCAACACCGCCTTTGGCGGCAACGCCACGAGCGTCGTAGACACCACGGGCATCGAGATCGATCCGACAGACTCCACCGCGTTGTGGATCACGTCTGCTTCAAGCGCCACGGCGTTGCGTGGCCGCATCGTTTCCACGCGCAACGGTGGCACCCCTGTTTCCAGCGGCGGAACGGTGTTCGAACCCATGGCCTTCGGCTTCACTGGCAACTTCGCGCTGGACTCACTGGCGCTCGGCACGCTGTCATGGCCGGTCGTGCGGCTCGCACCCACGACGGGCTCGGTCAGTGCAGGCGGCAACGGTCAAGTTGTGGTCGAGCAAGCCTCGCCCATGGGCCAAGTGCAGTTGGTGGTCACTGCCACCGTCGTGCCTGGCCCCTTTGGAATCCCGTCGCTGTGGGCGGGCTGGCCCGGCGTGCATGTGAACCCTGCCGACCCGCTGTTTGCCCTGTCGCTGTCCAGCACCGAACTCACATTGCTTGCCGATATTGGAGGAACTGCCTCCTATGGATTCAGTTTCGCCGGAATGAGCCCCGGGATCCAAGCTGTTGTCCAAGCCGTCGAGTTGAGCACCCTGCGTGTTTCTACGCCTGCGGTGCTTACCGTCACGGTCTGATGTGCGCTAAACTGGAACTCTGCCTCGCCTCGTGCGTTTCAATGGCAGCGTTCCAGCATGTCCAAGACTTTCGTTGCATTCGCGTGCCTCGCTGCCCTCGCCCTTTTGGGCGTGGGCGCGTGGACCATGCTTGAGGAGGCGCCGTCCACAGACGCACTTCTGAGCGGGCAGGACGCAAGCGCTGCGACGATGCAGGGCCAGCCCATAGCGGAAGAGAATCGCAACCAGCCAGACGCGTCACAAATGAGCGCTGTCGCGCTGCGCCGAGAAGAACTTCGCGCAGCGAAAGATGAAATCGCTGGGCGTGTGTACAGCTCAGAGGGCGCACTGATCGCGGATGCGAAGGTCACGCTGACCGCCGTGCCACCGCATGTGAGTCAGAACTATCTGTTCGCACCGTTCGAGTGCAGCACCAATGCAGATGGGGTTTTTCGTGCAAAAACTCTCGTGGGCGCGAGGTACGCGCTGGTTGTCACCGCCGCGGGACACCAACCGAGCGCGCGCCAGCCCATCTACAGCGGCACCGTGGTTGATTTCGACCTCCTCCTTGGTGCACGCCTGAGTGTTGTGGTGACCGATGCCGTTGACGGCAGCCCTATCGAAGGTGTGCGAGTCAAGATCACGCGAGCAAACGCTCGAACCGACCCCAATCGTATTGGCCTCCCAGCGTGCAGTGGCACAACCTCCAACGACGGGCGCGTGCACTTCGACGAACTGGTGCCGGGCACTTTTGAATGTTCGCTGCTTGCGAAGGCGCACGCAGATTTGAACGACGAATCCATCGATATTCTTGCAGCGTCTGAAGGCGCTCCAACCACCGAGAAGCGCTGGCAACTGCAACGCGGCAAGCAAGTGCGTGGCGTCGTGCGCAGCGCGAATCTGCGCGAGCCGATAGCTGGCGCGATAGTGGCGTGGGAACACAAGCAGACGCTGACCGACAAGCAGGGTGCCTATGTGCTCCAAGGGCTGCCTGCCGCCGCGTTGTCCATCAATGCGCTCGCTCTGGGCTGGATCGCAGCCAGCGCTGACGCAAACCTCCAAGGCACACGCCTTGCGGTGAACCGCGATTTTCTTCTGCAACCTGCAGGAGTCATTGCTGGCATAGTCCTTGACCCTGACGGAAACCCCATGGCTGGAGCACGCGTGTCGCCGGTGCATGCGTACAACCTCGGCCAACATGTCTATGACATCGACGCCCACAACCAGCGCACCGTAACCACCGGCGCTGATGGCCGTTTTGAGGTCAGCGGCTTCCCACTTCACGACAAGCCCGAGTATGCAGCGCGCGCAGCGCTCAAGGGTTGGCCCACACAAATCTCGCAGGTCGTGGCGTTGGATGCCAATGCGCCCAGAGCAGAAGTCACCATCCGCATGGCGCGGCCTAGTGCGGTGTTGCAAGGCTTGGTGGTGGATGAAGCTGACCAACCCATCGCCGACGCAGTGTTGCTGGCGTACTGCTATGGACGCGTCGGAGGGGATCAATCGGTAACCAACTTCAGCACGCACACACTGCAAGACGGCGCCTTCATCTTTGCGAGCCTACCTGACGGCACCGTCAACATGGAAGCCTCGGCCCCTGGATTCACCCGTGCGCGCGGTGGCATCGAAATCGTGGCGGGACAACCACAAGGCAAACCGCCGCGGCTGGTGCTACGCCGCGGCCAAACAGTTCAGTGCCTCGTGCTAGACGCCGATGGCAAACCGGTTGATCAGTCTTCAATTCAGGTCCGCAGTGCAGGCATTCGCGAATACTCAATCACAGGCGCGGACGGGACTTGTTCCTTGATTGTCGTAGGCACGCCACCCTGGTCGGTAACCGTTACAGCACCGCGTCACGAAGAGTGGCGCAACACGAAGTTCTTCCCTGACGCTGACAACCTTCTGAAAATAACAGTGCAGCGTGGCACTTTGTTCAAACTGGCGGTGCGCGAGCGCGGAAGCATGCGTCCCCTCGACGAATTCCATGTCCGTACATTCGAAGTCGCATCTGTGCCGAACGCCAAAGCCATCAACGATCCCAATCGCGCGAGGTTTTCACGAACGGCGGAACCAGTTGAGGTTGCCGTGCAGCAGGGGAAATGGCGCGTCGTGGTCAGTGCCGATGGATTTTTGCCTTCAGAAATCACAGCCGACGCGCCACTAGGCATTGTGACCGACCTCGGCGTTATCGAATTGGATCGTGGCGTCTCGCTCGATGGCGTCGTGCGCCTGCGCGACGGAGGCCCAGTACAGAATGCGCGAGTGCTCACTCGAGCACTCATCCACGGAATCCCCGATGCTGCGTTCCGTGAGCTCGGCCGCAGTGACCAAGATGGATGGGTGCACCGTTCCGGTCTGCGTCCGGGGACTTACGACATCGCGGTGGAGTCGGAGCTGGCTCCACTCGTGGTCTACAGCAACATGCGCATCGATGCCGAGCAAGGCCGCAACCTCGATCTTGAGTTGGTGACGCAAACCAAACTCACCTTGAGCACTCGGCGCGACCCGGTGCAGCAGACTGCACCGTCAAACAGGATCCAGAATTTGGGTGAGTCCTTCGCAAGCAACTTCGAATTCAACGGCGATCCTTCAGAACTGAGTTCCATGCGCTGGAGCAACTCGCGGCCGCGGCAAGGCTACTCCTATGTCATCACCGAGCAGCACGGCGCGTTGATCTCGTTCGAGCAGGGCCCCAAAGATCCTGTTGCAGGCACTGCTTGGATTGCCGTGCCTCGTCTGACCCAACCTGCAAGAGGGAGAGACTTGCTGGCTACCATTGCGAAGCTGCCCAAAGGTGATTACCGCATCGAAGTCAAACTGAACGACGCGTCGCAAGCGCAACACGCGCTCACGCTCAGCGATGATGGTCCGATGCGCCACCA
>CAMDTN010000066.1 GCA_945907755.1 Singulisphaera sp. GP187 | reverse complement strand
GCCAATTCCGCCATCTCGGCTTCAGGGCGCGTAATATGCCAGCGCGGCGGGGCGAACTCAAGCCTCCCGCACAATAGGTTTGCTTGAGCAAAAAAGACGCACGCAAAGAGTCCGGCGAAGTGATGGTGGTGGCCCGCAACCGCAAGGCTCGCCACGAGCTCCGCATTCTGTCCACGGTGGAAGCCGGGATCATGCTCACGGGCACCGAAGTGAAGGCCCTGCGCGCGCGGCTTGCCAGCTTGGATCAAGCCTGGGCCACGGTGGAACGCGGCGAGGCTTGGTTGATCGATGTGAACATCGGCGAGTACGGGGCGGCATCGTGGACCAACCACGCCCCACGGCGGCGGCGCAAACTGCTGTTGCACAAGCGCGAATTGGTGGAGTTGGAAAGCGAACTTTCCGAAGGGCGCACCCTCGTGCCGCTGGAAATACGCTTTGGCGAGCGCGGTTTCGCGAAGGTGCTTTTGGGCTTGGGCGAAGGGCAGCAGCAGCACGATCGCCGCGAAACTTTGCGCAAGCGCGAATCCGACAAGGAGATGCGCCGGGCCATGGCCCGTAGAAGATAGGCCGCCGCAGCGTATGCTGCTCGGCCGGTGCCTTGGCACCGACAGTTCATTGACAATGGGGTCGTTGCGACCTTACTCGGGGGCGATCGGTATCGACCGGGCTTGCGAGACGAGGGTGGCGTGCAGAGGGTCCACGGAGGCCTCTTAAAAAACCGTGGAAAACTTAGTTGCCAACCGCAACTTCGCACTCGCAGCCTAATGGCGGCGACTCCTCAGGGTTTGCGCCCGTAGAACCTTGAGGAGAATCATGCGGGCTGGGCTCTCGACTCCCGTCGCTGACGAGAGAGCTAAGAAAACGGATCGACTGGCTTGCATGAACCGCGGTGCTTCGGCCGCATGCGAGCGAGACAAACAAAAGCACATACGCACGTAGATGCCTTCGCTGAGCGGTTTCGGGACGGGGGTTCGATTCCCCCCGCCTCCATTTTTTTGTGAGCATTGATGAAACTACTTTTCTTACATGGTTGGCGCGCGGTGCCGGGCGGCGTGAAGCCGCAGTATCTGGCGCAGCATGGACACGAAGTCCTGAACCCAGCACTGCCGGATGATGATTTCGTGGCGGCGGTAGCCCTCGCGCGCGAAGTGTGTGAGCGCACGAAGCCCGATGTGGTCATAGGATCCAGCCGCGGCGGCGCTGTGGCCATGTGCCTTGCAGATTTAGGCGTGCGTCTCGTGCTGCTCTGCCCCGCGTGGAAACTTTGCGGCGTTCGCCACCCTGTGCGCAGCGACACCTTGATCTTGCACAGCCCTGTTGACGAAGTCATCCCCTTCGCGGATTCGCGGGAACTTGCGGCTTTGAGCGGCCTTCCAGCAACCGCGCTGGTGCTCACTGGCAGCGACCATCGCCTTGCCGACCCAAGTTCGTTACAACGGATGCTCGAAGCCTGCACAAGGCCCAGCCATTGACATCCCCAGAGCACCCGAGGCTATTCGCCCATGACCACCCGTGAAGCCATCCGCCGTTACGACGCCATCTGCACCCTCGGGCTGGAACAAGTGCTCGCCGATGAACTCACTGCCTTGGGGCTCACCGTCACTGCGCGCCGTCATGGCGCCGTGGGCTTCGAAGCCGACCGCGAGATGGCCTACAAGGCTTGCTTCTGGTTGCGCTCCGCGGTGCGCGTGCGCGAGTTCCTCGTCAGCGACCGCGCGGAATCACGCGACGAGTTGTACAGACTTGTTGGCTCCGTCGACTGGAGCGCCATGATGACGGTGACCAACACGCTGGCAGTGGATTCGTCCGTCGACGACCCGCGCGTGAATCACAGCAACTTGCCCACCTTGGTGGTCAAAGATGCCATCGTCGATTCGCTGCGCCGCCGCTCGGGCAGCCGGCCCGATGTCGACCGCGAGAATCCTGACATCCCTGTGTTCCTTTCGCTCCGTGATGGCGAGGCAGCGCTGTACCGCGACCTCGGCGGCGCCAGCTTGCACAAACGCGGCTACCGCGACATCGAATCCAAGAGCCCGCTGAATGAAGCCCTCGCCGCAGGGCTATTGCTGCGCATCGGCTTCAACGCCGAGCGCTACCCCGTGGTCGTCGATCCGTTTTGCGGCTCCGGCACTTTCCTGATGGAAGCCGCGTGGATGGCCACCGACACAGCGCCTGGCATCATGCGCACATTCGCTTTCGAGCGTTTCCGCGACCGCGATGCGACCGCCATCAGCCGCATCCGCAACGAAGCGAATCGGCGCCGCCGCATCGACTGCCCCGTGCGCTTCTACGGCTCCGATCATCATCCCGGTGCCCTTTGGATCGCGCGGCACAGCGCCACGCTGGCGAGTGTGCAGCCATATGTGCGCTTCGAAGAAGTGGACATCTGCAACTATGTGCCGCCGGAGCATCCGTCTTTGGTGGTGACCAACCCACCTTGGGGTTTACGCATGGAAGAGGGCCCGGGCTTGGACGCCGCGTGGCGCGGGCTCGGTGGGTTTTTAAGGCGTCACGCAAAGGGCGCAGATGCTTGGGTGCTTTCTGGAGCACCAGGTGTGACGCGCCACTTGGGCCTCGAAGCCTCGGAGAGATTGCCCATCAAGGCCGGCCCCATCGACTGCCGCTTCTTGCACTATGTGATGCGCGAGCGTGCCGACACCCCTGCACCGCAAGCTGACACCGCGGCACTGGACCAAACGGCGCAACCAGTGCTCAACGAAACGGTGCCGCAGACCGTTGAGTGGAACGATGGCGCTACACCGCTCGAATCGAGTGAGCCTTCAGAATCAGAGTGACCTGCACGCCCGGTTGCAGCGCTAACTGCTGCACCGCGCGGCGCGTCAAACGCACCGTCCAAGCTTCGTCGCCTGCAAGCAGCCGCACCCAAGTGTGCGTGCCCGCAGGTTCGATGCTGCTGACTCGTGCGGCGAAAACATTTTGCGCGCTCACACCTTCAGGGCGGCCCGTGGCCAGCAACACATCTTCGGCGCTCACACCCACGCGATTGGGCAACGCGCATTCTGCCGATGGCGCCGCCATCACCAACTCTTGCCCGCGAGCCGTACGCACTAAGACCACATCGCCATCGCGCCGCGCCGATTCCAACACGAACACATTTTCCACCGCACCGCGTGGCAACGCATCCAACGCTTGCGCCGAATGCAGCACCTGCGCAGGCGCGCCGCAGCACAGCACCTTGCCGGCTTCCAGCACCGCCACTTCCTCTGCAACCGCGAGGACTTCAATGGGGTCGTGGCTGACAAACACAACATGCAACTTCGTCCGTTGCACGCAATCGACCAAAAATGACAGCGCCTTCTGACGCAACGGCCAATCCAGCGCACTGAAAGGTTCGTCCAGCAACAACACGCGCGGTGCTGCTGCGAGCGCGCGCACGAATGACACGCGCTGCCGCTCGCCACCGCTCAGCACATTTGCAGGTTGGTCCAGCAGCGCCGCAAGCTCCAGCGCTTCAATCGCGGCATTCGCCAAGTCCGGCCGCGGACGCCCTCGCGTTGCAAGGTCGATATTGCCGCGCGCACTCAAGTGCGGAAACAGCAGCGCGTCTTGTGGCGCAAAAGCCACACCGCGTCCGGCACCGGCTCGCAGCGGAATGACGGCACCGTCCATGCTCCACGAGCCGCTCAATGCGGGGCGCAAACCTGCCATGGCTTCGATGACGGTGCTTTTTCCGGCGCCACTGGCACCGAACAAAGCCAGCACCCGCGCGTTCCACTGCAAGGAGACAACGATATTGAAGGCGCCGCAATTCCCCGTCAATTGCAGGCTGTTCATGCACGGCTCCGCATGCGGGCGCGTTCCGCCAACAAACCCAGCAACAACGCGATGATCATCGATGCGCCCACCAACGCCCATGCAGCATCGCTGTCGCCCGCTTCAATGCGCGCGTAGATCCCCAGCGCCAGCGTTTCCGTTTCCCCGCTGATGTGCCCTGCGACCAAGATGGTTGCGCCGAATTCGCCAAGGGCCCGCGCGAACGCCAACAACACGCCGGATAAAATCCCTGCGCGCGCCAATGGCAGTGTGACTTTCCAAAACACGCGTGCCCGCGACAGACCGAGCCCCAATGCCACTGCCTCCGTGCGTTCCGACACGCTACTGAAACCGGCTTCCGCGCCACGCACCAGCAGCGGGAACGACATGGTGGCAGCCGCCAGTGCCGCGGCCTTCCAGGTCAGCAACCACGGGCCGACTTCAGCCAACCAAGTTCCAGGCCATGACAGTGGCGACAACAAACGCAACAGCAGCAGCCCAACAGCGACGGGAGGCAACACCAACGGCAGTGTCACCAGAGTTTGCACCAGCACGCGCGCAGGCACGCGGCGGCGCGCCAGCGCATGACCCAGCCACACTCCGGGCACGAGGATCGCGAGTGTCGCAACGGTGGCGACTTTCAAGCTGACCCAGATGACTCCCACCAACTCGGCCGACATCAGTGCTGCTCCACAGGCAGAAAACCGCGCGCTGTAGCGAGCGCACGCACACTGGGGCTACACAAGTGCTCGAACAAACTGAGGGTCGAAGCCCGCGGCGCATCGGTGGTGAGCACCACAGAACACAGCACGCGCCCTGGTCCATCGGCACCGGAGCGCCACGCTGCGCTCACCTCCGCTGCACCGCGCACATCCGTGTCGTACACGAAGGCCCACTGCGCTGCGCCGGCTTGCAGCAACGCCAAAGCCCCGCGCACACTCGCAGCATCGACCAAGCGCGCTTGCACTTGATCCAGCACGCCGGCTTCGAGCAACACCCGCCGCGCCGCAGCACCCGCTGGCACGGCGGCAGCAGCCAACGCGATGGGGCCGTCGCGCTGCACAAGGTCGCTCAACGCTGCTAACGGCAGCACTGCTCCGCGCGCGGCCAGAACAATGTGATTCGCCCACAGCACCTTGGGCACACCACTGCGGCAGGCCTTGCGCGCCAACTCTTCATCCGCCAACACCAACAATTCGAAAGCCGCACCTGCTTCTTGCCGCCGCAACAAAGATGACGATGCTTCAAAACTCCAAGTGACGCTGGAACCCTTTGAGGGTTGCCACGCGGCAGACGCTGCGGTCAGCACGCTCTGCAAACTGCTGGCGCCGCCTGCGACCACCGGCGCTTCCAACGCGTCGGCACTGCATGCCGCTAACAGCAAGCTGAAAAGCACGGCGTATTTCATGCAGTGCCACTCTTGCGTTCGGCCACACTCACATGCAGCAGCACCGTGGCCATGTCCGCCGGGGAAATCCCTGGGATGCGCATGGCTTGCCCCACCGTGGTTGGGCGAATGCGTCCAAGTTTCTCGCGCGCTTCGGCGCGCAGGTGCGATACCGCTGCATAATCAAACCCCGTGGGCAAGTGACGGCCTTCTTCTGCGCGACGTCGTTCAACGCTGTCCAATTCGCGGGCCACATAACCGGAGTACCGCGCGGCCATGCCCAATTCATCTTGGTCGCGTTGGTCCAAACGCAGTTGCTGCAATTCAGGCGACGCGGCCAGCGCATCAGCGAACCCGAAGTTGGGCGTGCGCAACTGCTCTTCCAAACTGCGTCCCTGAAAGCGTTGCTGCACCAACAATACTTGCGCGCGTTCGCGCCGCTCGCGGCGCTGGGCCACATGCACGCACTGCGCCGACTCCAACACACCTAAGCGAATGGCATGTTCCGCCAAGCGCACATCAGCATCGTGATGGCGCAAGAGCAAACGATGTTCGGCCAACGAAGTGAACATGCGGTAAGGCTCGCTCACGCCGCGTAAAACCAAGTCGTCAACCAACACTCCGAGGTAGGCCTCGTGGCGCCCCAACACCAAGGGCGCCGCACCGGTCAATGCGAGCGCCGCATTGGCCCCGGCCAAAAAACCTTGCCCCGCTGCTTCTTCGTAACCCGTGGTGCCATTGATCTGCCCACCCAAGTAAACACCCGGCCACGCCTTCAGCCCCAAAGTGTGGTCGCATTCCGTTGGGTCCACATGGTCGTACTCCACCGCGTAACCGTGCGCTGCGAACTCCGCCTGCTCCAACCCCGGGATTAGGCGCACAAACTCCTCTTGCACATCCTTGGGCAGCGAAGTGGAAATGCCGTTGGGATAAATGAGATTGTTATCCAAACCTTCCGGTTCTAAGAAAATCTGGTGGCTGTCTTTGTCGGCGAAGCGGTGGATCTTGTCTTCGATGGAAGGGCAGTAACGCGGCCCGCGGCCTTGAATGCGCCCCGCAAACATTGGCGAGCGATGCAAGTTGCCCGCGATGACGGCGTGGACTTCGGGCGTCGTGCGCGTGATGGCGCAATCCACGCGGCGCGGCAGTAACGGTTCATCAAGGAATGAAAACCTCTGCGGGGGTTCTTCCGATGGCTGAAGTTCCAATTGCTCCCACGCGATGCTGCTGCGCAGCAAGCGCGGAGGGGTGCCGGTTTTTAACCGCCCCATTCGCAAACCCATGGAACTCAGATTGCGACTCAGCAAATGCGCAGCGCCTTCGCCCAAGCGGCCGCCGTGTTGCGTGTCTTCGCCAGCGTGCAGCACGCCGCCGAGGAATGTTCCGGTGGTCAAGACAACAGCGCCGCATTCGATTTCGGTGCCGTCTGCAAGCACGACCGCGGCAATGTTGCGTCCATCAAAGCGCAGCCCGGCAACTTCGCCGCGCAGCACCTTCACTCCGGCGGCGTCCACGAAGCCCCGCACTTCTTGTTCGTACAGCGTGCGGTCGCATTGCGCGCGGGGCGAGTGCATCGCTGGGCCCTTGCTGCGATTCAGCACGCGGAAATGGATGCCGGAACGATCTGCGGCGCGCCCCATCAGCCCGCCCAGAGCATCGACTTCGCGCACGATCTGCCCTTTGGCCTGCCCGCCGATGGACGGATTGCAGCTCATGCGCCCCACTGCGGATGGATCCAGAGTGAGCAGCACAGTTTCGACACCCAACAGCGCTGCAGCGCGTGAAGCCTCGGCCCCAGCATGGCCTCCGCCAACGACAACAATGCGCTGCACACGGTTCATGGAGCGCACCATACCAGCGCCCCGCGAAACAGCTCGGATGCTACAACCGCCGCTGTGGTTCAAGACCTTTTCGCACACATCGCTCAACTGCGTGCACGCGGCGCAGTAGCAGCGCTGGCCACGGTGGTCGGCGCGCGTGGCAGCACCCCCGCCAAGCCTCCGGCGCGCATGGTGGTGCACCGCGACGGCACACTGTTCGGCACGGTTGGCGGCGGCTGCGTCGAAGCCGATGTCATCCGTTGCGCTTTCGACGCCATGGACACAGGACGCCTCCAGCGCGCGTCGTTCCGCTTGAGCGGAGAAGAAGCAGAACGCAGCGGCATCGCCTGTGGTGGTAGTTTGGACATCATGATCGAATCGCTGGAAGACCCGCGGGTGGTGTTGGTGGGCGCAGGCCATGTGGCTCAGGCCGTTTGCCCGCTCGCTGCCAAGGCTGGCTTCAATGTGTGGGTGGCCGATGACCGTCCAGATTTCGCCTGCCGCGAGCGTTTTCCTGAAGCGCAGCGGCTGGTCGTGGGAGCGTTGGATGCCCTTGAAGCTCAACTCGCGTTGACACCACGCACCGCGCTGCTGGTGATGACCCGCGGCCACAGCGAAGACTTCAGCGTGCTGCAGTGGGCACTCGGCAGCCCGTGCCAATACATCGGAGTGCTGGGCAGCCGCAAGAAGCGTGCCGACTTTGAAAGCGCACTTATCACCGACCCCGCGCGTGCGACGCGTTTCAACAGCGTGCAAATGCCCGTTGGCGTCGATATTGGTGCCGAAAGCGTTGACGAGATTGCCATCAGCATCGTCGCCGGGCTGATCCAAATGCGAAGGACTGCTGCACGCCATGCCTGAGACGCGCCTCGAAGCGCTGCTGCGCACACTCACGCACCTGTCTGCTGCTGCCACTGCACCCAGCGCAGACATGCTTCAAACTGTGCAAAGCACATTGCGCACTTCGATGCCCGACTGCACCCTCCGCCTGCTCCACCGCGATGCGCGGCTCGAGCGCACTGAACGCAAGGTGCTGGATCAGTGTGGCTCCTGCGCAGATGACAGCGCACTGCCGCAAGCGCTGCACGATTCGCTCGATCCTTCAAACTGCACCACCACAAGCACGCTTCTGTTTCGTGGCATTAACGCAGCAGCAGCGCCGCTATTGCTGATAGCAACGGCACCGCTGCATGCCCCGTTCACAGCAGCGGAACGCGCCGCTTTGCGCCATGCGGCCGCGTTCAGTGCCGCCCTGCTCGCGCTGCCAGAGAAGCTCTTTGCGCAACTCGCCGAGACCGAAAAGCTGGCCATGATCGGGCGCACCGTGGCCGCAGTTGCGCACTAACTCAACGGACCTTTGCAAACCATCATCTCGCAGGCTGAAGCACTCGCAGCCAGTGAACCCAAAGCGCTGCAAGAAGAAAGCGCTCAACGCATTTTGCGTTCCGGGTTGCGCTGCCGTGGGATTGTCCAAGACCTGCTTTCCTTCGGCACGCCGCGCCCAGCATCGAACTTGCCCACGGACTTGCGCCACTGCGTCATGGAAGCCTTGGAACTGGACCGTTGGTCCGATGTCGGCGATGTGCAAGTGTGTTTTCACGACGATGAAACGCTGCCGTTGGTGGTGGCCGACCCAGCGAGAATCGTGCAAGTGTTCACCAATCTTCTGGCGAACGCACGCCAGTCGAGCGCCGCAAGTGGCTGCAAAGAACCAGTGCGCATCGTGTTGGAGCGCGCCTCCCCCACAACGCTGCGCGCCAGCGTCAGTGATCGCGGAGGGGGCATTCCTGCTGCGATGCGCGAGCATCTCTTCGAGGCCTTCAACACCACACGAACCACTGGCCACGGCCTCGGACTCTGGATCAGTCGGCGCATCGTCGAAGAATGCGGCGGGACCTTGCAATTAGACCCCTCATGGAGCCCAGGTGCGCGCTTCGTTGTGGAATTGCTGGTTGCAAAGGTCGGGGCTGATGCCGTCGCGCCTGTGCTGCACGACGCGGCTGGGGTGCGCGTGCTGGTCATCGATGACGACCGCGAACTCCTGGACACCTACGAAGCGCTGCTTTCCCTCGACGGACACCAAGTGCGCACATGCGACAGCGCTGCCACCGCCTTGGAATTGCTGAACACGCACATTTTCGACGCGATTGTCTGCGACCTGCGCTTGCCAGACATGAGTGGCGACCGCTTCTTGATGCATTTGCAACAGACCCGTCCTGACATAGCGCAGCGTGTCATCCTCGCTTCTGGCGATGTGGGCCGCAGCGACAGCGTCGCGTTCCTCGCCAGCATCAGCAACCCGGTGCTGCTGAAACCATTCCGTGCCGAAGACTTGGCCCGCGCCATCCAGACCGTCGCCGCCTTGCCGCAACCGCGCCCGCACTAACGCTGCGCTTCAAGCTGTAACTGAAGCAGCGACCGCGCGGCAACTACGCACTGCTGCATGAGCGCTCAATACATTCAACACCGCAGCAGGCACTTCTTGGTCGAGGTTGAGGACCGACAGCGCTTCCGCGCGGTCTTCGCTGCGTCCGACGCTCATGTTGGCGATGTTCACCGAGTGTTGTGCCAGCAGCGTGCCAATCGTGCCGATCATTCCGGGTTGGTCCGCATGGCGTACGAACAGCATGGTCCCTTCAGGGATGGCATCGATGTTCATGCCGTAGGCCCGCACCACGCGCAACAGCGAACGCCCAAACAGCGTGCCGTCCAATGCGACACTGTCGTGCTCGCTGCGCAGCACCACACGCAACATGCTCGGGAATGAACGATGCGTGGGCTGCACCCGTTCCGCCAAGGTGAAGCCGCGCTCCACTGCCAGCAGGCGTGCATTCACCGCATTCAAGCGCGCGCCCATCCATGGAGTCAGCGCTCCCACTAACGCCTCAGCAGCCACCGGTTCGCTGCGCAAACGCATGCCCTCGCCAAAACGCACCACTTCCATGCTGTCAGGCCTGCCATCCAGCAATGCGGCCGCCACCGCGCCCAAGCGCCGCGCCAACAGCAACCACGGTTGCAGCATCTCGCGTTCGTCGGCATCCATGCCCCACAAGTTCACGGCGTTTTCCACCACGCCTTGGGTCAGGAAGCGCGCCACTTGGTGCGCGATCAACCGCGCTACTGCGCTCTGCGCTTCTTGCGTGCTGGCACCCAAGTGTGGCGTCGCCAACACGCGCGGATGTTGCACGAGTGCATTCTCGGTGGGCGGTTCTTTCTCAAACACGTCCAACGCAGCGCCAGCAACTTGGCCGCTCTCCAGCGCCACCAGTAGAGCCACTTCATCGACCACGCCGCCGCGGGCCACATTCAAGATGCGCACGCCGCGTTTGCAACGGGCCAGAAACTCTGCGTTCACGAGGTGTTTCGTTTTCTCCGCCAGCGGCACATGCACAGAGATGATGTCGCACTCTGCGGCGAGCGC
>CAMDTN010000065.1 GCA_945907755.1 Singulisphaera sp. GP187 | reverse complement strand
GAACCGCGACTGGCGCAAGGCCCTCATCTCGCCGCGCTGACCCCCCCGCTCAGCCGTCTTCGCCGATGGCATCGACTGGGCACTGCTTCAGGGCATCGAGGCACTTCTCTACCTCTTCTTGATTCTCTGGCTGCTTGTAGACGAAGTCGTGGTCGCCGTCGTCGCTTTCCTTGAAGTTCTCTGGCGCGATGTCCACGCACAGGGAACAGAGGATGCACTCTTTGTCCACATAAAACTTGCCAGCGAGGTTGTCGGCGAATTTGTTGGCTTTATCGGCCATGGCAGAAACTCCAGAGGGCGCAACCTTAGCGGAGGGCGGGCGTGCATCAACACGCGCACCGCACCCCGCGAAGCCTTCTCCAGCAATTTAGTGCCGGGCCACACCTACCTCGGCGCCGCGCTCGGCCACCACGGTGATTTCGCCTGAACCAGGGTCTGGCAAATCCAACATGCCGCGCAAATCGGTTTCGCCGCTTTGCACAATACGGCCACGGTGGCCAATCTTCACTCGAGCCCCAGCCACAGGCTTGCCATCGGCGCCGGTGAACTGCATGCGCACCGTGCCGCCTTCGCGTTGCACGACGAGATTCGCATCGGTCACCAACAACAACGAGGACGCCGTGCGCCCGCCGCCTTCCAGCACCACCAACCACGCACCGGCTTCGCGCTTGCCCAAATCCAGCACCACTTCGCCACGGGTGTGCGCCTTCAAGTCTGTCGCAGTTTCGATTTTCGCCGCCGCAGCAATCCCCGGCAACTCTGCCGCAGACAGCGCCGCGAAATCTTTCTTCACCGCGAACAGCACCAACAAATCCACCGGGTGCATGCGCACCGTCAGCTTGTCGATGTTCTTGGCTGTCACCGTCAGTTTGCTCCGTTCACCGGGGCTGCCGCGCGCAACGGGCGCAACAATCAATTCTGCCTGCGTCAAGAACGAATGGCTTTCGCGCGCTGCGGGCACATGCTCTTTCACCGTGCCGTACCACTGCACCGCGGCGCCATAGTCACCGGCAACATGCGCCAGTTGACCCAGCAAGAAGCCAGCAATGTGCCGCGAAGGCGATGGCTCTTCGCGCATCGTGCCGCCGCCTTGACGCCGTGGCCACGGTTGCCCTTGCACTTGCTGCGCCAGTTTTTCGGCGGCGTCAAAGCGCTTCAGTGCGAACAGCGCCTGCGCCTCCAACAACGCCACTTCGTCGGCGCGCCCTGATGCGCTGAATCCGGCGCGGTAACGACCCGCTTCAGCCACCATCACATCCAGTGCGTTCAATTGCGCGAACAGCATCACGCGACGCCACGCGGCGTCTTCGGCGATGGCGCCCGCTGGGTGCCACGCCATCAGGTCCAACCAGTTGTCCAAGGCTCCCTGCCACAGCACGCGGCGCAACGCCGTGCCACTACTTGCAGCGCGCGGGTCTGGCGTGTCCAACTGCCAATCAGCTAACAGGCGTTGCTCGCTGATGACTTCACCCACTGCGGGGTAACGCAACAGAGTGCTGCGCAACTGTTGCAAAGCGGGCAGCGTGAGCCCAAGGTCGCGCCAAGTGCGCGCGACTTGCACTTCCGTGGCAAAACCACCGAGGATCACTTCTTGCCACAGCTCGCGGGCAGCAGCGGGGTCGCCGACGGCAAGATAAGCACCAGCCAACTTCTCGCGCTCTGCGGGAGCCAGATTCAAACGCCCCGGCGCACGCAGTTGCAACTCTTCGCGGGCCTTCACCGCCGCCTTGGCTTCGCCAGTGTGCAACCTCGCGCGCAGCAGCAATTCCAGTGCGCCATCGTGAATGTCGTCGACCAACTTCCAAGTGTTCAGCAACTTCGCCGCACCATCGCCAGCTTCCGCATGGCGGCCTTCGTCAAAATCCCGCCGCACTTCTGCCCAAATTTCGTCGGGGGTGAGTTCACGAGCGGGCAACGAAGCCAATAGCTCGCGGGAGGCCACCACTTCCAGCGCGCCTGACGATCCGGCACCAAAACGCGCGGGGTCGTACAGCTCTTCAGCCCGCGGCGGCATACAGCGGAACTTGCCTTCGCTGACGAGGAACGCCGGATAACGCAACAACACTTCTTCGCCGCGGCGCAGTTGTGCGCGGAAGAACAGAAGCCTTGTGTCGCGGCGTTCGTGGCGCTCCACGGCTCCGCTGATGCCGCTTTCGATGGGCTCGAAGGCAGCAAACAATGGGTCTTCGATGACGAGGTGCGTGCAGTCCTCTTTGGCGCGCACACGCAATTCGACACTGACTTTTTGGCCCAGCCAGCCTTGGCGCAGTTGTGGCAGAGGTTCGTTGCGCGGGCGCTCTTCGGGGCGCACCACCGACCAACCGGCTTGGAATTCCGCAACAGCAGCGGTGCCTTCTTGCCACTCGGTGATGCGGCGCGTCACGGTGAGCACATTGCCCGCGGGCTCGACGCTCTTGGCCACACTCACGCCGCGGAACAAGAAGCGCGCGGTAGCGTCGCCGGCACCACTGCGCACCACGGACACTTCGTGGGCACCTGTTGTCAACAGCTCTGTAGGAATGCTGAGCAACGCCAAGGGCTTGGCGCTGGACAGTTGCGCTTCCGCCACAACTTTGCCGTCGAAATACAATGCAACGCGGCCATCCGCAGCGAGGCCGCCAACAGTGCGGATTTCCGCAGCGAGAGATTCGAGTGCCACAGCCACAGCCTTGGTGCCGCCGCGGCGCAGCAACAACGCAGCACGCACAGCCTTCACCAGTGGTTGCGTGTCCGCAGGACCAGCGTTCGCCGCGCGGAAAGCCAGCAGTGCTAGAGCACTGGCTTCCAAGTTGGAATTGTGCCAGTGGCCTGGGCCACGCCCGCTGAATGGCATTTTCTCATCAGCACCACGCCGCGTTTTCAATTCCGAGAACAAGCCGCTGACCAGCGCAGGGTTGCTGGAAAGTGCCGCCGCCATGGTGAGGCGCGCAAGCCCTGGCACGCTTAACGACGACCGTTCGCGGTAGAGCGCGTTGAACGCCGCGTCCTGCGCGGCACCGGCGCGGAACAGCGCCAACACCAAAGCCGCGCGTGCATCGGGTTCGGGGTTGGCCTTGGCCAACATGTGTTGTGCACCAGTGATGGCGCTCTGCCGCAAACCCGCAGGGGCGGCGTAGTGCAATGCCTCCAGTCGTGCGATGGCTTCCAACGCTTGCGCGGTGCTGAATGCATCCGCAGCGCCGCCGGGCCAGTACGCGAAACTGCCATTGCTCACTTGGTGCGCGAGCAACTTCACGAAGCCCTGCTGCACATCGCGGCGCAGTTGCGCTGCATCCAGCGGCGGCGTGCGCCCCGCAGCAACAAACGCGTCTTGCAATTCTGCCGCGCTCAAGAAACGCCACAGAGATTGTTCGAGACAGCCGTAGCCACCGCTCGCGGCGTACTCCAAGCCATCGAGCAGTTCAGCATCCATACCGGCTTGCACCAACACACTGCCCGCAACCGTGCCGGGCACTAATCCATCCGGCACATCGGTCTTCATCGAAGCGCGGTCGGTGAGCGCCGCCGTGCGTGCGTCCATCCAAGCACGCCCGAACGGAATCACAGGTAGACCCTTTTCGATGCCGTCGCTGGCCGCAGCGGACAGCGCCCGCGCTTTCAAACGGCCTTCACCGCGCGCCTGCGCTGCGAAGCGGAAGCTGCCCAAAGCAGCGCCGAACCCTGGCACTTGCAAGTCCGTACTCAACTGTCCAGATTGCACTAGCACCGCTTGATCGACAGATTCGGCTTCCACACGGAAGGTCGCGGGCTGTTCCAAATTGTTGCGCACTTCGACGGGCATGACGACTTCGTCGCCGGTGCTCAAGAAGCGCGTCGTTTCCAAACGCACGATGGCGGGCTTGTTCACGCTCAGCCGCGCAGCACCAGCGCCACACACAATGCCGCTGGCCATGCCGCTAGCGGCGAAATCCCAGTTGGTCAAATTGTCCGGCAATTCCAGATCCAAACGCGCCGTGCCGTCAGCAGCCGTTTGCGCGTCCTGCCAGAAGGCCGCCACTTCAAGAAAGCGGTCGCGCAGCGCGAGTGCCGCCATGGGCGTTTCAAAGATAAACCCGAAGGATTCGCCGGTGGAGTGCTGCAGTGCGCGCACCTCGTCTAACACCGCTTTGTCGTCGAGCGTTTTTCCGCCCCACGCAAGATTCTGTTTCTTGATGTCCACGACCCCATGACGGTCTTGGTCGCGATACTTGCCGCGCTCCAATTCTTCAATGCGCCCGTAGCCGGCAGCGCCAAGCTCTTGCCGAGGGCTCGCTGCGGACGCCGGTGGCCCACCCGCGCGACGCCCTATGCGCGATCCACCAAGCGGAGCGCCCTTCCTGGAGCCACCACCAGGGCCGCTGCCTGCACCGATGGCGCCAACGAGGCCTCTCGCGTCTTTGGCCTTCTCTCCGGGCTTGTCCTCACCTTCGCTCGCATCGAGTTGAACGAACTTGTCTGCGTTTTTGAAGTCGCCCTGAGCATCATCCTCGCTCCTCTGCTCGAGCTGGCGGCCAAGTTCGTCGCCCCGCGCGCTCAACGATGGGCGTGGCTCCCCTGGTCTCGCATTGGCCGCAGTCACGAGACCGCCGACGAATACCACTTCGCTCTTCAACTTCTCTTCCTTCGCCAAACGCAAGAGATCTGGGTCCAAGAGGCGCGTCTCGCCCACCGAAACCCATGCAAAGCTGGAACCGGTGCGCACCAAGTGTTCGCGCAAGTCGCGGTTGAACACGGCGCGCGGGTCTTGCGCAGCGCTGCCAAATTCGCTCAGTGCTTGGTCCACCACACGCAACGCCACATTGGCCGCCACTGGGCGTCCCAACTGATCGCGGGTGAGCAATTGCACGCCCACTTTTTCGCGCGGTGCTGCGGCTGTTTTCTCTGGCGTCACCGACACCGACAAATAGTTCAGCACCAAGATGCTGTCATCACTGGTCAGCAAGCGTTCGCCTGATGGAGCCGACAACGCCAGTGTGATATTGGGCGCGTAGCTTTCCTTCATTAGCAACGGCAACACGCTTTGCGCTGTTGCAGGCGTGATCACAAACCAATCCAGCACCTGTTCGCCTTCCACAGTCAGCAAGACTGGCCGCCCAGCAGCAGGCAGCGACAAATGCACATTCGCCGTCTCGCCGCCCAACGCCGTTTCGCGTTCGAAGCGCAGCAACGCTTCTTTTGCCAAGTCCGGGCGCTCGCCGCTGACAGTAGTGCCACATTCAGCAACCACAGGCGCGCCGCGACTGTCGACACCTTCGAAGCGCAGCAAGTAATCCCCCGCGCGCGCCAGTTTCAAACGCACCGTGGCTTCGCCGCCAGTGCCGGTGTCCACGCTGGCTTTCGCCACAGGTTCCAGAGTGAGGCCAGTGGCTGCTTGCGTCTTGCGCAGCGCCGTCAGCGTGCCGAGGGTGGCCACACCGTCATAGCCAGCATCGGCGGTAACGATGCGCGCTTCCACTTCATCATCCGCGCGCCAAGTCTTGCGCGACGCCAGCACCACGGCGAAGCGATCCACCGGTGTGCTCCACGCCAGCCCCGTGCCAGAGGCCCAATTGCCCGTGGTGTCCTTCACGAACACTTGCACCACCACGCGCGAAGAACGCCCATCGGGCTGCGTCGGCAGCGTGAAATTGGCACGGCCTTTGTCGTCCAATTGCCCAGCACCGTTGGCAATGGGCTGCATGGCCTTGTTCGGCCGCACTGGCTGCGCTGCTTCCACCGCGCGCAGATACCACGAGTGCGCCAAGTACCGCTGCGTGTCTGGCGCCCAGTCTTCGCGGTAGGCGCGCCATTCGAAGGGCACATTCTGCGGACGGCCACCAAAGAAATAGGACACCTCTACACCGAAATCCAGCACTTCGCCGGGGCGCACCACACGCTGCTTCGGCCGTGCGCTGATGAGGAACTCGGGCTTCTTGTATTCCTCGACACCAAACTTTTCTTCGAAGCGGTTTTGATCCAGCACTAATTCGATGCGGTGTTCGCCGGTGGCGCATTCAGGCGGCAACTGGAAACTGCCGTGACAAGTGCCGTAGCTGCCCAGCACAACTTCCGTTTCACCCAGCACGCGGCCGCGTGGGTCCAACATGCGAGCCGTGCCCTTCGCGCCATCCGGAGTGACAAAGCAACCGTCTTTCACTGCACGCACCACAGCACGCCAACTCACTTCGCTGCCACTGCGATACACAGGCCTATCCAGTAAAAACGATGCACGGGGCACTAATTGCGCTTTGGTGCGTGCCGCGGGGTCCGCGGGCATGCCCGGCGCAACGGAGTTGCCGCTCACTGCCAACACTTCGCAGCGCCCCTTGGGCTTCGCGTGCGTCAAACGCGCCACACCTTGGGCATCAGTTTTCAGCGTCTGCACGGGCTCGTCGCTGCGCACCAGAATCTCGACGCCTTCGCGCGGCACACCGCTCGTGGCATCAACTGCCCAGCAGAACACTTCTGTTGGCGATTCTTTCACCACCACACGCACGGAACTGATGACAACCAACACCACGCTGCGCCGTTCTTCGGCTTCTACCGACAACAGCCACGCACCTTCGCTAAGAGGCTTCCCCGCAGCGTCTTTCAGCGGGATGGGCAGATCTGTTTTGACATGGCGCTTCCAGTCCGGCACTTCAAAACTGAAGCTGTGCTCGGCTTTCACCAATTCCACTTCGAGGTTTTCTGCGCCGGCGAGCGTGCCGCGCCTCAAGAAAAATTCCTTCGCATCCAAACGCACCATGCGGAAAGTGGCGTTGCGAATGTTGCGCGAACTGAAACGCGCTTCGGCGACTTCGCCTGGCGCGAACAAGCGCGGCGCACTGAGAGTCAGTTCCAAGCCTTCCAGTTCAGCAATGCGCTGAGCTGCAAATTGCGCAGCGCCAGTGCCAGCGAAGCGTGCCACTACATCTTTCCACGCAGCCACCGCAGCTTCGAAATCGCGTCGGTCTTCTTCATGCACCGTGCCCAACAACCAACCGGCGCTGGCTGCTGTTTCGCTGTCGTGCTCGCGATAACGATCGCGCGCTGCCACCAACGCCACTACGGCGTCGTCGAAACGCTTCATGCCGCGCAAGAGCACGCCCAACTGAACGGCTGCTCCGGCGGCTTCGTCGGCCAACGGATACTCATCCAAGCACGCCTTCAGGGCCGCTATCGCGCCAACATCGTCTTTGTTGCGATGCAGCACCGCGGATTGCTCCAGCAGCAATTGCGGCAACAGCGCTTGCGCTTCGGGCACCTTCACATCGTCTGGCCATGCTGCGATGAACTTCACCAGCGCCGCGCGTGCCGCCGTGTGGTTTTCTAAACGCTGCTCGCAGATACCGATGTTGAACAACGCTTCAGCACGCTGCGACGCTGGCAATTTGGGATCCATCGCCACGGATTGCAGCGCGTCGATGGCCTCCTTGGCCAAGCCCGCCGCAAACAGTGCTTCGCCAATCGACAACCGCACCTTGGAACACAATTCGTGATCGGGATAGCGCTCCAACAATGTGCGCCACGCCGCAATGCCAGCACGGAAGCTCTCGACCGTGTTGAGCGCTGTCAGCACCTGGCCCTGCAACATGCGCCCTTGCACCGCAAACGCGGTTTCATCCACCGAGCGCAGTGCCAACAGGCGGTCCAAGCTGGTGCGTGCGGCGACATAATCTTGAGCACTTCCCTGCGCCAGTGCGCACAGGTAGAGACCACGCGCGGTGTCGGCTTCAGACAGATTTTTCTGCGCCAACAACGCTGTCAATTCCTCTGCCGCCGTCGGCGCTTCGCCCGCATCAATCAAGTTGCGCGCGCGTTCCAGCGACACCGCCGCCAGCGGCTTGCCGCCAGTGAGCACTTCCAGTGCGCGGCGTTGCAACTCGGCCGCGCTGCGTGGGTCTTTGGGCTTCCCAGGTCTCAGCGGATCGGCGCTGGTTTCACCTTCCGCCACAGACTTCGCCACCAACAAGTAGTAGCCCGCCACGCGTTGCTTGTGGGCATCCGACAACACGCCGCGCGCCATGTCGCCATAAATCTGCGCTGCTGCTTCGCGCTGGCCCGACTGCAGCAGCGCTTCAGACAACAGCGAGTGAGCGCGGCCCTTGCCGGGATGGTCCGTCGGCAATGCGTCAGCCAGCGTGCGCGCAGAAGCAGCCGCCGCATCCACCTTGCCGTCCAAGAACTGCGCGCGGGCTTGCAGCAGGCGCGCATCAAGCACGCTCTCTGAAAGCACAGGGTCGCCTTCAACTTTGGCGAGGGTCGTCAGCGCTGCCGCATAGGCCCGCTCGGCCATCTGCTCCCTCGCTTTACGAAGCAATTGTTCGTGTTCGTCTGTGAACAAGCCAAACGACACTCCCAGCAGAACTGTCGAGCACACCAAGACCGCCACGGGAGCCCGCATCGAGCGCATGAGAAATCCTTTCAGAATCCGGTGAGAGAGTCGCCGGACAGCCCCCTTGGACGCAGCTGCGCCCTTGGGGTTCAAGCTTCGGCGACGGACGCCGCCCCAAGGGCTTGAAGCGTCGCGCGAGGAATGTCAGAGATCAAACCCGCCACACCTGCAGCGCTCAAAGCACGCGCTTCGGCGGCGGAGCGAATGGTCCATGCCCAGATCTCGCGACCCGGGACTTTGAGTTCTGCGGCACAGGGCAGCGCGGCGGCCACTGCGTGCAACTTCAAGGCTGCGAACGCTTCCAACGCAGCGGCAGATTCCACCACTGCCACCAAGGGCACGCCGGGATGCGCTGCTGCCGCTTGCGCTAACAACGGTGCCGAAAGACTCGCCAGCGTGACCTTGGCCCGATGCTGGCGCAACACCAACTGCAAACCTGCCAGCAATGCCGCCGGATGGGGCGTTGGTTTCAATTCCAACACCCACACAAAGTTGCCGCGCACGGCATCGAGCGCCGCGGCCAGAGTGGGCACATCGGGACGCAGCACCACCAGTTCCTCGCCTTCCATGGCACTGATGGGCACGATGCGTCCATCGGGCAAAACTAAATCAGCATCGTGGTGCAGCACCACCAATCCGTCAGAGCTCGCACGCAAGTCCGTTTCGATGCCGTCGACTCCCAGCGCCGCCGCACGCCTAAATGCGCTGATGCTGTTTTCCGGCGCTTCGGCAGCACCACCGCGATGGGCAAAGACCATTGGGCGCAAACGCATCATGAATGTGCGCCCGGCCACTGTCCGAAGAAATTGGGGAACGACTTCGCCACGCATTTAGCGTCGTCGATGCGCACTTTTCGCGCAAGCCCTAATAACGCTGCCGCCATGGCTAAACGGTGGTCTCCCTGCACGCGCAGGTCGGGCACTAATGCGCTCGCGGAGGAGGCTGCCACCCCGCGCACCGTCATGCTGTCGCCATCCACCGTGCAAGGAACCCCGACAGCGGTCAGTAGCCCCTGCAAACCCGCGATGCGGTCACTTTCTTTGTGGCGCAGCGCGCCGAGGCCTGTGAATCGCGACACAAACGGCCTGTACGCAGCCAAGGCCACCAGTGGTGGGGCCAAGTCAGGAGTGTGCCGCAAGTCCAATTCCAGCCCGCACTGAGCTATCCCAGAAACCGCTACCCAGGTGGGCCCTGATTCAAGCGTGCAACCCAGCCCACTCAAGATGCCCGCCACTGCCGCATCGGGTTGCTCGCTGTCCAATCTCAAACCGTCCACTCGTACCCGCCCGCCGGTCAGCGCCGCAGCGGCGAAAAGCACGGCTGCGCCAGACCAGTCTCCCTCGCCTCGCCAGCATTCAGTGCGCGCGCACCGCTGCATCGGACCCAGCGAAAAACGCGCGCCATCGGATGGGCACCAATGCGTAGGTGGTGCGGCGAGCAACGAATCACGCGCCAACTCGGGCGCAGCAGCGTCGTGCATCGCAATACCGAACTCCGCCAGAACGCTGCGCGTGAGTTGCACATAGGGCTGGCTGTTCAGCGTGCCAATGATCTCGATAGCCACGCCATGCGGATAAAGCGGAGCCGCCAGCAGCAGCGCCGAAACAAACTGCGAGCTGGCGCTGGCATCCAAGCGCACAGCGCCGCCACTTGCAGGGCCACACACGGTCAGCGGCAAGCCATCGTCGCCATCCACATGGGCACCCAGCGTGCGCAACGCCTTCACCAAGGGCGCGAAGGGCCGCGTTGGCAAACGCCCGCAGCCGGAGATGGTGACCGGCCGCCGGAGGCCAGCGGCCAACGCCAGCAAGAACCGCGCGGGAGCGCCGCCTTCCCCGGCATCGAGGCTGACCGGTGCGGTGGCGGCGCGGTCCACTGGTCGCACCACGCGCAGGATGTCACCGTGCTGCTGCATCTGCGCGCCAAGGGCTGTCAGTGCGCGCAGCAGAACCGTCACATCGGTAGGCAGACTCGCGCCAACCTCCAGCTCGGCGGATTCGCACTGCGCCGCAAGCACCAACGCTCGCAAGGCGTGGCTCTTGCTGAGCGGCACTTGCAGGTGCAAATCCAGCAATTTCACGGGCGGCGTGATGACGACAGCGCTCATGCGGGCATGGTATGCGCCGCGCAGCGCGCACAGAGTGCGTTGAAAAAACGCACAGAGTGCGTCGAAAAAACGCACAGCGTGCGTTGCTATACTTCGCGCCGCCATGCCACCAGCGGCAGGCGAAAGCCCATGCTTGGGGCCGGGCGTGAGTCCGAACGCAAGTCGGGAACAACGAGAAACAAACCTTCGGTGGGTGACAGGCGCAAGCCTTGGTCCCCGCCGCGAGCGCACGGGAGCACTTCCATAGCACGCCAACGCAGACGCCGCCGCAGTGGTCCAGGCAGCAACGATCAACAAGGCGAGGATCAGAATGGCCCGATGCAGCATCCGCAGGATGGGCCGCGCCAAGCCGCTGGCCC
>CAMDTN010000064.1 GCA_945907755.1 Singulisphaera sp. GP187 | reverse complement strand
GCGTTGCACATGGCGCAGTGCTCGCGCGCGTGGGTCTGCCTTGTGCGCACAACACAAAAGCGCCAAGCGTTGCACGCGCTGCGGATAAACCTCTGCGAAGGCTTGCGCTACGAGGCCGCCATAACTTGCGCCCACAATGGTGTGCACTTGCGCGATGTCCAAGCGATCGAGGATTGTCGCGAGTGCGGCCGCTTGCAGCCGCGTGGTGGGAACCGATTCCGCCGCATGCGCTTCCAGTGCTGGTTTAGTCGCATTGCGGCTTTGTGCCAACGGCGCTTCCGGCCCACCTATCCAGTCGAAGGAAATGACGCGGTAGCGCCGCGTGTCCACTGCTGCGCCTGGCCCGACGATGCTGCTCCACCAGCCGCGCTCACCGGTTGATTCGTCCGCAGCGTGGCGCTGTGCACTAATGCCACCCAGCACCACCACCACAGGCGCATCTTGCGGCCCGACTGCGCTGAACGCTGTGGCGAGGACAGTCCCCGGAACCAAAGCGGCGGCACGCGGCAGGTGCACCACATTGGCGCCAGCAGCAACGGTGTAGCCGCTGCTCATGACACCACCGCGCGCGCAGCAGCGAAGGCCAGCACATCCTGCAACACTGCTTGAGCAGTCAGTTCATATCCAAGGCAAGCGCCCAAGTGCAAGCGCAGCGAGCCGCCTTGCAAAGTGAAGGCATAGGCCACGCGATCTCCGGGCACCGCCAACGGGCTGGTGCGCGGGAGTTCTTCGTAGGCCACGGTGGCTGGACCATCGCGTGAAATGCGGCCCACCAATCGAGTGGTTAGCCCGTTGCGCCGCCGTTGTTGCAATAGTGCTGCATTCAAAGCGCTCGCATCCGCGGAGGGCATGCGGGTTGGGTCGCAAGGGCCAAAGCCCGCAGCCTGCGCGGCAATGCACAACTTCAACGCGGTGTCGCGCCCGCGCAAATCATCTTGCGGATTGGGCTCGAACAGCCCTAGGTTCGCGACTTCGCTCATCGCGTCGTCGTGCGACAGGCCACGCTCCAGTGCGTCGATGAATGCGGTCGTCGAAGCATTGCCCACAACCGTCACCACCAGCGCGCGCCCCGCGGCGATGTCGTCATCGGCCAAGATTGCAGCACCCGCGCCACCGCACGCTGCGTTGATGCCAACGCGCAGTACTTCGTTAGCGTGCGGCAACCACTGGTGCAGCAGGCGCGCGGGGGCGGCTTTGCTGGCGTACACAAGCTGCGCGCCGCACGACAGCGCAGCTTGCGCGCGTTCCACGGCGGCTGCGGACGAAGCGTCGTCACTTGCGGTGCAGTCCACAACAATGTCGGCGTGCACTAACTCGATGGCCAGTGCCGCAGGAATGGAAGCCTCCTGAGTTGCGCCGTAGGGCGCGCTGGTTTCTGCCGCGGTGCAATCCAGCCCATGCGCGCTGTGCAGTGTGCGGCGCGAATCGGTGACTGCCACAAGGCGCAGATTGGTGGCGGCCAGTTGGCGCAAGAAGGCGCGTCCCACACGGCCTGGGCCAATCAGGTGCACGCTCGGAATGGACTGCGCAGAGCGCGGGATAGTCAACCGCGCTGACAGGATGGGCACTAATGCAGCGCGGGAATCCGCTTCGCAGGCTGGGGCAAGCGCTGGCGAGATTGCAGCGGTGGTGGGCGCAATAGTGGTGGAACGGGTGGGACTCATGGGCACCTCAAGGCGCACCTAACGAGCCCAGCGGAAGGGAGAAGCGCTGCGGCGGCAGAGTTGCCGACGCTGCTCATCTCCCGGAAACACAAGAGTTTCCGCAGGAGTTGGCACCGCGCCGCTTTCGCGGTCGGTTGCCCCGGCGTCTTTGGGCCTGTCCCTCAGCCGGTCTCGATGAGTGCACACGCAACTTACAACCCACCTCCGCACCACGGAAGCTCTTTCCTCCCTTCATGACACACAGGGCCTCGGTGCCGCGCCAAGCTGCGCTTGCGCGTCAGCGCGGCGTGGATGCTTAGCCCGAGATGATCTGCAGCCCGCGCCCTGTATCATCGGCGGCGCATGCGCAACTTGATCCTTTTGTTGGTGGCGGTGGGCTGTGTGTTCGCGCAAGACGCGACGCGCACTGACGAACTCTGCGGACGCTTCAGCAATGAAGGCGGCGCGCGCCGATTGGAATTGTGGGGCACTCCAGAGCAGCGCGGCTTTGCGCACGGCTACTTGCTGGGCAAGGAAATCCTTGAAGCCTTTGAATCGGACTTGTTGGTGATGATGATGGGCCGCTTCGCGCGCTACGAATCGCGCGTGGTTGGCGAATTGGTGCCGCACTTCGATTTCACCAAAGACGAAGAGGCCGAGCTGAAGGGCATTCTTTCGGGCTTGGAAGCGCGGATCCCCGAAGCCGAGCGCATGCTGAAGCGCTTGAAGCGTCCCATGACGCTGAACGATTTGAAGGCTGCGAACACCGCGGGGGATTGGGCGCCGTACGGATGTAGTTCACTGGCGCTATCGGGGCACTTCACCAAAGACGGCGCGCCAGCGGTGGTGCGCAACTTCGATTACTTCGGATTGAAGCTGCTGTTGGATTTCCAAACCGTGGTGGTGGTGCGGCCAGAGCCCGGCCGCTTCGGTTACGCAGGTGTTTCCTATCCCGGCAGCATCGGCGTGATCACCGGCATGAACACCGAAAGTGTTTTCGTGGCCATTCACGATGTGCCTGTGAAGCCCAGCGACGACATCTTCGCGCGCCCCAATGTGCCGCGCTTGGTGGCGCAACGACGCATTCTCTTGGGCACGCGCGGGCCCGACGCATTGGAAGCCACGCGCAAGAATCTAAAGATTTGGCCCACGCTGTTCGGCAACAATTTCATGGTGGCCACTGGTGCCGCGAAGCCGGGCGCACCTTTCGCCGCAGTTTTTGAATACGACTTGCGCGAAGGTTTGGACGACGGCGTGACGCAGCGGCTTGGGGATCGTGGCGGCGCAGCCACCGATGTGCTGGCCTCCACCAATCACCACCGTGCGCGCGGCGTGCAAGAAGAACCAGCGGCGTGCGAACGCTATGCAGCCTTGCTGCAAGCGGCCGAAGCGCGCCGCGAAAAGGGTGCGCTGAGTGTCGAAGAACTCTTCGCAGTGGCGAGTGTTGCCGCTTTGCCCAAGGAAGGGCGCAAGCAAGTCAAGTTGATGCACGGCACAGTGCATCAAGCGGTGGCGCTGTTGGGACTGTGCGAATTGCATGTGAAGCAGGGCCGCTCTGGCAGCAACATCCGCGATGTGAAAGCTGTGTCGATCAATGTGCGCGAGGCTGTGAAGGCACTGCCCGCCGCTGCCACAGTGCGCTGACAAAACGCGAACGGGGCGACGCGCTCCGCCCGGGCCGTGCTGAGCCCGGGCGGCGCTTACATCACGACTGGAAAGTCGCTGGCGTCGAGATGTGGAACTGGCCGTTAGGCGCAGCCAAGTCTAAGACCACGGCTTGCATGTAGAGCGTCAGTCCTGGCGGAATCCCGGCGCCGGTCGGAATGGTCAAGCCCCAGAAGCGGCAAGCGTCCAGCGTCGTGCCAGGAGGCGCGATGAAGAACATCGACGGCGTGAAGCCAAGGTCGAATGTGCCGAGGCCGGGGAAGGCGACAGGGCCGTTGGTTACATCGACAGCCACGATGCAAGGCAGGTACTGCGTGTTGACTGCACCCGACAGCGCGATGTTGATGAATGTGTTGGGAGTACCGTTGCCAGTGACCGTGAGGCCCGCGGAGTACGGAATACCGGCGGAAGGATCGATCCGCTTGGTGGTGTTAGCCACCATAGAACCTGCGGAATTGAACGAGACCAGTGCAGCACTCGTGCCTGTCTGGTTTTCGATGCCGCGCGTGCCGGCGCTTCCGCCGGTCGTTGTGGCGGTGCAAGTGAGATAGATCTTTCCGGTCTCTTCCAAAATGATCTGGATGTTCTCGGGCTGCGTGGTGCCGAAGCGATACACGCCGTTGTAGTGCACCACGAAGCGACGGTTCGGTGCCACACCGACAGTCTGGTAGCGGATGCCACCGGAGCCTGCTATGCCCGGGTTCAAGTCGCACCAGTAACCACACACGGTGCCGTTGGGCGCCGCTGCGTTGGGCAACGAAGTGTTGGTGTACGAGGTTGCGTTTTGTCCGGGGATGGCGAGGTAGCCGTTCGAGCTGACCTGCATCTGGGTATAGAGATTGCCGTAGAACTGGAAGCTGAAGCCGAGGTTGGCGGTGACAGCGCTGTCATCCGTGGTCGGGCCGACCGTGCCGGTGGCGTAGATGTTCTCAAAGGTATAGGGCGCGCTGGGGGCAATGGTGTAGCCCGTGTTCCAAGTGAAGGGCGTGGTATTGCACGGAGCCGGCTTGAACAGGCCGATGCTGAAGCCTGTTGGTGTCTGCGGCGAATCGAAGCGGAAGTTGTACAGCGTCGACCAACGCAGAGCGTTGGCGTTGGGGTTGGTGGCGTAAGGCGTGGTGGCCCAGACGATGCCGTTGCTGGCAACAGTGCTGGCCCAATCTGTGCCGTCCCACGGTTCACCCGAGTGGTAGGCGACATCGTGGAAACCGATGTTGGAATTGGTGAAACCCACTGGCATGTTCACGGTGAAGCTGCCGCCCGAGCGGTCAGAGTTCATGTTGAACACGGCGTACTCGTGGTGGAAACCGCCTGCGATAACCGAGTGCCGTTCGCCAACGATGAAGCGTCCGCCCTGCGGGTCGTCGTAGGTGGTGTAGGTGACGCCGGTGCTGTTCACCGCCCACGACATGATGGCGGCCTGCTGCTGGATGGTGCTGCCGCTCAGCGACATCGGGTTGTTGGCAGCAGTGGTGAAGCTGCAATTGCGCCAGCTCGCATTGTTGTTCTTGTTGCCGGCCGCCGCGTCGTCGCGCGTGATGTACTGCGCTTCAACGCAATACAGTGCGCCTGGATTAGTGGTCGGGTTCACATCGGTGGTGGCCACTTGCAGGCGGCGCGCGATGGTGCCGGAATACGCCGGGCTGGTGAATGGATACGGGAAGATGCCCGTGGTCGCATTCACTTCGAAGCGCGGGCCCAAGCCACCTTGGCTGCCGTTCAAACCGGAGCTGTAAGGATCGGAGCAGTTCACGCCCAGCAGCGAGCCGGTGCCAGGGTTCTGGCAAGGGGCGCACAGGCTCTGTGCCAAGGCGGTGAAGCCGTGCTTCAGCCAAGACATGCCCACTTGCTCGAAGCGGCCATTGGCGTGACGGTACAGATTCTGCGAAATCACCGGATGGTCCGAGGTGCTCGCTTGCCACAACAGCGGCTGCGTGCCGATGTTGCAAGAATCAGTGCCGATGGCGTAGGCATTGATGGCGCCCACCGCGGTATAGGTCGAAACATTGGGAATGGAACCGACGATCACATCGGGGCCTGGGGCCTGCGCGAACGCAGGCAGCGCGGTGAGACCAAGCGCGAGGACCGCTAACGCCAGCCGTTGAGTCACAGGAAATTTGAGCATGTGGAAACTCCGTAGTGGATGGGATTTCGATTCGGAAGCGACGACGCCCATGAGCTTACTCCCAAGGGCACCACAAAAAGAAACCCTCCTCTTGGGGGCAGGTTTCTTCGAATCCTGTGCTCCGCCCCGCAAACTGCACTATTGCGCCTGCGGGGAGGCCGAGCGTTGCGCCCAAATCAGGGCGAAGGTGTGGTTCCGAGGGACAAGGTCCAACTGGCCAAGGTGCCAATGTCGGCCGCGGCCAAGTCGCGAACGCGAAGTGTCCAGTTACCGGCAATGGTCTTGCCGTTCAGGAGCGTCAAGGATTGGGCCGAGGCAGTCAAGTCCGGGAACTCCGTGTTCACATTGTTGGCGCTCCCGCCAGTGAGGTTGTGCAAGAGCACGGTGGTGCCATCCGGTGCAATCAGCGCGATCTCAAGGTCCCCCTTGTAGGTGTGGGTGACATTCACTCGCACACGCACTGACGCCACCGTGCCTGCGCCGGTGTACGCGAGGACGCTGCTGACGCCGGTGGTGTTGTTGTCGGGAATCGCCAGCGCCGGGCTGACGCTCTTCTCGCCCATGAAGGTCATGCTCCACGACACCAGCGTGCCGGTGTTGCTCGCTTTCGTGTCTGTCACCTTCAGCGTCCAAGTGCCCACACTGTTGTAGGTGTTGAAGGTGGTCAGTGCTTGATTGGGAGTCGTGGCGATGGCGAAGGTGGTGTTCACATGATCTGTGGTGCCACCAGTCTTGTTGTGCATGATGCGTGCGGTGCCATCGGGAGCGATGAGCGAGATGGTGAGGTCGCCCTTGGCAAGGTGCTGCACATTCACAGTTACCGACACGCTGGTCACCGTCATGCTGTTCGTCACTGCGACAGTGCTGCTGACGCCGGTGGCGTTGTTATCAGGGATGGCGAGGCTGGGCGTGCGCGACCATGTCTTCACGCCTGCGGGCAGCGTGCTGCTGACCACCAGCGAAAGCGCAACGGTCTTGGTGAGCGTGCCGCCTACACCCGTGACTGTGATGGCATAGGTGCCGACGAGGGTGGTGGCCCCGGTGCTGACGGTCAGCACCGAAGAACCGCCTGCCGCCATGGGATTCGGCGCGAAGGCATAGATGACGCCGGTGATGGCAGGGCTGGCCGACAGCGTGATAGCGCTGACGAATCCACCGCTGGCCACATTGCTGATGGTGTAGGTGGTGGCCGTGCCCGGCGTGACCGTGCGCGTTGTCGGTGAAGCCGACAAAGTGAAGTCCGGCACGGGCACTGCGTTGATCACCAATGTCACCGTCGTGCTGTGCACGAGTGCGCCGCTGGTGCCTGTGACGGTCACGGTGTGCGTGCCAACAGTGGCTGCGCTGGTGGTGGTGACATTCAGCACGGAAGAACCACCGGCTGCCATGGGATTGGTGGCGAAGGCAAAGGTGACTCCAGTGATCGCTGGTGTGGCGGCCAACGAAACGCTGCCAACAAACCCGCCGCTTGCGGTGTTGCTGACGGTGTAGCTGGTGCTGCCGCCTGCAGTGACAGTCTGCGATGCCGGTGTCGCCGCGAGGCTGAAGTCTGGCACCGGCGCGCCGGCGCTGGCGTTCTGCACGACCAGTGCGAAATCTTGGTCGGTGACATCCGCGTTGCCGGGGACGCCGTCGCCAGCGATGTTGGTGGCGCGCACAACGACACTGATGGTGCCGCTGGTGCCCGCAGGCAAGAACACGAATTCAGCGTTGTTCGCCGCATCCGCAACGCCGCCAGTGGCGCTGTTGGCGCCGAGGAACACATTGCCGCGGTACAGCGTGCCGTTCACGGTGACTTCAAGGTCTAAGTTGTTCACCCAAGCGTTGCCCGTGGTGGCACCGGCCTTATCCGTCCATACCAGCGCCACGCGCAACGGCACGGTGCTGCTGCTGATGTTGCCGGACGCGGTGTAGGTTTCTCCAGTGGCGCCAAAGACGGTGGACTGATCCACGCGAATGGCGCTCACGCCGTTGAAGGCCTGACCGAGATCCACCAAGCCCATGCCTTGCGATGTGCTCCACAAATTGCCGGCGGCACCGGTGCCGCTCAAATAACGAGTGGTGCCCATCAGCACAGCTTTCACCATGGCGGGGCTGGGCGTTCCGAATCCGTTGTTGATGCAATGCTGGCGCACGAGAGCCGCAGCACCCGCGGCGGCTGGGCACGAGTGGCTGGTGCCGCTCGACCACGCGTAAAGCGTTTGGCCTGCGGGCCAGTACTGGTTGCACACCCCCGCTCCGTTGTAAACGGCGCTACGGCTGGCGGCGGCTTGCACGTGTGTGCCAGGCGCCACCAGGTCGGGCTTCTTGCGGCCGTCGCTGCACGGCCCGCGCGACGAGAACGAAATGATGTCATTGAGCGAATCAGCGCCGGTGTTGGCGATGCCGCAACCGTCGGTGCCGGTCTGGCGCACATTTTCGCTGGCACCCACGCAGATGATGTTCTTCGCCGTGGCTGGCGGACGCACGGTGTTGGCACCGCTGCCGCTGTTGCCCGCTGCGAAGATGATGGACATCTCTTGGTTCAGCGCTGTGGTGGTGGCGTCACGCACCGCAGTGTCATGGGCCTGGGCATCCGTCGTGTAAGTGTTGCCGGTGGTCTGGCCCCACGAATTGGAAGAGAAGCGCGCGCCGCCGTTGTAGGCGTTAGACAAGCGCGTGGTGGTGGAAGCAGAGCTGCTCCACGAACCAGCGTTGGCAAACACCTTGGAATTGCCCACGCGCACGAAGGGCGCGATGCCGAGGCCGTAGTTGTAGCCACCAGCGTCTTCAAAGGCCGTGCCGGTGGAGCTGTTGTAGCCACCGATGATCGCAGCATTCAGATGGCCGTGACCGCCGCCGCCGTCGCCCAATGCGTCGGTGGTGTAGTTGTTGTGATACGCGAAGCGAATCACGCCGGCAGCCGCGCCAAGTTCGCGGAACTCTGCGGGCACATCGGTCATTGATCCACGGTCCAAGCCGTCGTCAGTGACATCCACTGCGAAGGCGAATTGTCCAGTTTGCGCAAATCCTTTGCTGGCGAGCCACGCGAGGTAGCCCACGCCCGAAGGCCCGTTGCCGGTGATGTTCCCAGCCATGATCTGGCCTTGGACTTCATCGAACATTTGAACGGGCATATCTGGCTCGATGGCGAACACCCACGGGTCGCGAACGAGTTCCGCGACGACCGTAGCCGGCAGCGTGGCGTGAATGTTCAAGTAGTTCATCACCACAGCAGGCTCGCGCTTCATCTCGCGGGATTCCGCTGCGATGCGCGTGATGGTGGCGGCGGCGCGCTCGTCGGCGATCACCTGCACCACCACATCCAGCATGTCGGAACCGCCCGCCACTGCGCGCAGTTCGGGGGCCAGCTTCAACGCCGGCTGCAACACGCCAGACCAACGCACATGTTTCTCGCTGCGCACGGCGCTGAAAAGCCCGTGAGCCGAGCCTTCGACGCCTACGATGTAAGCGTTTTCAGGGATGTACGCGACGATTTCCGCGCCGCTGCGGGTGAGTTTTTCCAACCATTCGTCGCGCACGGGGCCTGCGAATTGGATGACGAACAAGGTCCGGGACATGTCTGGCGACAGCACCGCGCGCTCTTGAGTCAGCAGGTGCGCGGGCAGCGTGGCGAGGGACGCCGCCGCATGCTCGGGCGAGCTGGTGTCGATAGGTGCGCCGTCAAAACCGACGATGCCCATGTGATCGCGCACATCGAAGCCCGCGTTGGCGAAAGCGTCGCGCCCGCCGAAGAGTGCTTCATCCACAATGCCGATGGCGAACGAACCGTAATCCTCAAGATGAACCAGCGCATGTTGTTCCAGCGCGCGGCCCAGCATGGCGTCGCCAGGCTGGAAGGCCACCCAATGGTGGGGGCCTGGTCCGATGGGGTTCGGTTGGACATCCGCCTGAGCACACAGCGGAACAAGAGAAATCGCCATGACAAACATGGCGCAAGCGCGAAGCAGCATGTGTTGGGCACTCCGTTGGCAAGAACGAGGCATTTGTCTTCACGGCACCAGCCGTTGGGACAGGCGGAACTCTACGAGCGCCCCCGCCAACGAAGCAACACCCCCGTTGAGGAATGCGGCTGTTGTTGCGAGCGGTAGACTGCGCCACATCCCATGGCTCACGCCCCACACATTTGTGCTCTCGATGCTCTCAAAGACGAATCGGCCCAGCCCTATCGCCACGCGTTGCAGCGCGCCGATTGTGTGGTGGATGACGCCAGTTGGGGCGAATTGCCAATCGCGGAACTTCAGGCACGGCTTGAGATTGCCGACGATTTTGCGGTTTTAATGCTGGCCACCAAGTTCACCACCGCGGCGCCGCTGGAGGGCCTGCTGGTGGAGGTCACCGCAGCCGGGCTGCGCAACCTCACGGTGGATGGCAATTATCTCGTGCCACTGAAGAGCAGCGATGCGAGTGTTTCGCAATATCGCATGCCATCGCCGCTGCCCGCTGGCTGCCACGCGTTGGCGTGGTCTTATGTTTGGAACCCACCGAAGGACAGGACCAGTGGCGACGCAGTGCCTGGCGGCGTGGCGCTGCGTGCTCCGCATCTCTGCGGTGGGTTTACCGTTGTCGATGATGTGCTGCACGGGCCGCCAACGCAGGTGCTTGTCACCACGCTGCATGTTCCGGCGTGGCCTGTTGCGCTGCATCTCGAAGGGCCTTCGCACGGGAATGTGCGCATGCTGCTTGGTGGCGAGGTGCTGCAAGGCAGCGCCGATTTGCCGTACCACGCGGCGTTGCCGCCAGCGTTGGTGGGTGCGCAAGAATTGCGCCTCGAATTCTTGGGCGCCCCTGAACCAGTGACCCTGTTGCGTTTAGACCCCGCATGAGTGACCGGCCCGGCCTGCTTCGCACGCTGGGCCCCTTCGATGCCACTTGTGTCGTCATCGGCGCCATCATTGGCGTCGGCATTTTCTTTTCGCCGGGGCAGATCGCGCGCACAGCCGGCAGCACAGACCTCGCCATGCTCACTTGGGGCGCCGCCGCGCTGGCCGCTTTGTTCGGCGCGTGGTCCTTTGCGCAATTGGGCCGCGATTACCCCAAGTCCGGCGGGCAATACGAAATCCTGAAGGACGCCTTCGGCCCCTTCAGTGGCGGTTTGTGCGTGCTCACCTGCATCAGTGTCATCATCCCCGGATCCATTGCGGTGATCGCGCTGATCTGTGCACAGAATCTGCTGCCCGCGCTGGCGGGGCGCGACGCCAGCAGCGCGGAAACACTCCTGTACGCGCATGGGCTGATCTGGTTGTTGGCGGCGGTGAATGTGGTTGGCGTGCGCTGGGGCGCCGGTGTGCAAAACACAACGGTGATTGTGAAGCTCGGCGTGCTGGCGCTGGTGGTTGCGTGCGCGCTGTTTTTCAGCGGCGGCGGCGTTGCGAGCGACGCGGCG
>CAMDTN010000063.1 GCA_945907755.1 Singulisphaera sp. GP187 | reverse complement strand
TCCAGTCGCTGCAAGATCTTGGCCAAATCTTCGCCTTGGCCCGCAGCCAATGCAGCATCACGCAGCTTCTTGATGATCTCGTCCGGGCCGTGGCGTTTGCGCCTCTTCAAGAGAGACTCCTTGCCCCTTCTGGGGCGGTAGGCTCTCATGACTCATGGACCACTTTTCAGGGGTCAGGTCATATGGCACCGATCGAAGTGGGCGCCAACAACGCACGGGCGGAGGCAAATTATTTGGTGGCAGTTGTTTAGGATGGGCGCGGAATGCCTGCCACATAGCGCGCTATGGGGTGGTAGCTTCATGGTGAAAGTTCTATTGCGACACCCTTGCGGAGGCATGCAGCCACCGGAGCTTCTGGTTCGCCCCTTGGCCGGGGCGAGGCTCCACGCCTGCGCGCACCGACGGGCTTGGAGCATTGTCATGGCCCGATTCGCTCTTGTATCGCTGCTGGTTTTTTGCGTCTCTCTTCAAGCGCAGGCCATCTTGTCGCCCGTTCTCAACGCCGCGTTGCCCGGCGACCCAGACAACAGCACCAACTTGTTCGTGCTGCAACCGTCGCGCCTCAGCGGGCCTGTGTACTTCATGCCGCTGTTCACTGGTGACAGCAATTGGCTGTCGCTGCCCGTGATCAGCTTGCAAGGCCGTCCAGGCATGGACAATTCCGGGATCCTGAACACTTTCTGCAGCCTTGATGTAGACCAGCACCTCTGGTTCCCCAACCCCATCTTGATGCAAACCCTGTGGTGGTTGTCGATGGTGGGGCCTCTGCAAAGCGGCGTGCTGACTCCCTTCACGCCGCCGACACTGATCAGCGGCCCTGCCAACGCCGAGATGGCGCTGTATTTCCAACTCGCGCAAGTGGAGCTGGCTTCACTGTCGCCGTTCGCGCTGAACTACGGCTTCAGCGGCGGCGTCACCGTGGTCCAAACCGAAGGCGTCAGCCAACTGTTGCCGCCAGGTGCAACACCATCGGGCGCGCGGCGCGGATCGGCCATGGCCAGCGGCGACTTGAACGGCGACGGCGTCGACGACCTCGTTGTGGGCGCGCCGAATGAAACCGTCATGGGCGTGCCCGGCGCGGGGCGCGTTTACATCTACCTCGGGCGCCAACGCACCGCGACGCAAAGCGGCGGCCTGCACCCGGTGCCCTTCGTGCTGCGCGAGCCGGCCATCGGCGCATTGCAAGTCATCGCCAACCCGGGCCCCGAATTGCAAGCGCATTTCGGCGCCGCCATTGCCATCGGCAATGTGGATGGTGACGCGATGGACGAACTGGTGGTTTCCGCCCCAGAGAGCGATGGTTTCGTCGGCGAGCCCGATCAAGGCGAGGTTTTTGTGTTCCGCTCGCTCCACACGCTGCTCAGTGGGCCTTTGCCCAGCGTGCCCACCGAGCTGTTCGTCGCCGTCGGCGATATCACTCCGGTGCAGCCGCTGATCGAGCGCGCCTACGCACGCCACGGCTACGACCTTGCAGTAGGCGATGTGGATGGCGACGGCATCGGCGATGTGGTGGCCAGTGCGCCCTTCTTCGAACTGTCACAAATCGCGCCGCAAGAAACGGGCGCAGTTTATGTCTTCCGCGGGCCAGTCCTGCCGGTGTTCCAAAGCCAGAACGAAGATTGGATGCTGCAAGACGCCGCACCGCAAAGTTACGCGCACTTCGGTGGCGCGTTGGTTCTCGCGGACTTAGATGCCGACAACAAGAAAGAAATCGTGGCCAGTGCTCCGGGCAGCACCATTGCTGGATCATCCGCCGCCGGCAAGTTGGTGGCATGGCGCATCGACACCGGTGGGCCAGTGGTAGTGATGACTCTTGCAAACCCAGCGCCGGCAACTGGTGCGGGGCTCGGGGTCAGCATCGGCGCTGGCGACATGAATGGCGACGGCCGTGAAGATCTTGTCTGCGGCACAGAAGAATCTGTGGGCGGATTTTCCGCTGCGGGCCGCGTGCATGTGTGGCGCATTGGCGCGGGCTTCAGCACCACGCACGAAGTGCTGGCCTCCGACCAACCGAATAACTACGAACGCTACGGTCGCCGCGTGCTCGTGGCCGACCTGAACGCTGACGGTTTGAAAGATGTGGCCGTGGGCGTGCCGGGAGATGCCACTGCGGGCGTCGCGTGGTCCGGCAGCGTGCGCGTGCACTTCGGCGGTCCTGTGCAACAAGTGCAGCAAACCTATCGCGAGCTGTTCTTGAAATCCGACAGCGTCAGTGCCTACGCGTTGTTTGGATCGACCTTGGTGGCGGGCGATTTCGCTGGTGCGGGTGTGAACGACTTGATCGTTGGCGAGCCACTGGGCGCGTCGCTGGGCCTGCCCGGCAGCGGCAAAGTGCACATGTTCACTGACCTCTTGCACGCGAAAGACAATGTCACCTTGGGCTCCCTCGCCCTCGGCCTTCCTCCGCTGCCATGATGTGCGTCGCGGCGTCCCGTAGGATGCCGCGCGCATGGATGTGGAACTTGTCATGGCTCCGTTGGCACCGCTTGTTGTTGTCATCGCAGGACCTAATGGCGCTGGAAAGACCACTTCGGCGCCAAGAATTCTGCGAGGTGCGTTGGCCGTGGGCGAATTTGTCAACGCAGACCCCATCGCGCATGGCCTTTCGGCACTTCACCCAGAAACGGTTGCAGTCGCTGCCGGGCGCGTCATGCTCGCTCGAGTCCGCGCTCTTGCTGCGCAGCGTGCCAGCTTCGCGTTCGAGACAACTTTGGCAAGCCGTCACTTCGCCCCATGGCTTCAGGCATTGCAAGCGCAGGGCTATCGGGTCCATCTGGCATTTCTCTCGTTGCCCACTGTGGAGATGGCGGTGGCCCGTGTTGCTGCTCGCGTCCGAAACGGCGGGCACAATGTGCCAGAGGATGTGGTCCGGCGCCGCTACCGCACAGGGCTGACAAACTTTTTCACGCTCTACCAGCCTGTGGCAAACTCATGGCAGATGTTCGATAACTCTGAAATTGCTGGCCCGAGGCTCGTTTGCTCTCGCAATCAAGGCGCGGAGCCCTCGATCCTCGACGAGGCCGCGTGGCAACGCATTCAGGAGGCGCCGTGATGAGCGGGAAAAAAGATACGCGGCCACCCTGCGAGCGTGTGAACGATGTCGAGCGCATCCTGTTTGAAATGTCGCAAGCTGTGCGCGAAGCATTAGCGCGCCACAAGAAACTGGGCGAATCTGTTGTGGTGTACCGTGATGGCCGCGTCCAGTGGATTGCTGCCGAGGACATCCCCATCGAAGCTGTCACTCTCTTGCCCGAGTGGGACGAGCAAACGCACTAGGCCTGGCACAGCGCGTAGGATGCCGCGCGCATGGATGTGCAGTTGTGGTGGATAGGGATGGGAGCCGTGGGCATTTTTGCTGCGGCGCACTTCACCTATGCGCGCTTCATCGCTCGTTGGATGAATGTGGATGACGCGCGCACGACGCCTGCTGTGTTGTGCAACGACGGCGTCGATCATGTGCCCACGCCGCGCGGCGCGCTGTTCCTGCAGCATTTCAGCGCCATCTCTGCTGCAGGCCCCATCGTCGGGCCCATCGTTGCTGCAGCGATGTTCGGTTGGTTGCCCGGCCTGCTGTGGATTCTGTTTGGCTGCGTTGTCATCGGCGCCGTGCACGACTTTGCTGCGCTCACCGCGAGTGTGCGCCACGGCGCGAAAACCGTGGCGGAAATCGTGCGCGAACATGTGGGCCGCGAAGCGTGGCTGCTGTTCGTGGTCTTCGTTTGGCTAGCGTTGAGTTTGGTAGTGGTCAATTTCACTGATGTCACCGCCAAAGCATTTCTGCGCGGGCAATTGGAACTCGATGGCGCCGCAGTTGTGCCCGGCCCCGCTGTGGCCTCCAGCAGCATGCTGTATCTGCTGCTCGCGTTGGTGATGGGCTTGCTGCAAACCAAGTGGCGCGTGTCGGCGCGCATCGTCGCACCGCTGGGCGTGGTGGCGCTGTTCGCGCTGTTGTGGCTGGGCCAAGCATGGCCACTGCAACTGACTGACGGCACGCTTGGGCTGGACGCATGGCGGCAATGGGTGCTGCTGATCTTGGGCTATTGCTGCATCGCGAGCGTCGCGCCGATGACATTGTTCTTGCAGCCGCGCGGCTTCTTGGGTGGCGTGTTGCTGTGGTGCTTCTTGGTCGTCGGCATCATCGGGCTGTTCTTCAGTGGCGAACCCGTGCGCGCCGCCGCGTGGATTGACACGCCGGTGCAACCACTGCTGCCCGTTCTCTTCGTCACCATCGCGTGTGGCGCGTGTTCCGGCTTCCACGGCATGGTGTGCAGCGGCACCACCAGCAAGCAAGTGGCGCGCGAAGGCCACATGCAAGGCATCGGCTATGGCGCCATGCTCTGCGAAGGCTTGGTCGCCATCATCGCGTTAGCCACTTTCATGATCGCTGCACCAAGTGCGAAAGCAGACCCCAGCACCACCTTCGCTTCCGGCATCGCACGCTTCGCCGCGACGCTCGGCATTCCGCCGCAACTCGGTTTGCAATTCGGTTTCCTTGCGCTGGCAACATTTATTTACGACACGCTGGATGTGTGCACGCGGCTTGGCCGCTACTTGCTGCAAGAATTGGTGGCGGGCACGACGCCGTGGAAATGCCCCGCGTGGCTGGCGACGCTGATCACCGTGGCCGCACCCGGCGCGCTACTGCTTTCAGGTGCGGACTACACCGTGGCGTGGAAAGTGTTCGGCGCAAGTAATCAATTGCTCGCAGGGCTGACGCTGCTGGCTGTGGCCGTGTGGTTGCGCCGCACCGGCGGGCGCGTGTGGTTCTTGCTGTTGCCCATGGCGTTTATTTTGGGCATCACGCTGACCGCATTAGTGCGCGACACGATCCACGAAGGCAATCCGCCGCTGCTGCGCGGCATCGCTGCTGCGCTGCTCATCGTTGGCACAACGGTGTTGGTGATGAGCTTGCTGCGCTTGCGCGTCGCGCGTGGCACGCAAGCGCGATAGACTCGCGCCGCACAAAGCACACCATGAGCGACATCCTCGACATCATCTTGCATCTCGACAAGCATTTGGCGCAGTGGGCAACCGACCTTGGCGGCTGGCTGAACGCGGTCTTATTCGCAGTAATCTTCGCGGAAACGGGCTTGGTGATCACACCGTTCCTGCCGGGAGATTCGCTGCTGTTCGCGGTAGGTGCACTGGCGGTGGTGCCCGGTTCGCCCTTAGACCCTGTCAGCATTTCGCTGCTGCTGATCGTGGCGGCGGTGCTTGGCGACGCTGCGAATTACAGCATCGGGCGATATCTCGGGCCCAGAGTTTTCAGCCGCGAAAAGTCTCGCTTGTTGAACCCCGTGCATTTGCGCCAAGCGCAAGCGTTCTATGAACGCTACGGCGGTCGCGCCATTGTCATTGCGCGCTTCGTACCCATCGTGCGCACCTTCGCACCGTTCGTCGCCGGCGTCGGGCGAATGGATTACCCACGCTTCGCGCTATTCAATGTTTTCGGTGCCGTCGTGTGGGTAGGCAGCCTCGTCGCCTTAGGTGCGCTATTCGGCGGGCTGCCCATTGTGCAGCACAACTTTCACTATGTCGTGCTGGCGATCATCGTCATATCCGTGCTCCCCATCGCGTTTGAGTGGTGGAGAGCACGGCGACGCGCACATCAGTAGCCGAGGATGAGTGCCAGAGCATTGCTGGTGGTGAAGCCGCCGACAACGCCGCCATCAATCACCGCGCCTTGCACAGAGATAATCGCGCCGAGTAATCCCGCCTGATTAGGGATGGGCGTCGGCACGAAGATCGAACCCGCGGGCCCCAGTGGCAGTGGCCCGATGGGCGAAATGCCAGAGGACATCAGCAACGACATGGTGGTGATGTCGAGGTAGAGATTGCAGGTGGGTGTCAGCGGGATCGGCGCAGGAGAAAGTCCGAGCGCGAGGAAGAAATAGCCAAAACTATTTGCGGGGGCGCCGCTGAGCGTGAGCCCGAATGTTGTGGAACCAATGCTGGGCATGCCGTTGTTGGTCAGCGCGAGGGGCTGGCCGTTGCTGCCATTGCAACCCACGCCAGCGATTTGAACTTGCGCCAGCGACATGACGCCGACGATGGTGAAGTTGGGGAAGAAGCCCGCGTTGCTCGTTGGATTTGGCGTGAGTGTCATGATTCCGACGCCCGGCGGCAAACCAATCGGCGAACCAATGATGACATTGTCGTTGCCGGCTTGCACACCCACAGGAGAACCACTCACTTGGCCGCCGTTGCGCGCGATGGCATAGATCGTGCCGGTGGCGGGGTCGAATTCCACATCATCGGGGCCATCGACATCGGGAAACGCCATGATGGGGCCCGTGTCGACATACATCGTCGAAGTTGACATGGTGTAGCGACGCACATAGTCGGGATTGAAGCACGCGATGAAGAGATCCCCCGTGAGTGGATCGATGTCTGCGCTCTCCGCAGAATAAAAATTCGTGCCCATGGCCATCAGCGTGTATGGCGGCGTGTTGTTCTGGTTCACCTTGTAGATGTTGGCGATGCCGCCCATGACCACACTGGTTGGGGATTGCACCGCCATGTAGTCAGTGTTGCCGATAGGAGTCACCGCGCACCAAGGCGGCGCGGCACCCAACACGGAACTCGGCCCCACTGGTGCGGTCAAGATGTCCACGCGACCACTCGCTTGCGGGATGGACTGCAGCACCAGCATGTCGCCGGTCTGCGGGATCACATCAATGTCGCGAATGCCACCAACACCAAGGCCGATCAGTTTGCTGGTGGGCGCCGTCAGGCTGCTGGCGAAATCGATGTAGTACAGCCCGAAGGGCGCGACATCGCAGCCAGCAAGGACCGCACTCGTGTTGGGCACCCATTCCATCGCACCGTCACCCCAATAGCCAGGCAAGGCGTTGCCGTCGATGGGCACCGGCACCACCGGTGCCGAAGCGCCGCCGCGCACATGCGTGATTCCACTGGAGGTGAGAATTACCGCATCCCCTGGCATCAACTGAGCTACGGCGGGAACAGAAAGCACTGTCAACGCCAAGGTTGCAATCAACGACTTCAACATTTTTGAGTCTCCGTTTCTTTGGGAGTTTCTGGCCCAAAGGGGCTTGCCGTGAAGAGTAGGCCTGCGGCAATTCAGGGTCAAGCGCAATTATTGTCCAAAATCATCGCGCTCTGAAAATTCCCTCTCGCTAACTGGGCGCGTGGGCTTACTCTGTGTGCACTACGCGGAACTGCCGCGCTGTGTTGTTGTTTGCCTCACGCTTCGAAAACCCCCAAAAGGAGAATCAAGATGCGTCGTTCCATGTTGTGTTTGGCTTTGCTGGGTTCAGCATCGCTACTGTTTGCGCAATCGGTACCTTCGCCGACTTGCGGTTCTGTGACCACAGCTCCACCCATGGGCGGTTGCCCCAATGTCACCGGTGCGTCTCTCTCGCAGGGCAGCAACGGCTATGGCGCCGGGCCCATCGAGTTCTATCACGCCAGTGGTGCGGTCGCGACATCGACTCACGGCGGTGTGACGGGCATGCCCATCGCGCTGTACCTGGGAGTGCCGTTCACGGGGTTCTTGAACTTCGGCCTTGCGGGCACTCTAGACCTCGACATCAGCCAGCCTTTCTTCACGCTGTATGACGGCATCGGCATCTTCGCGCCCGCGGGCCCGTTCTTTGCGCCAATCGCGATTCCGTACGGCCTGCCACTGGGCCCCACCGGCATCCTGTTCTATGCGCAAGGCGTGAACATCGACCCCACCACGCCAGGCGGACTCCACCTGACCGCACGCAATGACATTGGTCAGCAGAACACCACTGTGGCCTTCGGCATTCCGAAGATGGCGCCATATGTGGGCGTCACTGTGACACCGGTGCCGCCGAGCACCTCGGCACTGTTCCCTTACGCGCGCGACAGCATCTGCCCCAACAACGGGCAAGCTTCGTCCGCCGCAGGCGCGAACAACGGCACGCTCTTTAGCGCGCTAGGCACTAACTTCGATGCCACCGTCGGTGGCGCCACCACCGCAACCGTGAACGGCATCGCTGTCGACATCTTCGCGGTGCGCCCCAACGAAATCCTCTTCTACCTGAACCCGGCGCATGTCGCTGGCATCGGCGGTGCGATGGTGATCACCAGCACCGGTGGCACCTACACGCCCAGCGCAGACCAGATGGAATCGTGGGTGTGGGCGATCCCCGCGAACATCGGCATGGAACCTGCTGGCGCCGGTTACGGCGGCGGCGCTGGGAATGTGCCCTCCGGCGGATTCAGCGTCCTTGGCGGTTTGAAGGCCTACATCGGCCAGAAGAACGCCCCCGGCGAAATTGACTACTACAACGCAGTGGGCCTCGCTCCAGGCACCAGCTTGCACGTGTTCGCAGGCGAGATTGATCTGGTAACTGGCCAGATCATCACCCAGTGCTCGGGCCTGCCCACATCGCCAGCAGCGCTCTGCTACACCCCAACGGCGCAGCCAAACTCGCAACAGTGGTACGCACCCAACCCGCTGCAAGACACTTGGCTCCATCACGGCCAAGGCACGGCCGTTGCGCCGTTCCTCGGCTCGTTCATCATCGATCAAGATGACGGCGGCCCGGGCACTTGCTCGTTCGCCGGTGAAAGCCAGATCCCTGGCACCGCCACACAGCCCGCGTTGGATCCAGATGGTCCGTTCATGGCCACCGGCACCGACTGGATTGTGATGGACGATTTCCCGAACCCCACCGCGGGTGCTTATCCTTGGACCTACATCATCATCGTCCACTGGTGATTGATGTGCGCGCCTCTTGAGGCGCGCGCAGCAAAGGGCGGCGTCCGCTAGGGGCGTCGCCCTTTGCGTTGGTGCGTTGAGCAGTACGCACCCGGTGGTGCGCGGCGCTCGCGGGACTTGCTCGCGGCGCAGCGCGCACACACCACTCACATCATGGGCAAGACCATCTCGCAATTGGTCCACCACAGCGGCTGGCCGGGCAGCGACAACTCTTGCACCAAGGCTTGGAATGGAAAGCCAATGCCGTTGCCCATGCCCATGCCGCCTGAAGTGAGCCCACCCATTTGCATTCCCGGAATGGGAATGCCACCAGGAATGAAAATCTGCGGCAAAGTCACCGGCATGGGGCCCATCTGCACGCCCATTCCAATAATCATGTAATCCATCGGATCCAAATAGAACAACCCGTGCGCGCCCCAGAGCGGGTTCCACGGATTCATGCTGGCCATGCCGATCGCCAGCACATACGGATTACCGGCACCTGCGTCCAGTTCCATGGTGACCTCCGTTGGACTGCTCAGCATGCCGCCCATGCCGCCGCCGCCACCGCCACCCGCTGCGGGCATGGCCCACGCTTCAAGGCCACCCTTTTCCATCGCGCCAATGTCGATGGTCTCGACGAAATCGTGATTGCCATCAGCGATACGGCCATAGCCGAAGCCGCGGAAATCGAAGTAGCTGGCCACCGGCGTGTACAGCGGGTTACCGCTGTCGATGCACGGCGAGCCAGGCATCACGCGATAATCTCCCGGCATCATGGTGTGGAACATTGGGTCCATCGCCATGCAACCGTTCATCATGTTCGCCAGCGCGCCATCCGCGACGATGCACGTGTCAACATCCATGGCACTCACGCCGAATGCGGTGAACACATTGCCCCAAATAATGCAATTAGCGGCCAAAGGCTGCCCGGCAGTGTTGGGGCTCATGCTCAGCACGCCAATGCCGTTGCCTGACAAGGTGCAATTGCGCAACAGCATATTGGCGCCCCACGCTTCCAGCACGCCATAACTTGCATTGTTGGTGATGAGGCTGTCGGTGATGGCGCCGCTCACGCTGCCAACCACTTCGATGCCGCCCATAGGGCAACCTTCGATGCGGTTGCGCATCAGCAACAAGCCTTCCCACACCATTCCCGTGGGTGGCACCACGCGAATGCCTACGCCGTCGTTCTTGCGAATGGTGAAGCCGATGATTTCGCTCAGGTTATTTGCGGCCACGGCGTAATAGCCCGGCTGCCCCGAAGCATCGATGATGGTGTGCTCGGGCCCGTTCATGGAATGCAAGAAACGGAACTCTGTGATGTCCACGCGCTCGGTGTACACGCCCGGCATCACATGAATGTGATCGTGCATGCCCGCCACCGCCATGGCTTGCGCGATAGTGGGGAATGGATCGGTAAGCGCACCGGTGCCTGGGCCCATGGCGGATTGATCCACCAGCCACTGCACATGGTCGGGGCCTTGGGCAAGCACGATCGAAGCGAGGCCCACCAAAGCGGCAAGAAGTCGCGTGTTCATGGCTTCACTTTACAAGGCCATCCGCCGCGGCAGCGCACCGAACCCATAGAATCTGGCCATGCAATGCGCCCCTCACCATTGGTTCTGCCTGATTCTGCTGTTCGCTGCTGTGTGTAACGCCCAACACCCGGCGTCGAGTCCGGGCGGAAGCCCGGGCACGACTCCCAGTGCAAGCCCCGCAGCACCGCAGGATTCGCCCTATCGTCCACCGCTGGCAGCAGCGTCCGATGAAGGCCAACGCGCTTTGGCCGGAATGCAGTTGGAAGCTGGCTGGAAGGCCGCGCTGTGGGCCGCTGAACCGCTGCTTGGCAATCCGGTGGTCTTCAGCGTCGAAAACCCCGCCAGCATTCTTGTTTGCGAAACTTGGCGCCAAGCCGACAAAGGGGTTCCAGACAATCGCGATCACCCGCAGTGGTTGAACGACGACCTCGCCGCGCAAACCGTCGCGGACCGCGAGGCGTACTACGTGAAGCACTATCCCGCTGTTGCGAAAACTTGGGCCACACATCACGACCGCTTGGTGCGTGTGGAAGACCGCGACGGCGACGGCATTGCAGACCACTCCGGTGTGTTCGCAGACGGCTTCAACAATCTTGCCGACGGCACCGGCAGCGGCGTGCTGAACTTGAATGGCAGCGTGTATTACACCTGCATTCCGGACTTGTGGATGCTGCGCGACGAAGATGGCGACGGGCACGCTGAAGTGAAGCGTTCGTTAGGGCGCGGCTTTGGTGTGCGCACCGCGCTGCGCGGCCACGACATGCACGGACTGGTGCTGGGCCCTGACGGCCGCATCTACTGGTCCATCGGCGACCGCGGCTACAACCTGACAACGCTCGAGTACGGGCAGCGCAACGACCCCGGCAGCGGCGCCGTCTTTCGTTGCTTCCCGGATGGTTCGGGCATGGAAGTGGTTTGCACCGGCCT
>CAMDTN010000062.1 GCA_945907755.1 Singulisphaera sp. GP187 | reverse complement strand
CTGATGAGCGCCAGCAAGAACGCGGTGAACGCACCTGCGGTGAGGCCGAACTTGCCGGTGACCACAAAGTACGAACCCGCGAACAAGATGATGGCTAACAGCGCGCCATTCACGAGATCCGTGATGCCGCGGGACAACGCCAGCGTGCGCGCCAACGACATTTGCCGGCGTAACCACTCTTGGTTGACCTCGCGGTACTCATCGACTTCGCGCTGTTCCATGCGGAAGGCTTTCACTACGCGCACACCCGTCAGCACTTGGTTCACCGACTGCATGGTGTCTGCAAGGCTTGTGAGTGTGTTGTGCGACTTGCGCTGCGCGCGTTTGCCCAAGCGGCGCACCGGCACCACGATGCAGGGGACGAAAACCAACGAGACTGCAAAGAGCTGCCAATTGATCGCCGCTGCGGCCACTGCGCCCCCGAGGATGACCATCGGTTGCATCAACAACTCGCTCAAGAACACCGTGATGGTGCCGTAAGCAACTTGGGTGTCATTGCTGAAGCGCGACACCAAATCGCCCAGCCGGGTTTGGTTGAACCAGCTCATCGGCAGGTGCACCACGCGCGCCATCAACTTCACTTTCAGGTCGCGCACCACCAAGGCCGCGAGGTACTTGGCCATGAACTCGTTGGCATACGCCGCCACGGCACCCAGCACGCCCGCAAGCAGCATCACTACGGCCACCGCCAGAGCGATGTGCAGGCGCGGGTCTAAGTCATGGCACAGGGGCAGATTGGCAGCCACTCCGCCGAGGTCGCTGAAGAGGGCGTCCAGCCACCCCGCCGTGGTGTCTGTTGCAGTGGTTCCTATGAGCACTTGGTCCACGAACACCTTGGCCAACAGGATGGGGATGGCGTCGGTGGCGCCGCTGATCAGCATGGCCAACAGCGCCAGCACCACTGCACTGCGGTGGCCGAAGGCGAGCTGCAGCAGCCTGCGGGTGTGGGTAGCTGGGGGAGCGCTGGGTGTTGTGTCTGCGCTTGAATTCGCGCTCATCTCTGTCCTAATGGCCTCGCCGCGGGAACTCGCGAGAAGGCGGCCAGACTCTATGCGTCAAGGCGACTCACCGGAAGCGCTGCAAGTCCGTACACTATTCACGATGAAAGCGCGTTGGTCATGCCTCTGGTTCAGCCTGTGCCTTTTGGTCTTGTCTCAGATGCTGGACGCTCAGTCTCCCTACACGGGCCCTGTTGGCGGCGGCAGCCCGACCTACACCGGGCCCAGCGGCGGCGGCACGTTTGGCGGTGGCAACGGTGTCTACCAAGGTCCGGCTGGCGGTTTCGTATCAGCGGGGCTGAGTGCTTCGTTGAGCGCGGCCCCGCGCCCGCGCTTCAATGTTCCTCGCGCGCGCACGGCGCGTTTTGGGCGCGTCTCATTGCCCACAGGGCCGCTGCCCGTGCGTCCAGTGGGGCCCATTCCGCAGCCGGCCGCGGTGCCGCCTGCGCCTGGTCAAAACCCTCCACAAGCCAAAGCCGCCAGCACACCCTTCGGGTTGCCGTGGCCGCATGAGCAGTGGGAGAATTGGTGGGCGCTGCAGGCCGAACGGCACATGGAACTCACGCGCAGCTTCAGTGCTCGCTCGCGCTTGGCGGAAGCCAGCGGCGATAGTTTTCTTGGTGAGTTAGGCGGACGCTTCAACGAAGCGCCCATGGACACAGCGCGCTTGCTGGTGGTGGCGCGTTGTCGCCCGCTACTGCTGCCGCTGTTGCGAGACAGCTCTTCGTTGGTTCGCGGTGAAGCGGCCCTAGCACTGGGCAAGCTGGGTGGTGCGGCCGAAGCTGCTGCGCTGGCGCCGCTGTTGAATGATGGCAATCGCTTCGTGCGGCAGATGGCTGCCATCGCGCTGGGGCTTTCGGCGACACCGGAGGCATTGGGCCCCTTGCTGGGCGCTGTGCGCGACGAAAGCGGGTCCGACCATGTTCGTGGGTTTGCGCTGTTGGCACTGGGAGTGCTGGGCAATGTCGATGCGCTTCCGACGCTGGTCGCGGTGGCTTCTCGCGAGCAGGAAGAGCGCCTAATCCAGTCGTGCGCGTGGTTTGCGTTGGGGGCGCTGGGCGGGGAGGACGCTGCACGCTTTTTGGAAGGCGCGGCCATCAACCCGCGTGGCCATGCCGAGGTGCGCGCAATTGCTGCTGGAGCGCTAGGCCAAGCGCTTGGCGCTGCGGCGGGTGAGAAGCTGATCGTGCTGCTGACAGATGCGGAAACGCAAGTGAGGCGCTCGGCGGCGCTGGCGCTTGGTTGCCGCGAAAATTTGCAAAGTGCTTGGGCGATGCGCGATGGTTTGGTGTTGCGCCGGAGTGTCTGGCGCGAGAGCGGCTTCTTGTCACCCGCTTCAGAACGCGCCCTCGAGGCACAGATTCACGATGCCGAACAGCGTGCGCAAGTACTGACTCGCGCCATGCAATTGCGCGAAGCCAAGGTGCGCATCGCTCTGTGCAAGGCCATGGATGACGATAGCGATCGCATGGTGCGGCACTTCGCGAGCGCGTCGCTGGGTCGCATCGGGTCGGCAGAAGCAGTGGCGGCGCTCAAGCAGCGCTTCGAAGTCCCGGGCACCATCGAGACCAGTCGTTCATGGTTGGGTCTTGCGCTTGCAAGCGCTGGATGCCGTCAGATCCTGCCGGCGCTGCGCAGCGAAGTGGCCGCGAAGTCCACCCAAGCCTCGCACCGCAACGCTTGCATGTTGGCGTTGGGTTTGCTGCGTGACGAAGCGTCTGGTGACATGGTGACCGAACTCGCGACCACCGCGGGAGACCCGGAATTGCGTGCGGGTGCAACCTTGGCCCTTGGGTTGATGAACTACCGCCCGGCCTTGAAGCGCCTACGCGCTGCCATGTCTGCGGACGATCGTTTGGAACTGCGGCCTGCTTTAGGCTTGGCTCTTGCAGTGCTCGGCGATGCTGGCAGCTTGGATATGCTCGAAACTCAAGTGCTGAACGGCAAGACCAGTGTGGCGCGACTCGAAGCAACGGCGGCGCTGCAGTCGTTCCACACACCTGCCGCTATGGATGTGCTGCTGCGCACGATCGCCGACAAAGACACGTCAGATCAAGTGCGCGCTGCTGCGCTGCATGCGTTGGGTGAAGTGGCGCAGAAAGACTTTTCGTCGCCGCTGGACCGTTTGGCGGAAACTTGGAACTACCTGCTTTCGAGTTGGCCGATTACAGACGCGCTGTTGCGCTAAGGCCTTCAACCCAAGTGATGTGCGTGCGCGCAGGGTCGAGGCGTTGCTGGGATTGGTCTGCCGTGTGCAAAAGCAACCCATGGACTGGGTCGCATTCGAGCACGCGGCCTCGCACAGTGTTCTCGCCGCACAGGGCCACGATGTTATGCCCGCGCAGCGCGTCGACACTGCGGTAGTTGGCGCGCAAGCGCTCGAATTCACCGCGCTCTAAGGCGGCGAGCTCTGCTTCCAGACTGTGCAACAAGGCGCACAGCAGTTCCTCGCGCAGCCAGAGGCCGTCGCTGCGCTGCGCGTTGGTGCCAGCGGCGAGCGCCGCAGCGGGCAGCGCCGCTTCGGGCAGTTTCGTCAGCGCGTCCAGCCGCAGGTTCACCCCGATCCCGATGACTGCATGAGTGCGCGTTCCTTCGGTGCAGACATCGACCAAGATGCCGGCGAGCTTGCCGCCGTGGGCCAGCACATCGTTGGGCCATTTCAGCAGTGCGGGCACACCAGAAGCGCGCAGCACGCTGACCACCGCCAGCCCCGCGCAGGGTGCCAGCAGTCGCAATTGGTCCATCGGCGGCACGCGGCGCAACAAGCACGAGAAGTACAGACCTTGGCGCGCAGGGCTGATCCAAGTGGTGCCGCGGCGCCCGCGTCCACCGGTTTGCGTGTCGGCTGCAATCACGGCGCCGTCGGGGGCATTCGCGCGGGCTCGCGCCAGCAGCACATCGGAGGTGGAACCCACGCGGCCCAGCACTGTGATGGCTTGGCCAAAGCGCGTGCCCGCAAGTGCGTTAGCAACGCGCGAGTGGCGCAGCGGAGTAGCGGCGTGCCTCACGCTTGTGGCGCGCGGATTTTGAGCGCGAGGTCCATGGCTTTCACGGAATGGGTTAGCGCGCCGATGCTGACGCGATCGACGCCAGTGCTGCCGATGGCGGCCAATGTTTCCAGTGTGACTCCACCGGAAACCTCCAGCAGCACATTGGTAGCGGTGCTGTTGCGCAGTGCCACGCAGCGTCGCACCGCGTCCAAGGAAAAACCATCCAGCATCACCACCTGCGGTGCTTCCGGCAGCAGCGCGCGGAACTGCTCTTCGCTTTCCACTTCCACTTCGACGGGCAGTTGCGGCCAGTGATCTTTAGCGCGGCGTAACGCGACGACGCATGCGGCCGGGTCGCTGCGGTTGCCACAGAAGCTGACATGGTTTTCTTTGATCAGCACTTGGTCGGCCAAGCTCTCACGATGGTTCAGCCCGCCTCCGATGAACACGGCGTATTTATCAAGCAAGCGCCACCCGGGGCAGGTTTTGCGCGTTTCTTGCACCCGCGTCACGCTGCCGCGCAGGGCGTCGACGCAGCGGGCGGTGGCTGTGGCGATGCCCGACAAGCGCTGCAAAAAATTCAGGAGCGTGCGTTCGGCAGCAAGGATCTCTCGGGCGCTGCCGTAGACCCGCACTGCATCGCATGGGCCAAGGCAGCGCGTGCCTTCTGGCACCAACGGCTCGGCGCGCAAGGTGGGGAAGGCGAGCATCAGCGGGCTGTGCGTTTCCAACAGTGGGAGGCCGCACAGCACCCCGGCTTCGCGCACTTCCAGCATGGCCTCGGCTTGGGCGCCGCTGGGCACTAAGGCCAAGCTGGTCACATCGTGGTGGACCTGGTCCTCAGCGAGGGCTAAGGCGATGAGGGCTGCGGTGCTGGGGTGGTTAAAAGGCGACGGGTTCACCGGCGCATTGTCCGCTGAGGGCGCAGGGGCGGAAGGTGCGGCGAGGCCCTAAAGCTCCAGATCTCGACCACCGAGTGGGTCGGATGCCAATCACCCACGAGGCCCCAAGCGCCATAAGTCTTTCGGGAAACATGCTGGTTTTACGAAATGGAGAGTGGCATAAGCCTGCTCTGCCTTTAGGTTTAGATTCTGAATTCGCTTCCGCAACCGTCCGGTGCTAGTGGTATTCTTGTGCGTCCTCACCAGAAAGCCCTGCATGCCAACCATCACCAAGAAAGAACTCGTTAACCGCATTGCTGACCGGACCCAGCAGTCCAAACTCCTAACCCGCGATGTCATCCAGATGTTTCTGGACGAGATTGTGAGGGAACTCGGGAGCGGTAACCGCTTGGAGTTCCGGGAGTTCGGGGTGTTCGAGGTACGCAAACGCGCGGCGCGCAAAGCACAGAACCCGCGCACATTGGACAAGGTCGTGGTGCCCACCAAGCATGTGGTCAAGTTCAAGGTTGGCCGCCAGATGAAAGAGGTCGTCGATCGCTTGCCCACATCGGGCAAGAACGGCGCCGCTGCTCCAACCTCGACGCACGCCTCTTGAAGCCTGCTTGCTCTCTGCGGAGCCTTGCGGACCGCCGCCGGGCTGCGTGAAACGCCCAAGGCGTTTGCCTCATGGACTCACACGCGCTGGATGTGCTTGGTTTCGCGGCAGTCAGAACGCTGCTCGCTTCCTACGCTGCGTCCCCTTTGGGCCGCGCGCTAGCTGAACGACTTGGCCCATCCGCCGATCCCGACGCAGTGGCCCAAAGCCTTGCTCAAGTGGACGAGGCAGTAGGCGTGCTGCTACGCGGCGAAGCACCGCCTATGCGAGGGTTGGATAGCGCATCGTTGCTGCTGCGGAGCGTGCGCGCAGCGGGAGGTGCCGGGCGCATCGAGCAACTCAGCGCCATCGGTCGCCGCACCGCTGCGATTCAAGCGCTGCTTGAAGATATGCGCGCGCGTCATGTGGCTTGCCCGCGCTTGGCAGAGTTGGCGGCGCGCGCCGCAGACTTGCGCGGCGTCGTCAATCATTGCGAAGCGATGTTCGATGGCGAGCTCGTGCGCGACGGCGCTTCGGAATTGTTGCAGCGCTTGCGCCGCGAAAAGGCTGCCGCCGAAGTGCGCGTGCGCGCGTTGCTGGAGGAAATGGCGGGCTCGGCGCGCTTGCGGCCGCACTTGATGGAACGCAGCGTGGCACTGCGCAACGGCCGGCATGTGTTGGTGGTGCGCAGTGAACACGCGGGCCAAGTGCCCGGGTTGCTGCACGATCGCAGTGCCTCTGGAAGCAGTGTATTCATTGAACCGAAAGACGCGGTGATTTTAGGCAATGTGCACGCAGATCTCACGGCACGCGAGGCGCGGGAAATCGACCGGCTCTTAGCCGAACTCACGCGCCTGTTGCTGGAGCATGAAGAGGTCATCGGTGGCGCCGAAGCGCGGGCCGCGTGGATTGATCACAGTTTCGCGCGAGCGGGCATGAGTCTCGCATTGGGCTTGGCCGCGCCAGTGCAAGTGCCCGGGATGGTGTTGCATTTGCGGCGTGCGGCGCATCCGCTGCTGTTGCATGCATCGAAGCAACCGGGTGGCGCCGCCGTGGTGCCCATGGACCTATTCCTAGATCCCGAACGGCGCATGTTGGTGATCACAGGGCCTAACACCGGCGGCAAGACCGTGGCGTTGCGCACCGCGGGGCTGATCCAATTGATGTTCCAATCTGGCTTGCACATTCCCGCCGCTATCGGCAGCGAACTGAGCGTGCTGGAAGATGTCTTGGCGGACATTGGCGACGAACAAGACTTGGCGCAGTCGCTTTCAACATTCGCAGGGCATGTGCGCTCGGTGGCGCCGATGCTGCAAGGCGGCACGAGGCGTTTGCTCCTCATCGATGAGTTCGGCAGCGGTACGGACCCAGTCGAAGGTGCGGCCTTGGGCGAGGCCATCCTCGAACACTTACTGGCTTCAGGATCACTGGTCTTGGTCACAACGCACCTGGGCATGCTGAAAGCCTTCGCTTTCGCGCGCCCTGGTGCAGAGAACGCCTCCATGAGTTTTGATGCCGACACGCTGCGCCCGACCTATGAGTTGGTCACCGGCGTGCCCGGCAGCAGTCAGGCACTGGCGGTGGCTTCGCGTTATGGCGTGCCCGCGGCGGTGGTGGAGCGTGCGCGCACCCTGCTGCAAGGCGGCCGTGAGCGCGAGGTGCAACTGTTGGACGATCTCGCGCGTGCCCGTCGCGCCAGTGAGCAGGCACGTTTGGATTCCGAAGAAATGAAAGCGGCCTCCAAGGTGCAGTTGGGCGCCGCCGAGGAAGAACTGCGCCGGGCTCAGGGCGAGCGCGGGCGTTTGGAACTGGAAGCCGAACAAGAAGTGCGGCGCGTCTTGGAAGCGCTGCAGGCAGCATTGCGGCCGCATCTGGCCGCGCTATCCAGCGTGCCAGCGGGGCTGAAACCCGAGGTGGACGCGCTGTGCGCACTGTTAGCCGAGCATGTGCGTTTCTCGGCGTTCTCCGAACGACGCAGAGAGTTTTTGACCACCCTCCGAAAGCACGACCATGTGTGGGTGCCGCGCTACGGGCAGACCTGCCGTATCGAAAAGCTTGACCGTGCACGCGAGCGATTAGTAGTGCGCGTGGGCAACATGTCGATGGACTTGGGCTTCGCAGATATCTCGTTCGTCGCGCAGCCCGTCGCTCCTCAGCGCTGAGGGTCGTCGTCTTCGATGCTCCAACGCACGCGCCCATTTCCGGAGCGCCACGCTTCTAACGCAGCTTGCAAGCGTGCGAACACAGGAAGTCCGGCGGCGGACAGATCGTGTTGTTGCTGTGGGTCGTTCTGCATGTCGAACAACTGCCACAAGGCGCCGTTCGTTGCAGGCAGGCGCAGCAGTTTCCAGCGACGCGTGCGCAGCATGGTGTCTTTGGCGTCAATCACCAATTGATGATGCTCTGGGCGCAGCACGAAACTGTTGCGGAAATCCGGGTCTACCATCAGCGTTTCGCTCATGGGCTTGGCTGCGAGGGCGCCGGGTGGATGCAGTGGCTTGGGATGGAACAGGTAGCAAGTTTCGGCAAAGGCGGGCACGCTCAAGTCGCTGCTGCGGCCATCCATCAACGGAGTGAGATCCAATCCCTCGCAACTAGCGGGCACTGCTTGGCCAGCCAGCGACAACAGCAGCGGCATCACATCGACGCCGCGCGTCACTGCGTTCACGCTTGCGCCTCCATGTTGCGCCTTGGGCAGGCGCACGAGGAAAGGGATGCGCGTGGTTTGGTCGCCACCGAAAAAATTAGTGCCGTGACCGAGGCTCGTGCCTTTGTCGTACAAGTCATCGCCGTGATCGGACGTGACCACGAGGATGGTGTGCTCGAGCCTGCCGGTAGCGCGCAACTGCGCGACGACTTCGCCTACGAGGTCGTCAAAGTCGCGCACGCATGCGTCGTACAAGTTGTGCACCTGCGCGCGCTCTGTGCCATCGACACTGTCCGGAAAGCCATTCATGATGAAATCATCAATGTCGAAGGTGAGTTCGCGAGCGTTGGGGCCGGAGTAATTCGGGTCTGCGAAGTGCGCAAGGTTTTTCGCGCTGGGCATGTAAGGCAGGTGCGTGTGCGAGGTGAACAGAACGCCAAACAGCGGCTGGTTGTTGCCGTCGGCTGCAGCCATCTCGCCCCAGAGACGCTCCTGTAAACGCAGAGCGGACAGCCACGAAGTCACGCGATCCATTTCTGGAAACAACCACTCACCAAGTGGATTGGCGAAATGCAAGGGCACCGCCCAGTGGGCCCGCAGCGCTGCTTCTGCCACGAACACATCTAGGTTCTGAATGTCACTCGCGTGGTTGGCGCTGAAGCCGTGGTTCACTGCTTTGAAGCAGTTGCCGGCCCAGTTGCTGGAAACGGCGCTGTGCCAGCCGGCCTTGTTGAGCACGCGCGGCAAAGTGTCGTGATCATTCTCGATGCGCTGCGCCGCCGTTGCGGGAATGAACATGTAACGCAGTCCGTGGGTTTGCGGCCAGCGGCCTGTCAAGAGCGTTGTCCATGACTCGATGGTGCTGGCGCTGGACACGGTCATGGCGTCGAAGCGCACAGACTCGCGCGCCAATGCGTCGATGTGCGGTGAAGTGTTGCGCGTGTAGCCATAGCAACCGAGGTGGTCGGCACGTAGTGAATCCGAAGCAACGATCAGAATGTCGGGCTGAGTTCGCGCGGCCCGCACAGGCATCGCCTGAGGTATGCCCAAACTCGCCGCCACCAACAGCATCGCTGCCGGCACGATGCTGAAGCCGCGCAATCCTGGAGTGCGCAAGAAGTGCACGAAGGCACGCAAGGTGAGCAATGCGAACACCAGACTCAGCGTCCAGAGAAAGGCTGGCCCTGTGAGTGCGCCGGCCGCATTCGATGGCAGCACTCTCGCGACCACGCGTTGCAGTGCATCGGCCGAACCGGGCTGCGCCACGGCGATAGGCCCGAGGCTGATGACATGCAGCGCGATATTGGCAGGCAGTATCCACAGCAAGGTGCCGAAGAAGCGGCGTTCTTGCACCCAGCGTCGCTGCGCGAGCCAAGGCCAAGTGAGGAATGCGAAGGCCGGCATCAGCAACAAGTAGCCTGGAAGCAGGCGCAGATTGGCGCTGAGCGCGAGGAGCGGGTGTTGCGTGCGCACCATCTCTGCAAACACATTTTCCATGGGCAGAGTGCCCACTACGAAGGCGACACTGCTGAGCAGCCACAGGGCCAGCGCAAACGCGGCGTGGCACATCAGGAATCGCAAGAAGTGGCGGCGGTCGTCGGTGTGCATGTGCATTGGGGCATAGCGAAATGCGGCGGCGCTGTCCACCTGCGCCCTGCTACGGTGTGCGCCATGGGTATTTTCCGCTGGATCACCGCAGGCGAATCGCACGGGCAGGGCGTGTTGGCCGTGTTGGAAGGCGTTCCCAAGGGGCTGGCGTTGGATGTTGCGGCCGTGGACGCGGCACTGAGTCGGCGGCAGCGTGGCTATGGGCGTGGGCAGCGGATGCAATTGGAATGCGACGCGGTCAGCGTGCTCAGCGGCATGAAACGCGGGCTGACTTTGGGTTCGCCGCTAACGCTGCTGATCAAGAACCGCGATGAGCGCATCGACCAATACCGCACGCTGACACGGCCAAGGCCAGGGCACGCAGACCTCGCCGGAGCGCTGAAATATGACACTCACGACTGCGCCGAAGTCATGGAGCGCGCGAGCGCGCGAGAAACAGCGGCGCGAGTAGCGGCAGGAGCGGTGGCTGCACAAGTGTTGCGCTGCGTGGATATTGATGTGCTGGCCATGGTCGATTCCATCGGCGCTGTGCATTTCGAAGTGCCTGACGGGCCCATGGCGGCGCTGCGTGAGTCAGTGCTTGCCAGCCAGTTTGGCGCCGCAGACCCCATGCAGGCTGCTGCGGCGCAGTCTGCCGTGGACGCGGCCCGTGAATCCCGCGACACTTTGGGCGGCACATTCTTGGTGCGCGCCACAGGGTGTCCGGCTGGGTTGGGTTCCCCCATGCAGTGGCACGAACGCTTGGATGGGCGTTTGGCGCAGGCTTTGGTGAGCATTCCAGGCATCAAAGGCGTGGAATTCGGCCTGGGATTCGGTGCGGCAGCAACAGGTGGGCGCAGTTGCCACGACCCCATTTTTTGGGGACCGGAAGCCGGTTTTGTGCGCGGCAGTAACCATGCCGGGGGCATCGAGGGGGGCATGAGCAACGGCAGCGACATCGTGCTGCGAGCGGCCATGAAACCCATTCCGACTTTGCCCGATGGTCTGCCTTCCGTGGACTTGGTGAACGGCAATCCTGCGCCCGGGGTATATGAGCGCTCGGATGTGTGTTCCGTGCCCGCCGCTAGTGTGGTCGGCGAGGCCATGGTGGCTCTCACTCTGCTGGAAACGCTCACGGAATGCGTTGAATCCACCACCATGGCGCTGTTGGAAACCAGCACCAAAGGCATGCGTGCGCGGCACCTCGGTTTCATGCGGAACGCGAAATTGTCAGCCGGGGATTGAGAACCGTGGCAAGTCTGGCTATCACCCCCGGCCGCATCGCTCGGGTTCATCCCGTGGCATGGCCAGAAAAGGCACGCGGACCGAACAACCACGCCAGCGCGTGGGCCGGGGTCATCTTGACTCGGTCTGCGCGTGTCGTAGCATCTCCGCCCTGCTTGTGCGGGGGTGCTCCGCCAGCGTAGCTCAGTTGGTAGAGCAGCGGTTTTGTAAACCGCAGGTCGACGGTTCAAGTCCGTTCGCTGGCTTTGTGTCTCGTGTGACAGTTCTCGGTGTGCGGCCTGACAACTTGTGTGCGGGGAGATACCGAAGCGGTCAAACGGGACAGACTGTAAATCTGTTGGCATTAGCCTT
>CAMDTN010000061.1 GCA_945907755.1 Singulisphaera sp. GP187 | reverse complement strand
GGCCGCCCGCGCGCGAGGCGCTCGTACCAGCCCAGCACCTGAGGTGTCACCGCGCCGTCTTCCGTCGCGCGCCATGGCACCATGGCCGGCACCCAAGTGCGCGCGTGCAGCAAGAGCCCGCTGCGCAATTGCAACGGCGAGAACAGAATACTGCTGGCTGCGACCTCCGCGCTTGGCCACTCCCCCGGCGGGGGTGTGCTGCGAGGCGCTTGCGGGCTCACGCAGATTCGCTTCCAGCGCGGCTCAGCATTAGTGCAACAACGTGCGAATGTCTGGCAGCAGTGACTGCGCCACTTGTGTGCGCAAAGCGCGGTTGCTGCCTTCACCCACGCGAGTGACGAAGAGGTCTTCGTGATGGCGCATCAAACCGAATTCGTCCAAACACGCCACGCCGCCGCACACTTCCATTGCATCCAACATCAGCTCGGAAACGCGCTGCGAAATGGCGATCTTCACCTTCGCGGCTTGTTCGCGTTCCAAACGGTTCTGATCGTAAAGCCCCACAAGATGCAGCAGCCAAGTGATGGACTGTTCCACCGCGATGTCGAGATCGACCACCACATCTTGCACGCGCTGGAAACGCCCGATGGGCTTGTCATCGAATTGCTGGCGCTCTTGCGCGTAGGCACGCACACGGTCCAGCGCGAAGGCCGCGCTGCCCACGGCAAGTGCAGCCACAAAAAGCCTGCCGCCATTCAGTGTGGTGGCCATCACTTTGAAGCCGTCGTTCACGGCACCGAGAATCGCTGCGTCGTCGACACGCACCGAATCGAACGCGATGGAGCCGGTGGAACTCAAGCGCCACACCACTTTGCCGCCCATTTCGTTGTACGAAACGCCGGGGGCATTCATGGGCACGATGAAGCAAGTAGAACGATGGCCGCGACGCCCAGAGGGGTCGGTCATGGCGTGCACCACCACGTGGCTGGCCCAACGCGCGTTGGTGCTCCAGCACTTTTCGCCGCGCAACACCCAGCCAGAACCATCGCGCACGGCCACCACCTCCGGGTTGGCCGCGTCGCTGCCGCGCCCAGGTTCGGACAGCCCGAATACAAACATGCGCTTGCCCTTGGCAAGGTCCGGCAAATGTTCGCGCTTCTGCGCTTCGTTGCCGAACAGCATCAAGGGCTTGCTGCCAAGCGAAGTGGCTGCGCCCGGCGTGATGGCCATCGACTGGCTCCAGTACGACAGCGCGAGGCCCATTAGGACCAGTTCCAGTTGGCCGCCGCCTTGGCCGTCGTATTCGGTGGCGATGGGCAGGCCGAACAGTCCGAACTCGCCCATTTCTTTGATCAGATCTTGTGGCACCAATTCGTGAGCGCGTTCCAGCGCCAGCACACGCGGCGCAATTTTCTCCTCCGCGAATTCAGCCACTTGGCTGTAGAACGCAAAGCGTTCTTCGTCTAGGAGATCTTTCAAGTAATGGTCGATGCGGCGTGGCATGGGCATAGCGCTGCAGGTTACAGAATCGGGCCATGTGCCACAAACGCGGCGCATTAGCAATAAGATGCCGTCATGACGCCTCATGCATCGGCTTTCGGGTTGCTGACGATGTGCTTCTTGATGCTGTTCGCCTGCACCCACAGCGCAGACAACCCCGCGCTGCTCACCGTCCCGGAACGCAGTGCGTACAGATCCACCGCGCTGCACGCCGAAGTCCTGCACTTCATCGCAGCCAGCGCGGCACGAGATGCGCGCCAATGCGTTGTCAGCTTCGGCCTAAGCGAAGAAGGCCGCAACATCGCAGCGGTGATTTGCGCCGATCCACCATTAGATTCGCTGGACGCTGCCGCGCGCGACCCACGCACCAAGGTGCTGATCATCGGCAGCATTCACCCCGGTGAATGCGAAGGCAAAGAAGCCATCATGGAACTGTTGCGCGCGCTGGCCGCAAAGGAACACGACCCATGGCTACGCGAATTGGTGTTGGTGTTTCTGCCGGATTACAACCCGGACGGCACCGACGCAGTGAAAGTGTTGTCGCGCGAAAGCCAGGCCGGCCCGGCGGATGGGTGCGGCCGTCGCGAAACCAGCAAAGGGCTGGATCTGAATCGCGACTTCACCAAAGTGGAGGCCGCCGAAACGAAAGCGCTGCTGCTGGCACTGCGCACGCTGGACCCGCTGCTCACCATCGACTGCCACACCACTAACGGTTCGTACCACGGCTTCGATCTGACTTATGCGGGCCCGCTATCCCCAGCCACCGACCCCGCGCTGCAAAAGCATGCGCGCACGGTGTTGCTGCCAGCGCTGCGCGCCGGCATGAATGCACGCGGGTTGCTCACTTTCGATTACGGCAATTGGCGCGGCAACTGGTGGCCCGACGAACCCCCGCGCGTGTGGGAGAGCTACGACCACATGCCGCGTTATGTCATCAACGGCATCGGCCTGCGCAACCGTTTTGGTTTGTTGTCGGAGGCCTATGTGCACCGCCCGTTTGCAGAGCGCATCGCCGCAACGCGAGCGCTCATTACGGTCGCGCTCGAGCACATGTGCGCCCACCGCAGCACGCTGGCTGCGGTGGCACGCGCTGCCGATGAACGCGCCAGCGCCCTGCCGCTCCAAGGCACGCTGCCCTTGGACGCCGTGCTGGCGGACAGCGGCCAAGCGCCCATCCCCAGCAGCGGCGTAGTGCAGCGCGTTGATAGCGCCACGGGGCGGCGTGAGTTGCATCACAGTGGCCAGGTCACATGGCTGCTGTCAGAGACCAGCGTGCATTTCAATGGTCAGTTGCCCGTAAGCGTCCCTTGGGGCTTCGCACTCACGGCACCTTCCCCTGCGCTCGAAAACGCATTGATCGCGCATGGCATCCGCTTCAGCAAGCTGCAGCACGAAGCCGCAGCAGAAGGTGAATCCTTTGCCGTCCATGAGCTGCGCCGCGCGGCGCAGCCCTTCCAAGGACATCGCCTCGTGCGCCTCGCTGCCACATTAGTGCCCGTTCAGCGGACGCTGCAGCCCGGCACCCTCGTTATCCCGTGCGGACAGCCGCTTTGCCGCTTGGTCATGCTGCTGTGCGAACCGCGTTCTCCGGACGGTTTCCTTGCTTGGGGCTTGATTCCCGTGCTGCAACATTTGAAAGAAACGCAGGTCGCGTGTTTCCGACTTAGTCGTGCACCGAATCCGCGCGATAAGTGAAATCGGCTGCTGTGTGTGCACGCTGTGATCAACGGGGTCTTTGAATCCTGCCTTACGAGGCAAGAATCAAAGTGCCGCATCCGCTCTGTCGGAACCGTATAGTTCAGTGTCACGCGACTCGGAAAGGGGTTGTATGCGTCCGCTTAGCATCTTGATAGTCGGCGACCACGACAGCGAATACGAGCCCCACGCGGCAACGCGCACGGCGGTGATCGAGGCTGCCGCACAACGAAACCTGCACGCCAACACCCGTTGGATGGGCGCCGACGACATCGTGCTTTACCCAGACATGGTGCTGGAGGCCGCCGCCGTACTGCTGCCACCTCCCGGGCCGCGCTGTCCGCAACTGCTGCCGGAGCCGCTGCTGGATCTCCTGCGAGCAGCCCGCGAACGCAACATCCCGTGCCTCGCTTTGGGCGAATCTCACGCGCTGATGCTCATCGAATTCGCACGCAACAAACTGGGCTTGAAGGCCGCCGGCAGCACGCAGCATGAGGACAACCCCAAGCACGCGTTGATCACAGCGGTGGCCCACACGCCCGCGCACGTGCATGGTGTGGAGCGTGCCATGCGCATGATCGAAGTTCACGCCGCGCAAGGTGCAGAATCTGCTGCGGGGCTTACCATCGGACGCGAATGGACGAACAGCATTTACGGACTAAGCCCGGACTACGCGCACGCGTTCGAGGCAGCGGGCTTTCGCGCTGTGTTGCAGGATGCCGACGGGCGCCCAGCGTTGCATCAGTTGGAAGGGCACCCTTGCGCCATCGCGTGCACTTGGTTGCCATTCCACGGTCTGGCGCCGAAGAGCGCCCACCCGTTAGTGATGCACTGGTTAGCCGCTGCAGCCGCGCCCCGTTGATGCGCACTGTTCTCTTGGAATCGATCCATGACTGAGGGCGACGCCGCGTCCCACACTGCGCAGCTACTGGTGCGCCACGCTAGTGCGGCCGAGGCTTGCGCGGATTCAGAGTCCGGCTGGGCTCTGGACCTCGCAGAACGGTGCGCGCTGCCGACGCCGCTCTCGCATTTGGCAGCCAGCTTGAGGTTTCTCGACGGCACTGCTTCGCAGCGCCTTGTGGACGGCGCCGAGCAACAGCGTTGGGTTCGCGTCGACGCGGCGGGTAACGCGCTCGACGCCAATGCGCTCGTCTTGGATGATGCGCCACCATTTCTCGACGCCACTGTGTGTAGCGTGCCGCAAGAAAACACCCTTCCAAGCACCGCAGAGTTGCGTGCCATGAAAGAGCGTTGGCATGCTGAATGCTGCGCGCTGGGTTTTGAGTTGGTGCGAGGCGAAGTGTGCAGCAGCCTGCAACACCGGAGTGTGCGCACACGAGAACACGAAGCCGTTTCCACGGTGACGCGCTGCGCGGGGCACTTTCAAGCGCGACCGTTGCACGAACGCGAGACTGTGCTGGACGAGGGTTTTCAGGCGTCCAATGCGGCAGGGCTGCTGCAAGCTGGGCTGGACGCGCTGCAGCGCATGGCCGTGCGCTGCGCACAAGACAGGGGCGCATTGCCTGACATCGTGAGCTTGGTGCTGATGCCCGAAGCGGTGGAGAGTTGTGCACTTCCTTGGATGCTGCGCGGCGAAGTGCAACTGCCCAGCACTCACCAACTGCTGGACGACCCCGCCAGCGCCGCGAGCTTCGTGCACTGCATTGACCGTGTTGGTCGCAAGCTTGAACGCCATCGCTACAGCGATGCCAACGCAACACAGCACTGGATTGGCAGAGCAGATGAGCCACCGCGCAAGGGGCTCATTGCTCCCAGCATCGAAGGCCCCACGCAGCCGCTGCACAGTTGGGCGCACGCCGCTGTGCTCTTCGCAGCGCGAGCCAGCACGCTGATTGGCGCCGCCGCAGGTTCACCAAGCGCTGCAACTGAACTGGTGCTGCGTGTGGACGAAGGCCTACTGTGTCTGCCGCACAAACGCCAACGTTGCTCTGGGATCCTGCGCCTCAAAGTCGGCAGCATTCAGGGCGTTTCGGAAGAAAGATTGCGCCTACTTTCGGCAGCACTGCTGCCTGCACTGCTCATGGGCGAGGCAACGCGTCTGAAAAACGGCGCGCCCTAAGCGTCAGTTTGCCGCACATACTTATCGAGGTGCGCTCGCAACTCTGCGGGCAACGCCGCTGTGATAACGCACACTTCGCCTTCGTAAGCCTGTTCGATGATGCGCGCCCGCGCAGCCAGCATGGCTAGCGTGCGCCCGTCTGTCACAGGCACGCGTAAGCGCGTCACCACCAACTTCGCGCCCGCGCGCAAACGCACAAACTCCGCCAGCTCCTTCAGCCCAGTTCCGCTGACGGCACTCACCAGATGCGTCGCTTCCACGCGCCGTGCGAGGATTTCTGCTTCGACCGGCTGCAACACATCGATTTTATTCAGCACCACCACTTCAGGGATGAAGTCCGCGCCCAATTGATGCAGCACAGTGCGCACGCTGCGCGAACGCCGCTCCGCTTCAGGGTCAGCGCCGTTCACCACATGCAGCAGCAGGTCTGCACAGCGCACTTCTTCCAAAGTGGCGTGAAATGAAGCCACCAAATGGTGCGGCAGTTTCTCGATGAAACCAACCGTGTCGCTCAACAGCACATCCACTTCGCGACCCAGCTCCCAGCGCCGCGTCCTCGTGTCCAGCGTGGCGAAAAGTTGATCGGCCACGAGCACATCCGCCCCTGTGAGGGCACGCATCAGAGTAGATTTCCCTGCGTTGGTGTAGCCCACTAACGCCACTTTGAAGGCTCCGGGCCGGCCACTGGCTTGACGCCCCCGGCGTGATTCAATCTCGGCGAGTTCCTCGCGCAATATCTGAATGCGCTTCTGAATCAAACGGCGATCCACTTCGATCTGCTTTTCACCAGGTCCCCGGCTGCCGATGCCACCGGTGCCGGTGATGCGCGAAAGGTGGGTCCACATGCGCTTCAAACGCGGCGACAAGTACTGCAACTGCGCCAGTTCCACTTGAAGTGCCGCCTGGCGCGTGCGGGCGTGCTGGGCGAAGATGTCGATGATGAGTTCCGAGCGATCAACGACGCGCATGTTCAGCGCCAGTTCCATTTGGCGCACTTGTGCTGGCGACAAATCCGCGTCGGCGATCACCAGATTGGCGCCGCTTTCTGCGCACTGCGCTTTCAGTTCCTCCAGCTTGCCGCTGCCCAAGTATGAGGATGATTCAGGTTTGGCGCGCCGCTGCCACATGCGCCCCACCACGCGCGCTCCAGCGGTGCGGGCGAGTTCGGCGAGCTCGTCCAGCATAGGGATGTTGCCGCTGTCGTCTGGCGCTTCGGGCCCTACCCCCGCCAACACCGCTTGTTCTTCGGCCTTGGCTGCAGCCACCGGCCGTTCCGTGCGCTCTGCGCTGGGCTCGTCGGGGCTATTTGTGTCCATGCCCTCGCACACGGGTTCGCCCTTGCGCCTGCGGGTTTGGCCAGCGTGGCCACGTTCGTTGCGTCGATCAGAGGGGCTGCGCATGAATGTCCTTACCTCGTTGTTGCAGGCTGTGCGCTCGGAAGTGATCGTCGTCGCGCTTGGGGAAATCGCTGCGGTAGTGAGTGCCGCGACTTTCTTCGCGCCACAGCGCGCCCCGCAGAACCAGCGCCCCCACGGTAACGAGATTGCGTGCTTCACGAGCATCGTTGGATTGCAACTGCACGCGATTCACGAAACTCAGCCACTGTTGCGCGGTGCGCTCGGCGCTGCGCAGGCGCCCGCCATTGCGAATGATGCCGGCGGCCCGCCACAACAAGGCTTGCACCGAGTTCTTGAAATCGCGCGCGTGCAGCGCGACGGCGGGAAGTTCAGAACCTTCGACGAGCGCTTCGCTGCACGTGGGCACGGGGCAGCTTTCGGAGGCCGCTTGCTCCCCTGCGCGGCGGCCGAAAACCAGCCCTTCGAGCAGCGAGTTGCTGGCGAGACGGTTGGCTCCATGCAGCCCGCTCATGGCCACTTCGCCCGCCGCATACAAACCAGGCAAAGAGCTGCGTCCATCAAGGTCCACCACCACGCCGCCAACACCGTAGTGCGCCGCAGGGTGTACCGGAATCCGCTGGGTAGCAATGTCGATACCGTACAGCGCGCACATGCGGCTGATTCCCGGAAAGCGTTCGTGCGCACGCGCGCCCATGTGAGTGAGGTCCAGCCATACGCAGCTCTCGCCGCTTTGCGCGAGTTGTTCAACAATGGCGCGTGAGACGATGTCGCGCGGAGCGAGGTCGCCAGCGGGGTGGTAGCGAGCGACGAAGGGCTCACCGTTGGAATCCAGCAGGCGCGCGCCTTCGCCGCGCACCGCTTCAGTGATCAAGTGCCGCGCTGCGCCAGCGATATACAGGCTGGTCGGGTGAAACTGGACGAATTCCATGTCCGCCAGTGCGACACCTGCGCGCCAGGCCATGGCAATGCCATCGCCGGTGGCCACTGCAGGATTCGTGGTTTCACGGAAGAGTTGCCCAATACCGCCGGTGCACAAGAGTGTCGCGCGAGCGTGAATGTCACATGCGCTGTTGTCCGCCGCCACCATGCGCGCGCCCACACAGCGCCCGTCGCCGAGCAGTAAGTCGGTTGCGAAACCGTACTCGCGCACGCTGATATTCGCATGCTGCTCCACGCGCCGCATCAGTGTGGTCATCACTTCGGCGCCAGTAGCATCGCCATGAGCATGCACGACGCGACGATGGCTGTGCCCGCCCTCACGTGCTAGTGCCAGCGCAGGGCCGTCGCGATCAAACGCACCGCCCCATTCCAACAGTTCGTGAATGCGTTCGGGGCCTTCGGTGACTACTGCATGCACCGCAACTTCGTGGCAAAGACCTTGCCCCACGCTGAGCGTGTCTTGCTCGTGGCTCTCGAAACTGTCGTCACCGCCAAGAACTGCGGCCACGCCACCTTGGGCGTAAGCGGTGCTGCTCTCGCGCAGCGCGTCCTTGGTGACCACCAGCACTCGAGCGTGTTCGGCAGCTGCCAGCGCAGCCCGCAGGCCAGAAACACCACCCCCGAGGATCAAGACATCCGTCTCAATTCTCGGCGGAGGCTGTTTCGTATCTATTTGCGCCATTGGTAGTTGTGAGCCACTGGTCTGGTGTGAAATTGCGTGACCGCGAGGCCGACGCGCCATCATAGCGCCCGAGGCCACGGAAGCGTTACCGAACAAAACCCTAAAAATAATTGGACTGTCGGTGCGGTTCGGTATATGTTCGGCACCGACGCGCAGGGATGGTCCTTGCGCCCGGATGCAGGAGACACCTCATGTTGGCAACCACTTCGTTCCCCGTGCGCGCGCTGCGCGATCTGCTCCAGTTGGCCGGCCTGGCCACCATTCTGTTGGTGGCATTCCTCTGATCTAAGGAGACCCATTCATGGCAGCAAACAAGAAAGCCGCGCGGAGTTCCCCTCGCGGGGCGCGCGCGGCGAAACGTGGCACAGCGGTGCGGCCTTCGCAGCGCGCCCCAGCGGTGCGGCCTTCGCAGCGCGCCCCAGCGGTGCGGCCTTCGCAGCGCGCCCCAGCGGTGCGCCCTTGGCGGCGCGCCCTAGGGGTGCGCCCTTGGAAACGCTCACCGGAATCCGATCCGGTGCGTCAGTCCGAAGGCAAATCGCCTCTCACCAAGCGACAAGCAGAAGTGCTGCGCTTCATTGCCGCCTACCGCACCAAGGAAGGGATCTCTCCCACCTTGGAAGAGATCGGTCAAGCCAGCAACGTCAGCCGCGTCACCATCTTCGAGCACATCCGTGCGCTCGAACAGAAGGGCTACATCCTGGTGGACGCACACCAGTCGCGCTCCATCCGTCTCTGCGCGGAAGCCACTGCGCCACCACCAGCAACCCACTACGAAACTGCAGCGACAAGGACGATGCCCATCCTCGGGCGGATCGCCGCAGGACGTCCTATTGAAGCGGTGGAAGACCGCGAAGCCTTCGACGTGGATGCGTTCTTTCGCCAAGATCGCGGCAACTACATGCTGGAAGTTCGCGGCGAGTCCATGATCGAAGACCACATCCGTGACGGCGACTTCGTCTTGATCGAACCGCGCAACACCGCCCACGCTGGCGAAACCGTGGTGGCGCTCATCGACGGTGAAGAAACCACCCTCAAGCGTTTCTACCCCGAACCCAGCACAAGAACCGTGCGTTTGGAGCCGCGCAACGCGAGCATGCGGCCTATTGTGGTGCCCGCAGCGTCGTTGCAAATCCAAGGCGTGGTCATCGGCATCGTGCGCAAGTATTAAGAGCACGACTTAAGGGCCGCGCACCTCGAAGCGTCGAGCGCTACTATTGCCGCGGAACTCCGTGGCGTACATCGCCACAGCGTGCGCTGGCAAGGCCTTCACGCTTCCAGGTGTTTCGGCTCGCACGCGATAACGCAGATGATGCGTGCCTTGTTGCAAGTGCGTGATGAAGAACGCGGTGCGATCGGAACGCACCTCTTGGCGAAAACGCATGCCTTCGGCGCTGACCCAGCCTGAGGTGCGTAGTTCGGGTTCGAAGCCAGCGGCACGAGGGTCCTCCACCTGCACATACTCGAAATCGTTGGGGACGGTGAGTTGAAGGTCGATCTCCACCAACTGAGCCGCCTCCAGCGCCGTCACAGGCTCAATTGCCGCGCCGCGAGATCCGTCCGCTCGCACAGTGTGCACCGTACGCTCAACACGAATCCCGCTGGATTGCGCCGCAATGGCGTCACCGGTGGCAACCGCGCTCAAGATTGCACTGACGTAAGCAACTCCTCGCCCCTTCGAATGCACTTGCAGCGTCAGCGCCTCGGGCCCTTGCGCCGGATTGGCGGTGGAAACAGCGCCCGCGCTGGAGCTCGTGAACACCAAACGCTGCGGCATGAGCATGGTGCTGCTGCGCAGCGTCAGGTGCCGCGAATCGGTGCCCAATACGCAGGTCACTTCCAAATCTGGATCCAACTCACCATCCCGGCGCGCAACGCGAGTCAGAGCAGTGATTGCCTCGGCAGTATCGCGTGTGTTGCTCCACCCTTGGCCACGCCGATTCATGACCATCCAACGTGTCAGTGGTGCCACCAGTGCGTGGTCAGGGTTCGCGTCCATGAACGCAGTCAGCCCCGCAGCAGCAACTTCGATGCGCGCATTCCACCAAGCCCACTCCGCACCCATCGCGGGCCACCAAGCGGTTCCAGTTGATTCATCCGTGATGGCACGCTCCGCCAACTGCGCCAATGCAAGCTGCGCATCAGATGGGCGCCCGCTACGCGCTAAGGCGCTGATCAGATTGGCCAGCCCCCTCGAGGGCAGTTCAGAACGCACACGCAGGAGTTGGTCCAACAGCACCATCGGGCAGCGTTGCGATCCGGCCAATGCCAACGCCACCGCTGCGGCTTCGCATGGGTCTGCGATGCGCGCCGCGTGTGCTTCCAACCAGGCAGCCGCGCGTGCCCGCATGCGCGTCAACCCGGCACAGCCGCTGCGCTCTGCGGCTTCTAATCCACGCAACACGTAGGTGGTCATGCGCGACGAAGAAGGATCGTCCTTCCACCAGCCGAAGCCACCGTCACTGTTCTGGGCTGCGCGCAAGTTGTGTGTGCACTGCACGATCACGCGCTCCAATTCGCGCTGCGACAGCACACGCGGTTCTTGGACTTCAGGCAGGCGCGGCACAGCGCGCGCGCTCTCGGCCAACTGCCCCAGCGTGCATCCGGCATGCTGCAACGCGTCGCGCACAGCCAGCGCCGGCACGAAGCGCGATACCGTCTGCTCGACGCACTCGTACGGATAATCCAACAGAAATGGCAAGGTATCCCAAAGCTGCAGCAGCAATGTGGGACGCACTTCGACACTCAGTTCCACGCTGCCAGCACGGTGGGGCCACGGCGGAGTGAAACGGAGAGTTTGATCTGCGTTCCCACTGAGTCGCGCGGAGAGGCGTTGCCGAACGAACGCGCCATCTGCTTGCACTTCCAGCGGACCCTGCAGGGCGTCGTCCGCACCGGCCTGTGCTGCCCAAACGCGAGCGACGAATGTTGCCGTGCGAGCATTCGGCCCGCCAGCGGGGCTGCTGCCATCTGCGCCCGACAAGTGCACGCGAGCTCGTACTGTATGCGTGCCAAGCGCCGGCAAGGAGAACTCCTGCACATCGATGGGATGGATCTGCACGCCGGCGTCGGCGCAGGACAAGCTCCAGCGCCCTGCGCGCTCGAGGCCCGCCACATCACTAGCAATCACACGCACTTCGAAAGCATCACCTTCCACAGTGCTTCGCGGAAGCACTAGCCGCGCTTGGAGATCCTTGGTTGTGTGCAAACGGAACTCGACCTCGCCCACTTCAGTGGTGCGCGTCCATGCCACAACGCGCCCGCGCCATTCGGTCAGCGCGTCCGGCAAGATAACGGTGCAGCGCGCCAATCCAGCGCTGTCCGTTTGCAAGTCGGCCACCCAAGCGGCGCTGTCGCGGAAGTCTTGGCGCACCACCTGCTGCGCAGAAGCGCCGGGGTCATACGATTCCTCGTCCCCGTGCGTGCGCCCTTCAGACTTCGCCTCGCCGCGATTGACCTGACCCCCGAAAAGTGGTCCATGAGTTATGAGAGCCTACCGCCCCAGAAGGGGCAAGGAGTCTCTCTTGAAGAAGCGCAAACGACACCGGCCGGACGAGATCATCAAGAAGCTGCGTGATGCTGAGATGGCTGCTGGCCAAGGCGAAGACTTGGCCAAGATCTTGCAGCGGCTCGAAGTCAGCGAGCAGACCTACTACCGCTGGAAGCAGCAGTACGGCGGAATGAAAGCGCCGGACGCCAAAGGGCGGCGGCGTGCGGCTGATCATCTTGAAGAATCGTTCGGGGCCTCCGAGCGGCGCTCTTGCAAAGTGGTCAGCCAGCACCGCACGACTCAGCGCTACCGGGCCATCACGCCGGACGATGAAAAGCAGCTCGTGAAGCACATGCTCGACTTCGCTCGCACACACCCGCGCTACGGCTACCGCCGCATCACGGCGCAAGGCAGAGCATCGCGATCATGTGTGGACCTACGATTTCGTGTTCGATCGAACCGATGACGGGCGCACTTTGAAGTTTCTCACTGTTATTGACGAGTTTA
>CAMDTN010000060.1 GCA_945907755.1 Singulisphaera sp. GP187 | reverse complement strand
AAGTCGCCGGGGCTGAGCGCACTGAACTCTTGTGCTGCTTGTAATGCTTCGGCGTGGCGCGCCACCACCGGGTCGCGCAGATAGAAAACCAATTTCATGCGCGCCATCGGCGCTTCCATGCTCTCCGGATAATGCGCCAGCAACTTGCGATACAGCGCAACCTTTTCAGGAACGATGCGCGCCTCCGCCTCCATGAACAGCGCGCGCGATTCCTGTTCGCGACGCAGCGTTTCAGACACGGCATCTGGTGGCGCTGGTTTGTCACCGGGGCATGCAGTCAGAAGCGTCAGCGCACAGACGGCCAGAAAGGCGCGCGCTGCCACAGCGCGCCAGGCTGCACCATGCACGGAGCGATTCTGAAGCGCTGCCGCTGGAATCGCGTTGGAGGAAAGCGGCGACATTGCACTCGGATCATTCGATGGATGAAGCATGGGCCCATCTTCGCCCAACAATGGCGGCGGAGGAAGCCCCCGGTGGCGGCGTATAGCATGGCTTCCACGGCGCGATTCTCGCGCTCGGCTCCGTAAGGGATTCATGAGCATGCCCATCATTACATCTGTAGTTACCGCGCTTTTTCTGTTGTTGGCGGCCACCGGAGCCAGCGCGCAAAGCAAGGCGCAAGAGTTCGAACGCCGCACCCCCGTGGTCGTGGCGGTGGAGCGCGTCGGCCCAGCGGTAGTGAACATCCAGTGCCAGCGCCGCGCCGCCGTCACGCACAGCATGTTCCCTGGGCTTTATGCAGCGCCGCAAGCCGAGCGCGACCCCAAGACCGGCGAGATGTATGCCAACACGGAACTTGGTGCGGGCGTCGTTGTGCACAGTGACGGACTCATCGTCACCAACGAACATGTGATCCACTCCGCCGACCGCTTGCAGGTCACATTTCATGACGGCACCAAGCGCACTGCCACTTTGCTGAACTCCAACAGCAACGGCGACCTCGCCATTCTGCGCATCAACGAGCCGGGGCCTTACGCCTGCGCCGAACTCGGCGACAGCGACCATCTGATGATCGGCGAAACCACCATCGCTCTGGGTAACCCCTTTGGCATCGGCTCCTCGGCCACGACGGGCATCCTCAGTGCCTGCAACCGCCAAGTGGAATTTCAGGGCAAGCCCGTGTTCACAGATTTCTTGCAGACATCCGCCGACATCAACCCCGGCAACTCTGGTGGCCCGTTGCTGGACATCAACGGGCGCGTGATTGGCATCAACACTGCCATCGACAAACGCGGTCAGGGCATCAGCTACGCCATCCCGATCAACCGCGTGAAAGAAACGATGACGGAAATGGTGGTGCCGGAACTGGCCGCAGGAATCAGCATCGGTTTGGATGCCGTTGCGAATGGCACCAGTGTTGAAGCAGGCACCATCACCGCGGCGGGCCCGGCTGCAAACGCTGGCATCCGCACCGGAGATCGCATCCTCAGCTTGGATGCCCACAAGGTCTCATCCGTGTTCGCCCTGTATGTCGCACTGCTCGGCCATCGCGAAGGAGACAGCATCAACCTCGAATTCAGCCGCGAGGGCAAGTCGCGCACCGTGACCATCAAAGCCGTCGCAGTGGATCGCCAGTTCGGGACCAAGATGTTCGGCATGGAAGTGGCCGATCTTTCGCCCACCCTCGCGCGCCACTTGGGTGCAGTGCTTCAAGCAGGCCTGCCCGCAGGTGTGCCTGTGGTGGTGAGTGTCGAAGCCAACGGCGCGGCGGAACGCATCGGCCTGAAGAAGGGCGACATCTTGCTGGCAGTGGGGCGCCTCGATGTGCGCAGCACCGCCAACTTTGTCAGCGCGTTGGAGCGTTATCAGCGCAACGGCGGCGCCACGGTGCGCGTTTTACGCAGTGGCAAGTTGCTCGAAGGCACTCTGAACCTGAATCAGCGCGACGGCTGACGCGCGCGCAGATTTTGCGCGCGCAGCAGCAGCGCCGTTGTCATGCCGCAGTAGCGCGGTGGCGCTTCACGCAGTTCTTTTTCGATGCCGCGCTCCAGCGCCGCAATCCGTGCGTCTTGCAATAGGCTGGCGTCTGCTGCCAACATTCCAGCAAGTGCCAGCGCCGCCTTCGCGGCCAGCAGTTGCCCGCAACCGCGGCCGGGGGCACCGCTGCCGGATTCCAACGGCACCGATTCTGCCAGCACCATCTCTTCTTTCTCGTTGCGGCGGATACTGCAATTCCACAACGCGCGCCCCATCGCTTTCAAGCGCTGGCGCAGATCTGCATCTGGCAGGACAGCACAGGAATCCACCAAAGCAGGCAGCACCACGCCGCCTAAAACGAACACATCCATCACCGCCGCGGTGGAAGGCGCTTCAGCGTCTTGCAACAACAGCAAACCCGACGGACGTCGCGACGCCATCAGCAAGGTGCGCCAGTTGCGCACCACGCGTAGATGTTGCGCATCGGGCGCTGCGGCGCGCGCTGCGTCCACCGCTGCTTGCAAGCCCCAACCCATACTGCGCGGCAATTCTTTACGTGGAACGAGGGTGCTCAGTTCTCTGCGTTGCGCATCAAGCACCTCCGCGGCCAGCTCCAGCCACAACGGATCGCGGCGCGCAGCACACAAGCGCAACATCCCTGCCACCCAGTGATGCCCCGCTTCAAAGCGCCCCGTGCGATGACCGCGTCCGTGCTCGTGAAAGAAGCCACGATCGGGTTGTCGATCCACACTCAATAAATGATCCAACATGCCGCTGCAGGCGGAAGCCGCGCGCGCTGAGCCACGCCGCAGCGCATGCGCCCACAGGCCGTCAACGCTGTCGTACTCCAAGTTTCCCGCCACACCCTGGGCGTGCATCCAATCCCCTGCGTCTTCATTGAAGCGCTGCAACCCACCGATTGGGTCGTCCAATAATCGTTCAGCGAAGCGATGCGTCACAGCCTCTAACGCCGTCGTTGCTTCCAGTGGCGCGCGCTGCAGGACCAGCGCTGCTGCGGGGCCGCAGTGATCTCCTGCCGACAAGTGCAGGCGCAGCACACGCGCTTCCCCCGCTGCGAGTGTTGTGCCTGGGGCCAACAGCAACAAGCGAAACGCCTGATCTTCAATGGACGCGCGCCATGCTGCACCTAACCACAGGCCATGTTCGCTACTCGGTCCGATTTGCAGCCGCGTTCCAAGACGCAGCGGCCACGAGTTCACCGTCGCCGGCTGCTCTGCTGTCATCCATCCGCTGCTAGTGCGCGTGGCCTGGACACTCGCGGCAGCGAAGGGCCATGCGCCGCCACGCACCTCGATGCCTGCGCCTTCTGTCAGCACCACTTCGCGCTCGGCGAGCAAGTGCACCGACACCTCAGCGCGGGGCGGCACAGCCCCCGCCGCAGCGGGCCAATCGGGGCACTGACTCACAAACATGCGCACGCGCAGCCCACCGCCCGCAGCACGCCATTCGCAGCGCTGCTCTTCGCGCACGGGACATGCGTGCACCACCTTCCACGCACCCCCCGCCTCCGGGGGCGGCCATGGAAGCAGTTCAACACCGCTGCGCATGACCGCCCCGCCGGGCGCCAGCAACAGCGCCTGTGAGGGCGCCGTGCTGGTTCCGGACTCTGGTACACCGCGCGGATCCCCCGATCCGGCGGGACCGTTACCGATCACCGCGTGATGCAGTGCTTCGCCAGCTTGCACACGCAGTTCCCCACGACGCGCCGCTGGCAACAAAAACCCGTGGATGTAAGGACCCTCTCTCGCCTTGTGCACCACAGCAGCCCCGCATGGGCCGCTGGCCCCCAACAACTGCAACTGACGGCCCTCTTCGAAGACCGCAGAAGGCCACGCGCTGCAAAACAGTTCTGGCTCGGACATCCCTCGTTGGTCCAAGACGAGCCAGAGTGTCGTTAGAACTATCAGCGCGCTGTGCATCTGCCCCACAGAGTGCTTCGTTGGTCGAACCAGCGCTCAGGCTTAGGAAGCCCGTATCATCAGCGGCATGCGACGCTTGGGAGTTTTCGGAGGCACCTTCAACCCTGTGCACAACGGGCACTTGGTGTTGGCCCAAGAAGCGCTGCGCCGTGGGCGCTTGGAGCACATGCTGCTGCTGCCCAACGCGCAGCCTTCGCACAAACAGCGCAGCGCAGAGCTGATGACTGCCACTGCGCGCTTGCATCTACTGCGTTTGGCTTTTTCAGGGCTTGCCGATTTCCGTGTCGATGAACGCGAAGTGACCCGCGGTGGTGTCAGTTACAGCGTGGACACGCTGCGCGAACTGAAGGCCGCGAACCCTGATACCGAATTGGTGTTCTTGCTGGGCAGCGATTCCATGGAAGAGCTTCATCGTTGGCGCGCCCCCGAGGAACTGGTTCAACTTGCGGCTTTCCTTGTGCACCCGCGCAGTGGTCACGCAGGTCCGTACCCCATCTTGGAATTCCACCCAGATGCGCGTGTGGAGTTCCTCGATGGCCCTTTGATCGACATCTCTTCCACCCTGGTGCGCGAACGGCTGAAGGCCGGATTGCCCTTGCGCGGCTATGTGCCCGATGCGGTGGAAGCGGCGTTGCGCGCCCTGTAGCGCCGAGGCGCTCAGCGCTGTGTAAGGCTGTGGATGCGTGCCGCGAGAGCCGCGCGCGGCAGTGTTTCTTGCACGCCGGTTGGCAAGTGCTTCAGCGTGGCTGTGCCCGCAGCGATTTCGTTGGCGCCGACAATGACCGCGCAGGGGATGCCCTTGCGCTCGGCAAGCAGGAACTGTTTTTTCAAGCGGTCTGCGTCGTAGTACAGCTCGCAAGCGACGCCAGCGTTGCGCAACTCGGTGCACAGGCGCAAGCCATCGCTGGGCGCTGCATCAGCGAAGCGCAGGATCATCGCCTGCGCCGGACTGCTGCGCACGCTCAACTTGCCCAGTTTCAACAACGCCGACAGCACGCGGGAAAGGCCAATGGACACGCCTGTAGCGGGCACAGGTGCGCCGCCATAAATCGACATCAAATCGTCGTAGCGCCCGCCGCCACCGAGGGAACCAAACTTCTCGATGCTGGTCAGCGCCACTTCGTAGACCGGCCCGGTGTAGTAATCGAGCCCGCGTGTGAGGTGCAGATCCACCTGCACACGCGTTGCATCCACTCCCAAGGCGTCTGCGTACTCCATCATCTCGCGCAGTTCGCGAATGCCTTGCGCCGCAGCAGGTGATGCACCCACCCGTTCTTCAACCTTGCGCAACACTTCAAGCGGCGCGCCATCCAAGTCCATCAGCGTCAACAACGCGCGCTGCGCATCGTCGCTGATGCCACTGGCGGTCAATTCCTTTTGCACGCCTTCGGTGCCAATCTTGTCGAGCTTGTCCACCGAGCGCAGCACGCCGGCTTCCTGCTCTGCCGCCAAACCAGCGGCCTCCACCATCCCGCGCAAGAGTTTGCGGTGGTTGACGCGCACAACGAAATCCGTCAGGCCCAGCGCGCGAATGCCCGCCGCGACGACGGCCACATTCTCTGCGTCGGCGGCCATGCTCGCCGTGCCGATGGTGTCCACATCGCACTGGATGAACTCGCGGTAGCGTCCCTGCGCAGGTTGCGGGCGATCGGCCCGCCACACCGGTTGAATCTGATAGCGCTTGAAGGGCAGCGGCAGTTCCGGATTCATCGCCACCACGCGCGATAGCGGCACGGTGAGGTCGTAGCGCAACGCCAGCACTTCGCCGCCCTTGTAGGCCAGCTTGTAAATCAGTTTCTCACCTTCCTCGCCGTACTTGCCGAGGAGGATGTCCAAGAACTCCATCGCCGGAGTTTCCAGCGGCGCAAACCCGAAGCTCTCGAAGGTGCGGACTAATGCCGCAACGAGTTCCTGACGCGGCAGCAACTCCTCTGGCAGGATGTCGCGGGTGCCCTGAAATAATCGTGGTTCTACGCTCATAATTGTGGCCTCGGCGAGTCTATCAAGTGCCGTAACTGCTTGGAATGACTGGAGCTCTGTTCGCTTGACGCTCCGGAGGGTGACTGCTAATCTCGGCGCCCGTTGGAACAAGCCATGGCACCAATGCCGTGGCGCTCGGGCTGCCTGAGGGCGGCCCATCGCGACTGGAGAAATATCGGATGCGGATCATTCTTGGGCTTTGCGCCTCGGCGCTGCTGTGTGCTTGTGGATCGACCTCGGAAATCCAAGAGAAGGGCTTCAACGAAGTCAATCAAGGGCGCGCTGCAATGATCAGCGGCCTTGATGCACCTGCAGGCCTCGTAGCCTCTGCGTGGGCGTCTCCCTACCGCAAGGATGCGGAAGACCTCAACCCCACCGACATCGTGCCGCTGGCTGTGATGGCCACCGACCCATGGAATGTGCTGCCTCCGCCTTTGGGCACGGCCTATGTGCCGTGGAAGGCATTCGTCACCGTCGTGCGCGCCATCCCGTTCGTGGGCTACCCCACTTGCGACGATGGTTGCAAGGTGTCGCTCGGTTGCGGCGAAGAAGGTGGTCCGCTTTGGTACATCATCGCGCCTGGCATCAACGCGGTGGACGCGCTGGTCAGCCCGGTTGGCGAAGAAGTGACTGACTCCAATTCGCCGGTTCCTGGCAACGGCAAGTTCTTTGCCTACTGGCGCCTGCGCAACGACGGCATGCGCAAGGGTTTGGTGCACGCTGGGAACACCATGAAGTACATGTTCCTGAACACCAACAGCAACTTCGCTCCCTACGACACTTGGTATCCGACGCAAATGACGCGCTCGAAGACCAACATGCACAGCACCCTCGATCTCCATCTGTTCAACTTCGATTGGGATGATCCCTTCGCGAAGTGAGCAACGCTGAGGCGTTGAAATGCGAGGGGCGCTGCCAGTGGCAGCGCCCTTTGTCGTTTTGGAGTTCGCACGGACTACGCCGCACGACCGCTCACTGAACTGTTTGCGTCTGGCTGCTCACCTGTTCCCATGCTTGTGTCGATGGGTTCCACTTGGTGACTGTGGTCGTCACACGAGTGGTGCCCGCTTCCGGCGTGGCCTTCACGCGGTATGTCGCCTCGTCTTCGGTGACTTCGCGCACCACCACGCGATTCTCGCGCCAAGCGGTGCGAGCAGCGTCTTGCCTTTGGCGATCGATCTCGTGGCCGATGGCGCCACCGGCGATCAGGCCAAGGGCTCCGCCGATGAAGGCGCCCTTGGTGCCTCCAACCGCTGCACCAACACCTGCACCGAGCGCACCGACCGCCAAGGCGCCGGTTCCACTTGCCGTCTGACAGCTCGTGCACACCAACGCCAACAACACCAATCCCATCACGCTGGTCTTCATGCAATCTCCGCGCTGATCGCGGCGCAGGCACTCTGCACCAACGAGTAGCGTGGGCATTCTATACGCGCGCTCGCAGAGAAAGCACCCGCTCCGCCAAGCTCTCGGCAGAATCCCCTTCGCGCGCTTCCACCCAGCGTGCCGCGGTCATGCTGCGAAACCATGTCAGTTGCTTGCGCGCGAATTGGCGCGTGCGTTGTTGCACCAGTTGTACGGCCGTCTTGCGTTCCATGGTTCCTGCCAACACCGCAGCAGCTTCGCGGTACCCCACGGCCTCGCCGCTTTGCGGCCCGAAACCCCCACTGCCCAAGATGCGCTCCACCTCTTCCAACAATCCCATGTCAAACATGCGCTCCACGCGCGTGTTGATGCGCCGATCCAATTCATCTCGTGGCCAAGTGAGCACAAACACATCTGCGGCCAGCGAGGGCTGCTGTGCCCACTGCCCCAACTGCACCGACAATGGCACGCCCGACAGTTCATGCACTTCGAGCGCGCGCTCGATGCGCTTGTAGTCGTTGGGATGCAGACGCGCTGCGCTTGCCGGGTCCACTGTGGCCAAGCGCTGATGCAGCGCAGCCATGCCGTGTGCCGCCGCTTCGGTGCGCAATCGTGCGCGGAGTTCCAGATTCGCGGCAGGTCCTTCGAACACCCCGTGCAGAACACCTTTCAAGTACAGCGCTGTTCCGCCCACCGCAATGGGCTGGTGCCCGCGGGCTTGAATGTCCTGCACTGTTGCGTGGGCCAAGTCCACAAAGCGCCGCAGGTTCATGGACTCTGACGGAGCTAACAAATCCAACAGGTGATGCGGGATGCCGCGACGCTCGGTCAGCGTGGGCTTGTCGGTGCCGATGTCCATCCCGCGATAGACCTTCATGGAATCCAACGCCAGCACTTCTCCTCCGAGCCTTTCCGCCAGCACCACCGCTGTGCTGTCCTTGCCGGACGCTGTTGTTCCGGTGAGCACGAGCAGTGGATTTGCAGTGGAAGATGGATTCAATGGGGCATTCCTGTGCCGCGACCGTCGGACCTTAGCACCCACCCGTACAGCAGTGATAAAGTCCGCGCATGCATCGCATCCTCATCGCACTCATGCTCTTCGTCATGCCGCAGGACGCGGCGGCCGACCCTGAAGCACGAGCCATTTTCAATGCTGCTGTAAAGGTGCAGTGCCCCGACGGCACACTGCCAGAGATCATCGATTTCAAAGCCGACATGAGCGTGTCCCTCTACGAGAAAGAAGCGGCCGGCCCCAAGAGCGGGCGCTGCGTGCAGTATTGGCAGCGCAACCAACCACGCTCGCGGTATCACCGTGTGCTCAGCATTTCAGGCGGCAAGACCACGCATTTGGCCACCGACGGATTGCGCTTCTTACTGTGGGAGGAAGGTGGCCGCGTGCAAGATCTCCTCGACGACCCAGCGCTGAAAGATGACCTGCGCACATTGAAAGATGAAATGCGGCGCACGGAAGAACTGCTCAGCAGCCTTTTCTTGCAACGCATGGACAAGCCCGGAATGAGTGTTCGTTTCGCAGGGCCTGCCAGCACCATCAAGCGCGGAGAACCCGCCGAAGATGTGCCCGTGCGCACATTGGTGTGCCGCAATGCTGGTGAGGCAGATGTCCAATTGGTCATCGGCATTGCGGACCAGCGTTTGTACGCCGTGGACCGCGCAGCCGTGGGCGACAAGCCAGCGCAAACTTTCCGTTTCGATTTTCACGCGCTGGGCAGCGGCAAGAGCGCCAACGGCGAAGTGCAGCGCTTGCTGTTGCCGAGGCGCGTGGAGTACTGCGAGAACGGGCGCCTGCTGATCGAAGCCAACGCACGCAAGGCCTCGGACCTTCAGTTCAACATTGGGTTAGAAGCTGCGTCTTTTGCGCCACCCAAGTAGCGCCTACTTCTTGCGCAAGAATTGAAGCTCCAATTCCTGCAGACTGATGGTGGCAGCGACGGGCCGCCCGTGCGGGCAATTGCGCAGCAACGGATTCTGTTGCCACCAGCGCAAGAGTTCAGCCACTTCCGCGTCGGGCAAACGATCGCCAAAGCGTACGGCTGCATGGCAAGCCATGTCTGCGGCGAGCGCTGCTACAAAAGTGCTGGAGCCCGCTGTGCCTTCGCCATCCGCCAATACTTGCAACGCTTCGTCCAATAGCTCCGTGGGATTGGCCTTGCGCAATGCCGCGGGAACCGCGCGCACCAACAAAGTTGTCGTGCCAAACGCTTCGATGACCAGCCCGAAACGCGCCAACAATTCCGCGTGTTCCAACAGCAGTGCGGCTTCTGCTGGCGTGCGGCGCACCTGCTCAGGCACCAAGAGCGCTTGCGATTCACACTCCGCGCGCTCGAAGCGTTGCAGCAGTTCTTCATAGAGCCAACGCTCGTGCAACGCGTGTTGATCCACGATGCTGAGCCCTTCGTTGCTCTCCACGACAATCCAAGCGCGGTGCACCTGCAAGAACCGCAGCGGTCCACTGCCACTGACGCCAGGCAGGTTGCTGGCACCGGCATCGGGCATATACGCCAGGCTGGAACAACGGTGCCCCGTGCGGCGCAATGCGACTGGTGGCGGCAGGGAAACACGCTCCCGCACGATGTCATGCGAAGGCGCCGCCGCAAACGCCATCGACTCTTGCACCGCAGCCGGAAAGTGCAGCCGCCTCGGCCCAGGTTCGCCCAGCAAGCGCTGCCGCAAGCTCGCGCGAATCATGCCCACCAACGCGTCGCGGTTGCGGAAGCGCACTTCTGATTTTTGCGGATGCACATTCACATCCACCTGCGCCGGGTCCATCGCAATGAACAGCAGCGCCACCGGATGTTCCTTGGGCATGATCAAACCGCGCCAAGCATCCTTGATTGCAAAGGAGACACTGCGGTCACGAATGCAGCGGCCGTTGAGGAATACATGCTGCTGTTCGGCGGTGCGACGCACTAAGTCGCAGGGGCCGATCCAAGCTTCCAGCGACAGGCCCTGGCCTCCCGCGTGCACTTCCAGCAGTCTCGCGGCGATGTCATCGCCTAATAACGCCGCAATGCGTTGGCGTCGGTCTGAGGCAGCGCGCACCTCTAACACCGTGCGCCCTTCATGAGTCATGCGCGCCGAAATGCCGCTTTCCGTCAGCAGCAAGCGAGTCAGCACTTCAACGCACTGCGCTAATTCGGTGCGCTCTTGCTTCAAGAAGCGCAAACGCGCAGGCAGTTCCGAGAAAAGTCCACGCACGCACACGCTGGTACCCACAGCCCCGGAAGCCGGCATTGGGCCTTCCGCTTTACCAGCGCGCACACGCAGTTCCAGAGCCTCGCCGCCATCCCGCGGGCGCGTCGTGATAGACACATCGCTGACAGCAGCAATGCTCGGTAGCGCTTCGCCACGAAAGCCAAAGCTGGCCACGCGGAACAAATCATCGACATCGCTGATCTTGCTGGTGGCATGAGGCAGAATGCACAAACGCAAGTCATCCGCGCTCATGCCGCAGCCGTCATCAGTAACGCGCAACAGTTTCACGCCACCACCTTCAAGTTCCACTTCCAAGTGACGCGCACCGGCATCCAGCGCATTCTCAACCAGTTCTTTCAGCACCGACGCGGGACGCTCCACCACTTCGCCTGCAGCGATGCGGTTAGCCACTTCCTGCGACAGCACGTGGATGACGCTCATGCGCGCTCTCGCTGAAGCCCTGTGTGCACCACAAAGGCTTCGAACAACGCCCGCGGTTCGCCACCGCCGCTCTTCAAGTCTGCATCCAATTGCACCAGTCCTTGATGCATGCGTCGCAACCCCCCGCCCAAAGCCGTGTGCTGCTGGCGCACCTTGTCGCGCAGGAACGGGCGCGGTTCCACTGCGGCCGCTGCTTCATCCGGCGACTGCCCTGCAGCCATCAACTCGCCCATGCGCCCGAGCGTGCGCAGCCTGCCTGCCACCGCCGCTACCAGTGCCACTGAAATGCCCAGCGCATCGCGCGACACGCGCCCAGAGCTTTCGGCCAGCCCGCGCTCGAACAGAATGCGCGAACTTTCCAAAGCCAAGCGCACATTTCGTTCCACTACTGCGTCGGCCAAGTCGTACAGCGGCACCAAACGCCCGGCGCCGCAGCCGGCTTCAATGTCTTCGGCGCGAATGTCGTTGCGTTTGCCCAAGCGCAAACCCAACTTGTCCAACTCGCTGTCGAGTTCGGCAAGGTTGTTTCCCACCAAACGGTGCAGCAGATAGGCGTCTTCCATGCTGATGCGTTTGCCGCGCTGGCTAGCGCGCGCCACAACCCAGCGCGTCAACGGGCTTTGCCATGCGGGGCCGCGGCCACCGAAGGGAGCATCGAAGAGGGCATCGCATGAGACCATCGGCACGCTTGCTGGCAGCGATTTCAGCGGGCCCTTTGCGGGCGCGCTCTTGCCACCCTTAGGAATAAGACTTTCGCCATCCAGCACCAAGCGTTGCACCAGCCCGCCCGCTTGCATGAAGCGAGCGAAGGCGTCGCCGTGTTCGCTCAAGAACTTGTCCGCGCGCAGCAGCACAATGACGCGCTCGCCACCAAACAGCGATGCCATGCGGAGGTCGTCGAAGAAAGCCGCAGGGTCGATGCCTGTGTCGGAGGTGGCGTCGCGCCGCTCGACTTCTGTGCCTTCAGGCAGCGCGCTGAGGAAATGCGCAAGCGCCGCCTCGCGAAACCATGTTTCCTCACCGCTGATGACCGCAATGGAAAAATCGCTGGCTTTGCCTGCAAGAAAGTCCTGTGCTTTGAATACGCTCATGCAAGTCTCAGCCACACATCGGTGCCGGTGGCCAACAGCATCACAAATCCGAGGGCCACATTCACGCGGAAGAAGGCTACATCAAGACGGCTGAGGTCTTGTGGGCTGACCATGCGGTGCTCCAGCATCAAGAGTGCGGCTGCGATCATGACACCGCACCAATACGCAGGCCCAAGCCCTCCCAGCAAGCCGGCCATTACTAGGGCCAACACCATCGCGGCATGGCAGCACCGAGCGACAACCAGCGCACCGCGCAAACCCAGCCGCGCCGGGACGGAATGAAGCCCTGCGCTGCGATCATGTTCCATGTCTGCCAGCGCGTAGAGGATGTCGAAACCGGCTGTCCAACAGAGCACGGCAACCCCGATGGCGATGGCCGCCATCGACGCCTCGTCGAACACGCCGCGCACAGTGAGGTATGCCCCCACCGGTGCAAGACCCAAGCCCGCGCCCAATACCCAATGGCAAGCTAGTGTGAAGCGCTTGGTCAACGAGTAACCCAACACAACAGTGAGGGCCACCGGGGCAAGCCAACCACACAGCGGGTTGATCCACCAAGCCGCCGCTGTGAAGGCCGCACAGCTCGCCACAACCAAAAGCACCATGGCTCTGACGCTCACTTCGCCGGTAACACTGGGGCGCGAACTGGTGCGTGGGTTGGATGCATCCCATCGGCGATCGACGAGACGGTTGAAGGCCATGGCTGCGGTGCGCGCGCAAATCAGGCAGGCCAACGCACCAAGGCCATGGCGCACTTCCAACACCGCAGGCAGCGCCAACAGAAACCCCACAGCAGCCCACGGCAGCGCGAACAACGTGTGCGAGAAACGCACCAGCGTCAGCATGCTGCCCAAGGTGCCAATCAGGCCCCGCTTCTGGGCTGTCATCGCTGGCTCTCGCCGCAC
>CAMDTN010000059.1 GCA_945907755.1 Singulisphaera sp. GP187 | reverse complement strand
GCGTCGCGCAGCGCAGCGCTGCCAACGGTTTCGTGGCTCGCGCTTGCAGCGGCGCACTTCTCGCGCACCAATTCCGCCAAGGCCGCCACAAACACCGGGTGCGTGTTCAGCGCCGCGACGCGACGCACTTCGCTGATGCCCGCTGCGCGGGCGGCATGCGCCACTTCGACATCCAGTTCGTAGAGCGTTTCCACATGGTCGGAAACGAAGGCGAGTGGCACGAGGACTAAGCGCTGCGTGCCCGCGCGCCCCAGTTCGCGCACGCGGTCGATGGTTGCGGGCCCCAGCCAACGCGCCGGGCCCACGCGACTTTGAAATGCCAACGACACATGCCACGCGGCGGGCAACAGCGCACGCACCGCGGCGAATGTCTCGCGCAATTCGCGTTCGTACGGGTCGCCCGAGCGCCCGTAGCTTTCGGGCATGCCGTGCGCGCTGAATAAAACCTGCGCAGCATTCATGTCCAAGCCTTCGGCGGCCTCCAGCACCATTTGAGCGGTGGCGCGCACATAACCAGCAAGATTTCCGAAGCGTTCAATGACCACGAGCGGAGTGTCGCGCAAACTGGCCTCGGCGACCAGCGCCGCGCGCGCATCGTCGATGGAAGACCCTCCGGTGGCTGGTGAGTACTGCGGATACAGCGAAAGCAGCACAATTTGAGCGGGCCGGGCCTGCGCCACGGCGCGGGCCATTTCTGCAGCGCGCACACTCGCGTAGCGCATGGCCACAAAGGGGCGCGACGGAAGACCCGCCGCGGCCAACTGCGCACACACCGCAGCCACTTGGTCACGACTGGTTTCCAACAACGGCGAGCGCCCACCGATATGGCTGTACATGCCGCGCACGCGCGGGCTGCGGCGCCACGCCACCCATCGCGCCAACAAGCCTTGCACAGGGCGCAACAGCCATGGCAAGCGCACGAGCTTGCGGTCGGCGAACAGCGCGCGCAGGAATGGACGCACCCCATCGAGATCCAATGGCCCGCCCATGTTCAGGCCCACGACGGCCACCGGGCCCACAGTGCGCCGTGGTTCGCTCATGCTCACAGCGTCCTGCTGAAGGGTTGCGCCGCGCTGCCTGACGCCGCGCGCTGGCGGTGATAAACATCGAACACCACAGCAACATTGCGCATGAATACTTGGCCCAGCGCGGTCAGGCGCAGGCCGCGCGCGTCGATGTCCACCAAGCCATCGGCGGCGAGTGGTTCGAGATCTTTCAGTTCGGTGGCAAAGCGCTGCGCCATGGGTTCGCCGATGCGCTGCGACCACACTTCGAAGTCCAACTTGCCGAGGCACATGATTTCCATGATCAGCGCGCGGCGCAATTTGTCTTCGGCGCTCAAGCGATGCCCGCGCACCACAGCATTGCCAGCGTTTTCGGCCACGCGGCGCTGCCACGAAAACAAGTCCGCGTCATTTTGCCAGTAGGCCCCGTCGATTTCGCCGATCGCCGAAACCCCCAGCGGCAGTAACTCGGCGCCAGCGCGTGTGCTGTAGCCCATGAAGTTGCGCTGCAAGGTGCCAGCGTCGCGGGCCACAGAGAGTTCGTCATCGGGCAGTGCGAAGTGGTCCAGCCCAATGCTGACGTAGCCCGCTGCGCTGAAGGCCTCCACGGCGGCAGAGAAGATGGCGAACTTGGCTTCGATGTCGGGCACCGCCGCTTGATCAATGGTGCGCTGGTGCTTTTTCAGCCAAGGCACATGCGCGTAGTGGAACAGCGCCACGCGTTCAGGGCGCAGCGTGATGGTGCGCTGAACGGTGTCGTTGAAGCCCGCCACGGTTTGGTGCGGCAATCCATAAATGAGATCGATGTTGACCGAACGGAAACCACTCGCGCGACCCACTTCGATAACACGCTGCGTTTCTTCGTAAGACTGCTCGCGCTTCACTGCTTGCTGCACTTGCGGATCGAAGTCTTGCACGCCGAGGGACAGACGGTTGAAACCCAAGCGCCCAAGCAGCGCCAATTGCGCATCGGTGGTCACTCGTGGGTCAACCTCAATCGCCACTTCGGCATTCGGCGCAGGGCGGAACACTGCGTTGATGGCGCTGCAAAGTTCTTCGATCAACTCACAAGGCAGCCAAGTGGGAGTGCCGCCGCCCCAATGGTGTTGCGTCAGTGGCCGCACACCCAAGCCGCGCTGGGCCGCGTGTGATAGCTGCTCTTTCAAATGCTGCACATACACCGGGCCACGAGTGTTGTTGCGCGTGATGTGCACATTGCAGCCGCAGTACAGGCACAATTCTTGGCAGAACGGGATGTGCACATACAGCGCCAGCGGTTCACCGCTGCGTGTTGCCGCGGCGCTCACTGCTGTTGCATACTCGTCGGCAGTGGCGTTGTTCTTCCAGTCCACTGCGGTGGGGTACGAGGTGTAGCGCGGCGCCGCGACGGCGTAGCGCTCCAGTAATGCACGCGGCACTTGCAGCGTGCCCATCACCAGCTCCAGTTGCGCACAGTGTCCGCCACTGCGGCCACGCACTCTGGAGGCGTGTGCTGACTGACGCCCGTGCCGAAGTTGAAGATGTGCCCGGCATCTGGGCCGAATGCGCGCAGCGTGCGCGCCGCTTCTGCTGCGGCCACTTCGGGCGTAGCCAAGGCGGCGCCTGGGTCCATGTTGCCTTGCAACGCCACGCGCGCACCGACGCGCTTGCGTGCGGCTTCCGGCGTGGTGCGCCAATCAATGCCCACGACATCGGGCCCGCAATCGGCCAAGGCTTCCAGCAAATGATCGGCGCCGTTGGCATACAGCGTCACAGGCACGCCCAGCGCTTTGATTGCGCAGATCAGGCGTTCGGTGGCGGGGAAGACATGTTGGCGCCAAGTGCGTTCATCCAACGCGCCGCCCCACGAATCGAAAATCTGCAACGCATCGGCGCCAGCGAAGACTTGCATCCCAAGGTATGGGACCAACGCATCGGTAGTGCGCTCCATCAATTCACTGAACAGCGCTGGGTCTTTATGCAGCATGCGTTTGGTGGCGGTGAACTCGCGCGACGATCCGCCTTCCAGCATGTAGGAAACGGTGGTGAATGGGGCGCCGCTGAAACCCAGCACTGCGGCGGCGCCGTTCAGCTCTGCCTTCACGCGGCCAATGATCTCGCCAACAAATGCGGTCTTCTCTTCGGGGTCGAAGGGTTCTAACGCCAACACTTTCTCGCGCGTCAGCGGCGCGGGGCCAACGACGGGCCCGTGGCCTTCGTCGAAGCGCACGCCCAGGCCCATGGCTTCCACCGGCACCAAGATGTCGCTGAAGATCACAGCAACATCCATGCCGAAGCGGCGCACGGGTTGCAGGGTCACTTCGGTGGCGAGCTCTGGATTGCGCACCAATTCCATGAAGCCGCCGGCCTTCGCGCGCACGGCGCGGTACTCCGGCAAGTAACGCCCTGCTTGGCGCATGATCCACACCGGTGGGCGGTCAACAGGCTGCCGCCGCGCCGCGCGCAGGTAGCGCTCGCGCCCAGAAAGAGGGGTGACCACCGAGCCGTTGCTCATGCGCCCGCAACTTAGCACCGGCGCGACGCACGCGAATGCAGCGCCCGCGCATGGGCTCTCTTTCCTTGAGCGTCCGTCGCACCCTTCCGATAGAGTCGCGCGCACAATGGGTGTGGCGCAGAAGTTGGCCGCCACGAACGCTGGATCGTGGCAGCGCGCATTGACTCACACTGATGTGTGTTCATGGGATTGCGCTCCTGCCGGACAACCTCGCTGAGTGCCGCGCCGTTACACTTCAGCCACGGAAACGCCATTGTTCAGTGGATTTGCCGAGCACTCGCCCGCGACACTGGAAAGGCGAATTCCGATCAACTGGCGCCCCCGTCCTGTTCCCGTCGCCGGCATGTTTCCCTATCACTCCCATGTTTGAACAAGCCTTCAAAAACATTGACGACGTCCTCTGGAAAGACGCAGGCTGCACCAAATTCAACATGCGGTTGAAAGGTGTCGGCGTTCCCAATCTTCACTTGGAAGAAATTAGGGAAGTTCGATTGGCCTTCCCTGCCGACTCAAAAGCGCAAGATCGTGTCGTCGATGAATTGGACGACCTCCGCGAAGAAACCCAACGCCTCGCGTCCTCTACGAGCGGAGACTGGCCGCGCTGGCGGCGTTGAAGAAGTCGCTGCTGCACCGGGCCTTCACCGGAGAACTTTAGAAACCACCGAGCACTTGAAAACGAACATGAACCTTTCACCAAAATTCGACCAAGCCCTGCACTACGCCGTTCTTATCCATGCCTTCCAGAAGCGGAAGGACACGGAGATTCCATATCTTGCCCACCTCCTTGGGGTCGTGAGCATCGCCTTGGAGCACGGCGCGAATGAGAATGAAGCCATCGGCGCACTCTTGCACGATGCTGGCGAAGATGCCGGTGGGGATGGCCGTATTGAAGACATTCGCCACCGCTTTGGTGATGCCGTGGCCGACATCGTGCAAGGCTGCACCGACGCCGTGACCATTCCCAAGCCACCCTGGCTGAAACGAAAGGAAGATTACATCGCACACGTTCCCAAGGCGTCGGCGTCGGTGCAGTTGGTGTCGGCATCGGATAAATTGCACAACGCCCGTGCCATTCTCCGGGATTTCCGCCGGCTGGGCGACGCGCTATGGTCGCGATTCACAGGCGGCAAGGAGGGCACGCTCTGGTATTACCGCGCCCTCGTCACCGCCTTTCGCGAGGCGGGAACGACTGAGTTGGTAGAGGAACTCGATCGCGTGGTTTCTGAGATCGAACAACTGGCCGCCCAAACCTGAACAGGCCATGAAGGAAAATGTCACCCAACGCCTCGCCCGCCTCTACGAGCGGAGACTGGCCGCGCTGGCGGCGTTGAAGAAGTCGCTGCTGCACCGGGCCTTCACCGGAGAACTTTAGAAACCACCGACCATGAGCATCCAACCTATGAGCCGCACCAAAACCATTCTCGGACTGATCGGCTGGCTGCTGCTGTGTTTTGCGGCGGCGTCACTCGGGGCCTTGTTCATGCCGGGGGAGTGGTATGCCGGGCTCAACAAGCCCGCGTGGAATCCGCCCGGCTGGATTTTCGGCCCGGTGTGGTCGGCGCTTTACACGATGATGGCGGTGGCGGCGTGGCTGGTCTGGCAACGCGGGGGCTTCGCCGTGCAGCGCAAGCCGCTGGGGTGGTTCCTCGTGCAGCTTGTTTTGAATGCGGTGTGGACGCCGCTGTTCTTCGGGCTGCACCGGCCCGACGTGGCGTTCGCGGAAATCATTCTGCTGTGGCTGGCCATTGCGTGGACCATCGCGGCGTTTTGGCGGGTGCATCGCGTCGCCGCCTGGCTGCTCGCCCCGTATCTGGCGTGGGTGAGTTTTGCGGCGGTGCTGAACGGCACGCTGTGGAGGCTAAACCCATGAGTCGGCTTCGAGACGTATCTCAAGAAATGAACGCGCCCGTGCCACTGTTCGCCGCAGCTATCCGAGGATTTCGGATGATTGCCAAGTGCCCACAGTTTGCGGCACACTGGAAGCCATCCGATGCCTGACAAACCCGAGCCATCCCCACCGCCCGGCGGCCAGTTCCTCATCTATCAGACTGCGGACGGGAAGCTGAAGCTCGACGTGCGGTTTGAAGGCGAAACCGTGTGGCTCACGCAGCAGCACATGGCGGCGTTGTTTCAGACCAGCGTGCCCAACATCAGCATGCACATCCGAAACGTGTTTGCGGAAGGTGAGTTGCCAGCAGGTTCAGTGGTGAAGGAATCCTTAACCACTGCCGCCGACGGCAAGAACTACGCGGTGAAGTTCTATCCAAGACCCGGAGTGGGACGGTCCGCCACAGGAAGAAGACGCGTGCCCGAAATGTGGCCAGATTCGCTGCGTGTGCGAGAAGAAGCGCAAGGTGAAGGTGAAGCTGGCTGACGGCAAGGAACGCACCATCCAGAGCATGATGATGACAAGCTTCTGGCATCCCGACGGCACGCCGATGAGCGCGCAGCAGTTCATGACAATGCTCTTCGGCAAGCTGCCGGATTTTTTCCAGAGTGAGGAGGAATTGCGCAATCTGTGGAGCTCGCCGGTCACGCGGGCAAAGTTATTGGCGGCACTGGCGGAAAAAGATTTCGGCCATGCTTCGCTGGTGGAGATGCAAAAGCTCATCGGAGCGGAGAACAGCGACCTGTTCGACGTGCTGGCCTATGTGGCTTACAGCAAGCCGCCCGTGCCACGCGAAGAACGAGCCGACCATGCGCGGGTGTACATCAATTCCACCTTCAACGCCAAACAGCGGGCATTCCTCGATTTCGTCCTATCTCACTATGTCGCTGTCGGCGTGGAGGAACTGGATCAGCAAAAGCTGGCACCCTTGCTCCATCTGAAGTATGGCGCGATTCATGAAGCCGTGGCCGACCTCGGCGAGCCAGAGGAAATCGGCAAGGTGTTTACAAGCTTTCAGAAGTATCTCTACGCCAGCGAGGTTTGACGGTCACAGCCGGGCGCACGCGTCAAGTCGCGGGCATGCGGCTGCCGCAATCGGACGAGCGTCCGAAACGCGAGCATGTTTCACCTGGGCGGACTTGATTTGTATCCACAAACCTCGTGCACGGCGACGCGCTGACGATGCGCACCCACGACGGGCAGCCGATCACCTTTGCCGCGTGGGGCTACATGGGCAAAGGTAAGTTCCAGCGGCGCGTGGAGCGCGAAGCCCGCTGTCTATCGCTCGGCCAGAGGTTTCCAGGGCTTGGGGGCGGAGCCGGACCAAGTGGCGCTGATGCCCCACGCTTCTTGGCCGCGTTGTTCCATCACATGGGCGCACAAACCTGCGCTGCGGGCACAAGCGAACACGGTAGAGAAAAACTCTGGCGCGATGCCCAGCGAATACAGCGCAGGGGCCAAGTAAAAATCGACATTGGGAGCGAGGCCCGGCACTGCCACCGCAACGGCGGCCTCAAGGTCCGTCGCAACTTCGTACCAAAGCGTTTCTTTCGCCAGCGCGCCGAGTTCTTGGGCGATGGGCTTCAACAGCACGGCGCGCGGGTCGCCTCGTTTGTGCACCGCGTGCCCGAAGCCCGCGAGGCGCTGCTTCTTTTGCAGCCAACGCTCTAACTGCGTGGCCACTTTCTTGCGCGTGCCGATGCGCTGCAGCGATTCCATCACCCCTTGGGTGGCGCCGCCGTGGAGGCTGCCTTGCAGCGCGCCGATGGCCGCGCCCAGAGCGCTGTAGATGTCGCCGCGGGTTGCAGCCACCAGCCGCGCCGCCGCCGCCGGCGTGTCTACGCCGTGATCCGCCAGCACCACGAAGATCTTGTCCAGCAGTTGCGCTTCCTGAGCGCTGGGCTCGCTGCCTCGCAGCATTTGGAGGAATCCCGCAGCGAGAGTGGCTTTGGCCTGGGGCTCTGACTGCGGCCTGCCTTCCCGAATACACATCCACGCCGCCGCAACCGTGGGCAACTGCGCCGTGACATGCCGCGATTTCGCTTGGCTGTCTTGCTCGTTGTCGCTTTCGGCGTCGAGGTCGAACACCCCCAGCGCCGACACCGCCGTGCGCAAGACTGTGACAGGGTGCGCGTCCCGCGGAAAAGTCGCCAGTAGATCCAGCAGCGGCTGCGGCAGCCGGCGGGCTTCCGCGAGGTCGGCCTTGAGGCGCCGTAACTCATTCGCCTTCGGCAAATAGCCGCGCCACAGCAAGAAGGCCACTTCTTCGTAGCCACACTTTTCTGCCAGCTCCGTGAGGTCGAAGCCGCGGATGCCGATGCGCCCCGTTGCGCCATCCACACAGGTCAAAACAGTGGTCGGCCCGAGGCTGCCACCCGGGATCGGTTCGGCAGACTTGGTCTTGTCGCTGGTTTTCGGGTCCGAGGTCATGGCTTGCGGGCCCAAGGCCCGCTGTCTTTGTAGCCCCTCGCCGCCCCTGCGGTAAAGCCCCCGCGAGCTGAAAGCGCAGCGAGTGCAGTAAACTCCGGCGCCAAACCGTGCTCGGAGCACCCGCCCTACATTCATGAGCCTCAGCCTCGCACAAATCGCGCACTTCTTGATCGCCCTGTGCGTCCTGCTGGTGGCGGCCCACGGGCTAGGCTTCGTTTTCGCGCGCTTCCGCCAGCCGCGCGTGATCGGCGAAATCGTCGCCGGCATCCTGCTGGGCCCCACGCTGTTCGGCGCGCTGCTGCCAGAGATCCAGCAAGTCACCTTCCCGGACTACGGCCCCACCCCGAAGGTGCTGGGCTTCGTCTACCAAATGGGGCTGATGCTGCTGATGTTCCTGTCCGGCGCGGAAATCCGCACGGGCTTCCAGAAGGGCGAGCGCAAGACAGTGCTGGGCATCACCCTGGCCGGCACATTAGTGCCCTTCGCCCTCGGGCTGGTCGCGCTGCAAGTTTGGGACGCCTCGGCGCTGATGGGCGTGAAGCAGAATGAACTCAGTTTCTTGCTCGTATTCTGCATCGCCATTGCGGTCACCAGCATCCCGGTGATCTCGCGCATCATGTTCGATCTTGGCGTGCTGGAAACGGGTTTCGGTCGCATTGTCATCGGCGCCGCCGTCATCGAAGACATCTTGCTGTATGTGGTGCTGGCGGTGGCGCTGGGGTTGGTGCAAACCTCCGGCAAAGACGAATTCGGTTTGGCGCCGCTGTTGGATATCCATCCCGGCAGCGAAACCATGATGGCGTGGCATGTGATCGGCACGCTCGCGTTCTTCGGCTTCGCGCTGTTTGCGGGCCCGTGGCTGTACCGCGCCCTCGCCGGATTCCGCTTCAACATCGTGCGCAAAGGCAACCCCATCGCCTTCGAGCTCGTGTTCATGCTGGCCATGACCAGCTTGTGCGTGTTCCTTGGCATCACGCCCATGTTTGGCGCGTTCGTCAGCGGCCTCGTAGCGGGCAGCATGCCGGACGGCGAGGCGCACCCGCGCGCCGACATCCGCAACTTCGCGTTCGCGCTGTTCATTCCGGTGTATTTCGCCCTCGTGGGCCTGCGCTTGAACTTGCTGGAAGATTTCGACCCGTTGTTCTTCGTCGGCTTCTTGGCCTTTGCTTGCGGCGTGAAGGCCGTGAGCGTTTGGGGCGGGGCGCGCCTCGCTGGCGAGCATCCACGCGCCGCCTGGAACTTGGCCGTGGCTATGAATGCGCGCGGCGGCCCTGGGATCGTGCTGGCTTCTGTCGCCTTCGACGCCGGCATTATCACGCAGACCTTCTATGTGTCGTTGGTGTTGCTGGCCATCGTCACTTCGTTGATGGCGGGCACTTGGCTGGAGCGCCAACTGCGCGGCGGCCGCGCGCTGCGTTAGGCACACCAGCAAGGCGCCGCCCCGGTTATCCTCGCGCACTATGGAAGCTGCTGCCGCCATTGTTGTGATCGGCAATGAAATCCTCAGTGCCAAGGTTCAAGACAGCAACTCGCCGTGGCTCATCGCAGAACTGCGCTCGGTGGGCATGCCGGTGGCGCGCGTGCACACCATCCCCGACGATGTCGCCATTATTGCAGCCACTGTGCGCGAAGCCGCAGCGCAGTTCGAGCAAGTCATCACTTGCGGCGGCGTCGGCCCCACTCTCGACGATGTGACCTTGGAAGGCATCGCTCTCGCACTGGGAGTGGCGCTGGTTGTCGACCCCAAACTCGAAGCCGCCATCCGCGCTCACTATGGCGCGGCGACGCTGCCGTCACATTTGAAAATGGCCTTGGTGCCCCAAGGCTCGCAACTCACAGACCCACCCGGAGCCATTTGGCCTGTGTTGGATGTGCGCAATGTGTTGGTGCTGCCCGGAGACCCCAGCATTTTGCGCCGCAAGTTCAGCAGCGTGAAGCAGCGCTTCGAGCGACGGCGCGTCACACTCCACAAAGTGCACTTGGTGTGCGATGAAGGCTTGGTGGCGCCGCACTTGGATGTGGTGCACGCCGAATACCCCGGAGTGCAATTAGGTTCCTACCCTTCGTACGATGGCCGCGTGGTGCGCGTGATGGTCACCTTCGAGGCGCTGGACGCCGCCCTGACTGCCGCGTGTGTGCGGCGCTTCTTGGAACTCGCCGACCCCGCCACCGTGGTTGGCACAGACTTTTCTGAGCTCTGAGCGCGCGCGTACACTGCGGCAGCGCGCCACTGGCATCTTGCCGGTGCCAACGCAACAAGGACCCCTCCCCATGAAGATCTTCATCGACTCAGCAGACTTGCAGCAGATCCGCGAGGCCTTTTCGTGGGGCATCGTGGACGGCATCACCACCAACCCTTCGCTGATCAAGAAGGCTGTCGAAAAGCTGAAGGCTTCTGGCGAGCAAGTGAGCATGGGCGACTACATCAAGCTGATGCTGGAAGCCGCGCAGGGCACGCCGGTGAGTTTGGAAGTGATCGGCACCACAGAAAAAGTGATGACCGCGCAAGGCCTGTGGCTGCACGAGCATTTCAACTCGGTGGCTGGCAATGTGGTGGTGAAAATACCGGTGAACCCGTCGCTGCAACGCGGCGATGGCTTGAGCTATGAAGGGTTGAAGACCATCCGCACGCTGGCGGAGCGCGACATCCCCGTGAACTGCACGCTCGTATTCTCGCCTGAACAAGCGCTGCTGGCGGCGAAAGCTGGCGCTGCATATGTGTCGCCCTTCGCGGGGCGCATCGACGACATGCTGCGCGCGCGCGCGGCGTACCCCGGAAGCAAGACCGACTACTTCCCCGCCGACGGCGTGAAGGGCGCGGATGGCGTGATGGTTCATGACAACGGCTTGCGTTCGGGCGTGCAACTGGTGAGCGAATGCGTCGCGCTGTTCCACATGCACGATATTGATTGCCAAGTGCTGGCGGCCAGCTTGCGCAACCCACAACAAGTGCGCGAATGCGCCATCGCTGGCGCGGATGTAGCCACGGTGCCCTTCGAAGTGATCCGCGACATGATCGACCACCCGAAGACTGTCGAAGGCATGATTGCATTCTGCAAAGACATCGTGCCGGAATACGCCGACTTGTTGCCGCGCGGCTGAACTGCCATGGGCCTGCTGGCGTCACTGTTGCTGAAAGCCGCGGCGCGCGGGCCGGCAAAACGCTTCGAGGCTGCCACGCGCAACCCCCGCGAGGCGCAAACACGGCGCCTGCGGGCTATTTGCGAATTGAACGCCGGCACAGAGTTTGGCGCCGAACACAATTTCGCCAGCGTGCGCACGCTGGCAGATTTCGCGGCGCGCGTGCCGGTGTGCGACTACGAAGAGCTGCGCCCGCGCATCCAGCGCATGCTGCAAGGCGAACGCAATGTGCTGTTAGCCGAGCCAGTGGAATTGTTCGCGCGCACCAGCGGCACCAGCGGTGAACCGAAGTTCATTCCTTCGACGCGCCGATGCCGTTTAGAAGATCATGTGCCCGCCGTGCGCACTTGGTTTCATCATGCGCTGCAAGCGCACCCACAACTTTTCAGCGGCGGCATCCTCAGCCTCACTTCGCCCGCAGTCGAAGGGCGCACCCCCTGCGGCATTCCGTTCGGTTCTGTCAGCGGTTTGATTCAGCAGAACATGCCCGCGTTAGTGCGTTCGTCTTATGTGACGCCACCAGAGCTGGCCACCAGCGCCGACCACGAAGGGCGTTGGTATGCGCTGGCTTTGTTGGGGCTGGCAGCAGACATCACTTTTCTGGGCACTGCGAATCCATCGAGCGTGCTGCGTTTGGTGGAAACCGCCGACCGCCGCAGCGACGATCTGCTGCGCGATTTGCACGACGGCACATTCACCGGCGCGCCAAAACTGGAGCCCGCTTTGGCCGCCTTGGTGCGCCGCCGCTTGAAGCCCCGCGCCGAACGCAGCGCCGCGCTGGAAAACTTGCGCCGCATTCGTGGCGGGCGCTTGTTGCCGGCAGATTATTGGCCGCGCTTGCAACTGATCGGATGTTGGAAGGGCGGCACCGTGGGCGGTCATGTCGAACGCTTCGCGCCGTGGTTTGCGCCAGATGGCCGCGCGGTGCCGGTGCGCGATTGGGGCTGGCTCAGTTCGGAATGTCGCGGCAGTATTCCATTGACCGACAGCGGCTCTGCCGGCGTGATGGCGGCGGACCGCGTAGTGCTGGAGTTTGTCCCTGCGGAAATGCTGGAGCGCCTTGGGCAACCGGAAACATTGCCACTGGAAGCGTTGGAAACCGGGCGCGAGTACGGCGTCGTGATCACCACTGGCGGCGGGCTGTATCGCTATGACATGAACGACATCGTTGAAGTTGTGGGCCGCCACAACGAGACGCCCATGGTGGTGTTCAAGCGCAAAGGCCGCGGCATGACCAGCATCACCGGCGAAAAGCTGAGCGTGAATCAGGTGATTGTGGCGGTGGAGCTCGCCGCCCGCGCGAGCGGTGTGGTGATCGACCATTTCCGCGCTGAAGCCGACGCCGATGAAAGCCGCTACATCTTGCTGGTCGAAAGCCGCCGCGGGCTTCCGCCCATGGCGTGCTTGCCTTTCTTGGCAGCATTCGATGCGCAAGTAGCGCGACTGAATTTGGAATACGCCGCGAAGCGCGCGTCGGGGCGGCTGCTCCATCCGGTGCTTCATGTGATGCGCCGTGGCTGGTACGAACAAGGGCGCCAAGCTGTGGCCGACGCCGGTGGCCGCGCGTTCCAAGCCAAGACCATCGTGTTGCGCACGCGCATTCACGATGAACGCAGCGAACCTGAGCGCATCGTCACAGAGGACGGCACTGCATGACGATTGTGGGCCGCGAGTTTGTGCTGCGCGCCGCCGATGGCACGCCGCTGCAATGTGCGTGTTGGCCAGCGTCGCAGCCACGCGCTGCGCTGCTGCTCGCTCACGGAGTGGCGTCGCACTTGCGCTGGTACGCGCCGTTGGCCGAGGCCTTGGCCGATACGGGCATCACTGTGCTGATAGCTGACCGTCGCGGTTGCGGCCGCAGTGGTGGACGCCGTGGCGACGCCCCCAGTACGGCTGTATTGCTGGACGACATGCGCCTCGCTGCTGCTGCTCTGCGCGAACGCACGAGCGGTGTGCCGCAGCATGTGGGTGGTGTCAGTTTGGG
>CAMDTN010000058.1 GCA_945907755.1 Singulisphaera sp. GP187 | reverse complement strand
TCAAAGCCTTGTGCAAGCAAGACTTGCACAAGATGTTGCCCGATAAACCCGGTGCCACCGGTGACCAGAACTTTTTGTTTCAAGCCTTCTGCCCCCCTTCACAAGCTCTTTCCGGATGATAAAAAGGAAACCGACGGTTGGACGGGACCCAGCGAAGGGACCCCCGTTGGCCAACCCTGACCGTTGCGAAGTGTGCGCCAGGTGGCACCGAAAAACAACCGGACGGCAACCTGAGCGGGATCTAGGGAACCAACACCAAGTGGATCTTTTCGAGAAATGTGAACGCTTCACCCGTGCCAAGGAACTCATGGCGAAGGGGGTTTACCCCTATTTCCGCGCCATCAGCAAGCACGACTGCACTCGCGCCACCATCCAAGGGCGCGAGGTGATCATGGTCGGGTCGAACAACTACCTCGGCCTCACCCACGATCCCCGTGTCATTGAAGCTTCCATCGAGGCCACCCAGCGCTACGGCACCTCGTGCACTGGTTCACGCTTCCTCAACGGCACCTTGGAGTTGCACGAGGTGCTGGAAGACCGTCTCGCCCGGTTCATGGGCATGGAATCTACCGCGATCTTCTCCACGGGCTTCATGGTGAACCTTGGCGTGCTGGCCTCGCTGGTTGGCAAGGGTGACGTGGTCTTCTGCGACCGCGAGAACCACGCATCCATCTTGGACGGCGCACGCCTCGGCTTCGGCGTGACCCGCAAGTATCGCCACGACGACTTGAGCGAACTCGAGCGCATGCTCGCCGAAACCCCCGAGAGCAGCGGCAAGCTAATCGTCGTGGACGGCGTGTTCAGCATGAATGGCAGCATCAGCGACCTACCCGGCGTGGTGCGCTTGGCCAAGAAATACAACGCGAAGGTCATGGTCGATGATGCCCACGGCATTGGTGTCTTGGGCGCCAAGGGCCGCGGCACCGCCGAGCACTTCGGCCTGCTGGACGACCCCAACGGCGGTGTGGATTTAGTGATGGGCACCTTCTCGAAGTCCCTCGCGAGCATCGGCGGCTTCATCGCCGGCCGCGCCGATGTCGTGCACTACATCAAGCACACTGCTCGCGCGCTGATCTTCTCGGCGTCGCCCACGCCCGCCAATACGGCCGCAGCTCTGGCGGCCTTGGGCATCCTCGAACAAGAGCCGTGGCGCATGCAACGCCTGCACGAGATTAGTTCTCGGGTCCGGCGCGAGTTTGCAACCATGGGCTACGACACCATGGGCTCCGAAACGCCCATCGTGCCCGTGCTCATCGGCAGCGACGAAGACACCTTCGCTTTCTGGAAGATGTTGGACCTCCACGGCGTGTTCGCCAATCCGGTGGTGGCGCCTGGCACACCCGCAGGCAAGGGCCTCATCCGCACTTCCTACATGGCGACGCACAAGGACGAAGAGATCAACCAAGTCCTTGACGTGTTCGGCAAGCTCGCCCAGCAGCGCAAAGCGCCGCTGACAAGCGTCGTTAGAGGCTGACGCCGTGGCCAGCACGCTGCGCCTTCTCCCTGTAGAGGGAAGCGCCACTCGCCGTGCATTCATCGAACTGCCGAAGCGGCTTTACCGCGACGACCCCCATTGGGTGACGCCGCTGAACCGCGACCTTCAGGCCTTGCTGCAGCACGGCAAGCATCCGTTTCACTCCGAAGGGCGCATTGATGCGCTGCTGGCCCTACGCGGCGACGCCGTCGTCGGGCGCATCGCTGCCATCCACAACCCTGCGCACCAACGCCACTGCGGCGAAGATGCTGCATTCTTTGGTTTCTTCGAGTGCGAGCAAGATCGCGAAGTGGCGCAGTTCTTGTTGCAAGCGGTGACAGAGCGCTCGCAAGGCCATGCGTTGCTGCGCGGGCCTTACTCCCCCACCACCAACTACGAATGCGGCGTGTTGGTGGCGGGCGAACCGGGCCGCCCAATGCTGATGATGCCGCACAACCCCGCGTGGTACGGCGCGCTGTTGGAAAATTGCGGCTTGCGCAAGGCCATGGACTTAATCGCGTTTCGTTATCGCTTGCCAGAAGTGAATCTGGAGCGCTGGGAGAGAATCGCCGCGTTGGTGCAGCGCCGCGAAAATGTCACTCTGCGCCCCTTCGAGCCGCAACATTTCGAGCGCGAGCTGAAGCTGGTGCAGCAGCTGTATCACGATGCGTGGAGCGCCAACTGGGGCTTCGTGCCCATGTCGGCGGCTGAACTGCATCACATGGCAGCAGAGCTGCGACCCATCTTGCGTGCCGACCTCGGCGCCTTCGTGCTGCGCGAAGGGCGTGAAGTGGGTTTCCACCTTGGGTTGCCGGATTACAACGAAGTCTTGCAGCGCCTGAACGGCAAGCTGTGGCCATTCGGCATCGTGCGCATACTGCTGTCGAAGCGGCGCTTGAGGCACATGCGCTTGATGTTGATGGGCATCAGTCGCGAGTTTCAGCAGCGCGGATTGGATGTGCTGCTGTACGCCGACGTCACTCGCCGCGCGCGCGCCGCTGGCATGAAAACTTGCGAAGCCTCTTGGGTTCTTGAAACCAACACAACCATGCGCAACACACTCCTGCGCAGCGGCAGTGAGGAATACCGCACCTACCGGCTCTACGAAAAGCCGCTGTAAGCCGCGCCCCGCGGGCGCTGCTCAGCGCTTGGGAGTTGCGTTGGGAACGCGCCCCAGAGTTTTCTCCAAAGCCGCTTCGTTGGTGGGAGTGAAATGCCCGTCGTTGTGCGAAATACCGGCGCCTTCCTTCACATTCATCAGACCACAGGGGTCGTCTTCGTCATGGCCGAGGCCTGCAAGATGCCCGATTTCATGCGCTGCCGTCAGCCCCATGGAGCCGGCGAATCCTTCGATCAAGCGATAGAGCACATCGCGGCGCGTGCCCGTCACATAAGGCCCGCTCTCTTCACGGATGCCTGTCAGCGTGCCGAGATCGAGCGCATCCACCGGGCGTTCCAGCAAATCGCGCTGCTCGAAAATGGTGCGGCGGATAAATGACGAGTAGATCTCGCAGTAGGAGCCGTAGGCGCGCCCACCTGCTGCAGGGTCGTCGCCAGCCACCGCGCACGGCCAGATGCGCTTGGTGGGCATCTTCGCAGGCTTGCGCGCACACACACTGATCGCAAAGCTGCGCCCTGGCACCTGCGCGCCATCAGTTTCGTGCAAGAACTTTTCCGCAGTCACCGACAACACACGCGCCATCAGTTTCTCGCGCACGAGGTGGTCGACTAACGGCAGGCGCCCGCCAGTGCTCAGCTTCAAGCGCAACAAATCGTCCTCGATGGTGCGCTTGTCTTTGTCACCAAAGTGGAACACGGCGGCGGTGGTGCCTGCACGAGGCACAAATTGCAAAGTGCTCCAACGCGACAGCGCACCGAAGCCACGCGCAGGGTCGTAGCCCTCTTGAACTGGTGCCGGGCGCGTGTCGTCAAACGGGAACATGGGCTTCCAAGCACCCGCTTCGAGCCACACTGGAGCGTGCAACAAGCGCCGTGGGTCGCTGCCACGACTGCGCAAAGACACACCAGGCCGCAAGGCACCGCCGCTTTCAACAGACTTCACCACGCCCGCGCCGAATACAGAAACCAGCGCATCAAAAGCGGCCAATTGGCGCAACGCATCCAGCCCAGGCTGGCGAGCAAGCGCCGCCACGGCGGGCAGTTCCTTCGCAATCGCAAGCGTCGGCGGTGCGAAGTCCATCACCACCAAGCCCTCGCTGAATGCGGCAGGCTTTTCCACCACTGATAGAGCTCTGCTCGAAGCCAGCACCACCAAACGCGGCGTGATTTCCTGTGCCGTTGCAGCCACGGCCTGCACTTCATGGGGTGCCGCCGCGCAAAACACGGCGGTGATGCCGTCCTCTGCCGCGCGTTGCAAACGCTTTTTTAGTGCCGCAGCGGATTCCACGCCGACCGGCCCCTCCACGCGCTTCAATGCGTGCAGTGATTTCGCGCGCGCCACAAAGGCGGCCGCTTCCTCCTTGTCGGTGCGCTCGCTGCCTTGCAACACCAACACATCGTGGTGCGCGAAGGGGCCGCATAGCCACCACGCCGCATCAGCGCCCTCTTCCTCTGGGCTTGGATCCAACGCGCCACCGAGTCCGTTGCGTCCGACATCGCAAACAACGACGCCGCGCTTGGCCGCTGCCGCAGCCAAGGCTTGCACGCGAGCGCGCGGAGCTGCACAGATCACAAGGCGCGCCTCTGGGTGCGCTTGTGCGCTCGCCAACGCGTCGATGCCTGCTGAGGCAGCCACGCTTGCATCCAACCCCAGCGCGCTCAACGCTGCGCGCGCACCCGCAGTGATAGCCCGCTCTTCGTCGCTGCCAGGTGTAGCCACCAGCAGCACTTGCTGCGCCGTGAGTGCAGCGCCCAACAAGCACAGCACAAGCAGCAGCACACCGTTCTTAGGAAGCATGCCAACGCCTTTCCATGCGCCGATGCCAACCTTCGAGCACCACGATGCCCAGCCAGGCAAGCAACAAACCAGCGATGAGATCGACAACATAGTGGTAGCGCAGATAAACCGTGGACAGGATCACGCCCAAGCACAACGGCAGGAAGGCGAGGCCCACGCGGCGTCCACAACGGAAAGCGTAAACGAGGCAGGCAGCGGCCACCGCCACATGGCCACTGGGAAAACAATCCTGCTTGGTGATTTCGGCATTGAAGATGAAGCGGCGCAAGTCTGCAGTCAGCCACAGGCCTTCCAGCGGATCGATGAAAATGTGCCGCAATTGCGGGTTGATCTCGCACGGAACCAACGGCCCAAAGTTGTTGTGAATGTTGGGGCCGGAGGCGGGTACCAAGTGGTAGCCGAGGTACGACAAGTAATAGATGCCCAGCAGCGAGAACAGTGATCTTGCGATGGTCATGGCGTCGGCACGACAAGCCAATGCCACAACAGTCGCAACTGGCAGCAGTAGGTACAGCGTGTACGACACTTGCAACGCTTCGGTCAGCACGGGGTGCGCGAATTGCTCCAACCACTGCAACGGATCGGTGCCGCCGAAGAGTGAACGGTCGCATGAAGCTAGCTCGGCCGCGTAGTCGTGGCCGCCGCTGGCGGCGATGAGCAGACCCACCTGAGTGAAGGCCAGAGGCACGGTGATCATGCCGTGCACCAAGCGCACCAAAGCGGCGCGGTGCAGCGAAGTCGAGCGAGTGGCGCGTGCGAGCAAAAGCACCACCGCCATGGACCCAAAGTCGAACAGCAGCCACCACGCGCCGCCGTTAGTGCTGCGCAACCGTGTCAGTTGCAACACCGCTTCGAAAGCGAGGAAAACAAGATTCAGCCGATCAACCGGCCAGAGTGTGCCCATGCGGGCGGCACTTTATCCGCTGCTCAGGAAGAGGGGTGGTCCATGGTGACTTTGCCGTCGCAAGCCACCCAGCGCACCAGTTTGTCCTCGACGCTGCTTTCCAGCACCACGGGCCGCTTCCAGATGGCAGCCATGTTCAACAGTGTGGCCTCGGCGAAATCCGGGCGCAAATCGCGCCCCATGTGGCGATGCGTCAAGAGCAGGTCGCCGCGATTGCCGTGGTTCAAGTCCACCGCTTCGATGATGGGTGCACCGCCGTTGGCGATGTTGTTCAGCAGCTCTTCTTTCACCTTCGAAAACTCGCGCGTCACTAGCTCCTTCTTGTGCGTGCGCGGGTCGCGCCGGTACACGAACAGTTGATGCCGGTGGCAAAACTCTTCGGTCAAGTACGCATCCAAAAAGGTCACGTCGTCGTGGACCGCACGGGACAAGAAGATCTGCTCCAGCCCGCGATTCTCTTGTTTGTCCCAAGCCTCACGCTGCGCCATCTCATCGCAGGCATCGAAGGCCGGGCCGTGCCGTCCGCTGTTCCAGCGCGCTTCAATATCCAAGAACAATTCCAGTCCCAATTTGTAGGGGTTCAGAGTGTTGCCTTCGGCCAGAGTGCCAGCCACGGTGTCGGCGTAGTCCACCAACTCGGCATCAGTGAGCACATCTTCAACCATCAAGCGCCGATGCCAGTAACTGGCCCAGCCTTCGTTCATGATCTTGGTGACACGCTGCGGCGCAAAGTAGAGCGCTTCTTCGTGCACGATGTTCAGGAGTTCCCACTCCCAGCGCTCCAGCGGCGCATGTTCCAGCAGCAGCGCCAACAGATCGCGGCGCGGCCCGCCAGGCAAGCGCTTTTCGGCTTCTTGCTCGGCAACATGCTGGCGCCGGCGTTTCTCCATGTATTCGGGCGGGTTGATGAACTCGTCCATGTAGTCCCGCGAACGCAGCCGGAAATTGGGCGCCCTCTCGGGCGTGTCGTCGCCGTCTTCCGCCAGATGCCGGGGCTGCGGCCGCGGCGGTGCTGAGGCCTCGCAGAGCTGGCGGTAATCCAACAAGTTCTCTAACGACAACGCGCGATCCAAGAAGGCTTCGACCGCTTCTTGGCCATGCCGATCAATAATGCGGCGCACGCGCACCGCATGATTCGCCATGCGGTCCATCATCTTGCGCTCGCTGTGACGGAACCAGGCGTTGTTGCGGAAGAAATCGCAGTGGCCGTAGACATGCGCCATCACCAACTTGTTGTCGGTGAGGCTGTTGCTGGCCAACAAGTACGCGTAGCAAGGGTCGTTGTTGATGACGAGTTCGTAGATCTTCGAAATGCCCCAGCGCGACGATTTGCGCAAGCGTTCAAACTCCATGCCGTGACGCCAGTGCGGATAGCGCGTAGGGAAACCACCATAGGCGGCGATCTCGTCCAACTGCTCTTCATCCACCATCTCAAAAATGGTGTCGAAGCACTTCAGACCATGAGCCTTGGCACTCTCGCGAATGCGCTCTTCCACTGAAGCGAGGCTGGGCGGCAAGTTCATCGGCCCTTCCCCAAGAAATCGCGGATGGAACCGAGAATGCCGTCGCGGTCGGCGATGGCACTGGTCACCAAACGCTCTTCACCGGGCAGTGCTTGGTCTAAATCGCGCTTGAACTGGCCTGAACCGTAGGCCGAGCGCACTTGGCCATAGCAGAAGAGGTTGCACTGCGGCAGCAAGTTGGCGCGCAGCAGTTCGACGCAGCCGGCAGTGTCTTTGCTGCTCCAGTTGTCGCCGTCGCTGAAGTGGAAGGGATAGATGTTCCAGTCGCCGGAACCAAAGCGCGTGCGGATGGTGTCCAAGCAGAGCTGGTATGCCGAGCTGATCTTGGTGCCGCCGCTTTCACGCAAGTGATAAAAATCGTGCTGGCTGACTTCTCGCGCCACCGCGTCGTGAACGATGTAAACGGTTTGAATGGCCTTGTACTGATGCCGCAGCCATGTGTCGATCCAGAATGCTTCGATGCGCACGATTTCCTTTTGTTCCGTGCCCATCGAACCGGACACATCCATCATGTGGATGATCACGGCGCGGGATTCTGGGCGACGCTTCACTTGCGACGAGCGATAACGCCGGTCATCGCGCACAGGAATCACCACGGGATGCGCTGGGTCAAACTGCCCAAGAGAAATCTGGCGCTTCAGCGCTTCACGGTAGGTGCGCTTGAAATGCCGCAGCGATTCTGGGCCCACGCGGCGGATGCCGCTCCAGCGTGCGTGCTCAGACACAATGTCGGCCTCGCCACGAGGGCGAATGTCAGGCAATTCCAACTCTTCGCCCAAAATGCGCGCCAGTTCATCAAGGCCCACCTCAACCTCCAAGACATGCTGCCCTTCGGCCTCACCGGCTTCGCCCTCTTCGCCTTCGCCTTCCCCGCGGCCTACACCCGAGCCCTCGGTGCTACCGAAGGTGAAATGCGGCAAGTCGATCTGCGGGACCGGAATGGAAATGGTCCCACCGGAGCTGCGTCCGAGCAGCTCGCCCTTGGAGACATAACGCTTCAAGTCGCGCCGGATCGTGCCATGCACGATTTGGCGGAAGCGCCGGTGATCTGTCTCAATGCGTCCGAGCATCAGCCCTTGCTATCCCCGCGCGCAAAAATGCTGGCCACGAAGTTCAGCACATCCGTCGCAGATTCCTCGGTGTAGCCAAAGTTGTCGATCAAGCGCTTCTTAACCACATCAATTTTCTCTTGCGTGGCGCGGTCGACCATGTTCGACAACAAGCTGGTGAGCTTGATGGTGTCCTTCTGGTCTTCGAAGAGCTTCAATTCCAAGGCGCGATGCAAGCGCTCGTTGCTGCGGAAGTCAAAGGTTTTATTCTCGACTGCCAGCGCCCCGATGTAGTTCATGATCTCGCGGCGAAAATCGTCCTTGCGCGATTCTGGAATCTCAATCTTCTCTTCGATAGAGCGCATCAAGCGTTCATCCGGCGGGTCGGCCTCACCAGTGAAGGGGTTGCGCACGCGTTCGCGCTGCGTGAAGGCTTTGACATTGTCGAGGTAATTGGCGCAGAGGCGCTTGATGGCGTCTTCGTCGGCGCTAATGGCGCGTTGCACCTCGTTCTTGACGATGTCTTGGTACTCCTCGCGCACCACCGACAACAATTCGCGATAGCGCTTGCGCACATCTTCGTTGCTGATCAGCGAATGGTGCTTCAGGCCTTCTTCGAGTTCGTGAAAGAGCATGAAGGGGTTGATGCAATGCGCGCCGGTTTCTTTCACCAAGATGTTGCTGAGCTTGTCTTGGATGTAGCGCGGCGAAATGCCGTCCATGCCTTCACGCACAGATTCGCGGCGCAGTTCGTTGATGTTGTCTTCCGTGAAGCCCGGCAGCATCTTGCCGTTGTAGAGCTTGGCCTTTTGCAGCAGCGTGATGTTGGCTTTGCGCGGCTCTTCCAAGCGCGTCAGCAACGCCCACAACGCGCCCATTTCAATGGTGTGCGGTGCAATGTGTTTCGAACGCACCCGCGTCTGGTCGAAATCGCGCTGGTAAATGCGAATCTCGTTGCGCAGCGTGCGGTTGTAAGGCACGTCGATCTTCACCGTGCGGTCGCGAAACGCTTCCATCATCTCGTTGCTTTGGAGCTTGCGATACTCCGGCTCGTTGGTGTGCCCGATGATCACTTCGTCGATGTCGGTTTGCGCAAACTTCTTCGACTTGATGGTGTGCTCTTGAGTGGCGCCCAAGAGGTCGTACAGGAAGGCCACATCTAACTTCAGCACCTCGATGAACTCGCACAAACCGCGATTAGCGATGTTCAATTCGCCATCGAAGTTGAATGCGCGCGGATCGGAATCCGAACCGTACTCTGCGATCTTGCGGTAATTGATGTCTCCAGTGAGCTCGGTGGAATCTTGATTCTTCTCGTCCTTGGGCTGAAAGGTGCCGATGCCGCGGCGATCTTTCTCAGACAAGATGATGCGGCGCACGCGCACATGATCGAGCACCTTCATCCAGTCGCCTTCGTGCAGCTTCAGGAAGTGGTTGAAATACCAGCGCGAAACGGGGTCGAGCCCGCCATCAATTTTTAGGCGCCAAGTGCGGTCGAGACGCTCGTTCAGTTCCTCCACCAACGCGCCGCGGCACTCTTCCGGGATCAGCTTCAACGGCTCTTCGTTCATAGGCGAAGGCAATTCGGTGCCATCTTCCAGCACCCACGAGAATGTGTAGAGCGCGCCTTCCTCAGTGGCGCTCCAGCGTTCCAGACCGCGCTTCAGCAAGCGCACGATGGTGCTCTTGGCGGAACCCACCGGGCCGTGCAGCAAGATGATGCGGCGTTCTGGGCCATAGCCATGGGCGCCGGCTTTGATGGTGTCGGCAAGGCGCATCAGTGGGCCGTCGAGACCAAAGATGGCGTCGCGCCCGCCACCCTCAGGGTCCGAGAAAAAGCGATAGCGCACACGGCGCTCTTTCTGCTCGGTGTATTCGTCATGGCCGAACGACACGATCATGTCGTACAAGCGCTGGAACGAGTTGCGCGCCACCCATGGCTGCGCATAAACCAATTCGAGGTAGTCGCGGAACGACCCTTCCCAATGAAGATTGCGCCAAGCCTTGCGGTCGACGGTGCGGCTCACTTTGTCCAGCAGTTTGTCAGCGTTGCTCATCTTTCCGTCCTTCCTGCTGCGGCGCGCGCGCCCCGCAACAGCTCGAGTGTTTCACGAAAATCCGTCGGCAGCTCCGCCGCGTATTCACGCGGGCGACCGTCTAGGGGATGTACGAACGACAGCTTGGCCGCGTGCAGGGCTTGGCGGCCCAGCACAACTTCTTGGCCAGATCCACCAGCTTCGGAGCGGCGCAAGAACTTGCGCGCGCCGTACAGTCCATCGCAAACAATGGGGTGCCCCATGCTGGCCATGTGCACACGAATCTGATGCGTGCGGCCCGTGCGCGGGCGACAGCGCAGCAGCGTAAAACGCTGGAATCGCTCCAACACTTCCCAGCGCGTTTCAGCGGCACGGCCGTGCTGCGAATCCACCACCACGCGCATGTGGTCGCGCTGGCTGCGCGCCAGAGGCAGCGAAATCATGTCGCCATCCAGCACGACGCAGCCTTCAACGAGGGCCAAGTATTCCTTGCTCGTGGTGCGTTCTTGGAACTGCCCCGCCAGCGCGTAGTGCGCGCGATTCGTGCGCGCGATCACCATCACGCCGGTGGTGTCTTTGTCCAAACGGTGCACGATGCCAAGACGCGTTTCGCCGCCCGCATCGGACAGTTCGTCGTAGCGGAAAGCCAACGCGTTCGCGAGCGTGCCGTCGGCTTGGCCGCTGCCCGGGTGCACGGTCAGCCCCGCTGGTTTGTTGATCACGATGATGGACGCGTCTTCGTGCAGCACGCCGAAGGGCAGGTCTTGGGGCACCAGAGTGTGCGCGCGCGAAGGTGCCACCACCCGCGCTGTCACCACATCGCCGCTGTCGAGTTTCAGCGCAGGCTTCGCGCCTTTGCCGTTCACTTGCACGCGGCCGGCCACGATCAGTTCCTTGGCGAAACTGCGTGAGCAACCTTCGAGCTGCGCTTGCAACACGATGTCCAAACGCTGGCCTGCGGCTTCGTCGGTCACCGTGAAGCTGAGTCGCTCACCTTCTTGTTCCGCTGCGTCGGACGCCAAGCCCACCTCCGGAGCGCGGCTCTGAACTCCGCCGCACGAGGCACGCATCGTAGCGGTGCCTTGCAGCAGTGGAGGCGGAAGTGCGCTCGACTTCTACACTTCGACCCACTGGCTGCGCACGCTCCAGCAAATCAACCTCGCTGTGCCGGAATGACCATGCAGCGGCGCGATGGGAATGTGGTGACGCAGCTTGCAGCCGATCACAGTGTCGACTAAAACGACACTCCCCCGTGCGAACACGGGGCTCCCGGACGGCGCTTGCTGCCCCTCAAGGTTGCAAGCCGCAGCAGCGATGCTGCGGGGGAAGATGGTGCAACACCATCGCGGTCCCGCCACTGTAAGTGGGTACAAAAGCTGCGAATCCACTGCGCGCACCTCTGGTGCCGTGGGAAGGTGCAGCGAGTAGGTCAATCCACGAGCCAGGATATCCGCCGGCCGGAGAGGTGCTCCCATGGACTCTCGAGGTCGGAGTCCCTGCGCTACGGCATCGCCGCAGCGAAAGAGCCAATGCCCGCGGCCTCGGGTTTCCGGCCGGCGTGGTTCCGGCAGGGAGTTTTCCAATGCTGTCTCGTTTTCTCATCGTGGTTGCGTTTGCAGCCGTCACCCTTCACGCCCAAGTCCTCGACGCGACCATTCAGGTCACGGACAATCAGCCGAGCAGCGCCGACAAGGTGTTCGGTATCACTCGCGATGTTAGTGGCACGAAGCTGTACGCCGCTCTGTGCGGCAACCTCGCACCGTGGACTACACCGCCCGCGCAGTGGGGCAACTACAACAACGACAATGTGGTTCGCATCGACATAGCCACGGCCGCGCAAGACGCCATCGGTGTGTGCGGCTTGTTCCCTGAAGACATCGCCATCACGCGCCACGCGAACGGCGACACACGCCATGTGTGGGTGTCCAACAGCAACTCGGGCACAGTCACTCGCTTGGATGCGGATTTGACGGCGCCTTTAGAAATCTTGCTCACGCCTTGCTTTGGCGCGAACTTCGGCGCAGTGTATCCCTTCAGCATCCTCGCTTCTGACGACAGCACGCGCGTCATCGTGCAAGGCACTTCGTGCGGCACGCTCGACGTCATCGATGCTGTGCCCAGCAGCCCAACGTTCAGCACCATTGTCAACACCATCAGCGTGCCCGACATGTTTGGGCGCATGCTTTGGGCGGCCCCGCAAGTCCTCGCGGTGCCCTACACCACCTTCAACTTCGATCCGGTTGTGGGCTACTCCACTTCGTCTGTCACCGGCATTAAGTTGGTGAATGTGCAACTGGGCACAGTCGTTGCGACCATCAGCGCTGGCCCGTCGGCGCAGTTTGCCTACCCGAGCATCACCGACCTCGTGCTGACACCCGCTGGCACCATCTTGGGCGCTGTGGGTTATGGGTTCTCGCCGCAGCTCGTCGAGTTTGATCTGCAGACCAGCTCAGTCAGCCGCGTCCTCAACTTCCCCCCCGTGCAAATCGGACTCGGCTTGCATGGGCTGGCATTGTCCCCAGATGGCGCCACCTGCGTCATCACTGACATGCTCGGCGCACAAGTGGTCTTCGTCGATGTTGCGACGTTCACGCTGGTCGGCACTGCGGCCACTGGCACGGGCTCGCAGCCCAACGAACTGGTCTTCTCGCGCGATGGCAGCCGCTTGTATGTCAGTCATCAAGGGGCGCCGGTCATCCAGCGCTGGAAGCAGCTTCCGGGCCACGAGCTCCGGCTGCAGGTGCCGCCGGCGCCCGTGGGCGGCAGCACAGCGGTGATCTCGCTGGGCAACATCGAAGCCGGCAACGTTGCGGCACTGTTCATGAGCCTCAGCCCCGGACCCACCCAGATCGGCAGCCTCAGCATCGGTCTCGGTTTGCCCTTCGAACTGTTCACGGTTCTGAGCGGCGACCTTGATGGCCATGCGGCCTTCGGTGCCCCGGTGCCCTTGAGCCTCGCCGGCCTCTCCTTCTGGTTCCAAGCTGCCACTGTCGACAACGACGGCCTGTTGCGGCTCTCAAACACGGCCCAAACGACCCTGCAATAGGCCGGTGCTGCGTGTGCCCATGGGCGCTCGGCCGTTCGCTTCGCGCGTACTTGGTGGGCTCCGCGGTCTCGGGTCACCTCTGCCATCCCGGGCTCCGCGCGGCGAATGGTCGCTCTGCCGACCGGTCGGATGCACTCCAACGGTCGGCTGCCACGAC